>NZ_PNCU01000019.1:0-120037 GCF_005886915.1 Pseudoalteromonas sp. S3776 | reverse complement strand
AGCTTACAGCTTACAGCTTGGCAAACACGTCTTGTAGTGGTGGTACTACTTGCTTTTTACGGCTTAATACACCGTCTAGCCATACTTTACCTTCGCTTAGTTTTTCACCATAAGCTTGCTCTACAAGTGTTGCATCATCTGATGCGATTAACATTTGTGAGCCTTCTTTCATGATGTCGGTAAGTAGTAAAAATACTGAGTGGCGGTTACCTTCAATTTTTAGCTTAGCAATATCGGCTTCTAAGTCGGCTTTAATTTCGTCAAACACTGCAAGGTCGATTACTTCTAGCTGGCCAATGCCGACTAGATTGCCGTTCATGTTGAAGTCTTTAAAATCACGCATTACTAAGTCACGTACTGGTGTGTCTTCAACTGCAGACTTAACACGGAACATGTCCATGCCTAGCTCTTTAAAGTCTTCAATGCCGGCGATCTCTGCAAGTGCTTCTACACATTTAATATCAGCCGTTGTACAAGTAGGCGATTTAAAAATAACGGTATCGCTTAAAATTGCACATAGCATGATGCCAGCGATGTCTTTAGGGATTTCTACGTTGTAGAAGTCATACATCATTTTAATAATGGTGTTAGAACAGCCAACTGGGCGAATCCAGCACTCAAGTGGTGTAGATGACGTTAAGTCACCTAACTTATGATGATCGACTACGCCAACAACGCGTGCTTGGTCGATATCGTCAGGTGCTTGTGTTTTTTCGGTGTGATCAACAATATACACATCTTCGCCAGCGTAGCTTAATTTAAGCTCAGGTGCTTCGAAGCCAAATTTATCTAGGATAAATTGTGTTTCTGGTGACACTTCACCAAGGCGTGTTGGAATTGCTGGCTCATCGATTTGGTTTTTTAAATAAGCCAGTGCAATTGCACCACAAATAGAATCTGAATCTGGGATTTTATGGCCCACTACATACATAGACATTGACGGAACTCCTTTAAATTTGCAGATATTCTACCAAAGTCTGTGGCCTTTAACATATAGACAGTGCAATTAAGTTTTAGTTACACTTTAAAATCTTGAATTTACTGGGTGTATAAATATGCGACTAGGCCGCAAAGGTTGGAACAACGTTATTATTTTTTCGATGTTGATTATGATCTTTTTTTTAAATGGCTGGCATAAGCAGTTTTTAGGGGGCGAGGACGGGCCTAAATTACAGCCTGTACTGCCATTACAAAGTTTTGTGTTAACACTGAGTTTTGTTGATCAGAAAATTGAACGTATTGGTACTAGTTGGCGTACAACCGCATTAAAAGAAAATACGCCAGTGAGCTGGGATGCATCACAGCAGCAGTTAGCTGAGCTAATCAATAGGTGGCAAACGGCTGCCTTATTGGAAGTAAATGAGTCGATGGTATTTAACCCCAATTCACCACTTTATGTTGCCACCTTTGAGTTGGCTGGCGAGCGCTTACCTTGGGTTTATTTACTTTATAAAGGCAGCGGGCAATATTATTTGCTCGAGAAAAATAGCCAGCGTGTTATGGGGCTTGATTTAGAAACTGCAAAGCAGTTATTTCCAAGTGTTGATTTTTCAAAAAGTGAGTTGCATTAATGCCTGAATTACCAGAGGTAGAAGTTAGTAGACTGGGGATCACCCCACATATTGAAAACCAAGTTGTAAGCAAAGTTAATATTTATAATGCCAGTATGCGCTGGCCTGTGCCAGATGATGTTTATCAGTTAGAAGGGCTCAAGGTAGAGCGAATCGAGCGCCGTGCAAAGTATTTGTTACTGCACTGCGAATTAGGGAGTGCTATTTTACATTTGGGAATGTCGGGTAATTTGCGCGTTGTGGATAAACGCGAGCCACTTAAAAAACATGATCATGTTGAGTTTATTCTTAGTAATGACAAGGCGCTGCGATTAAACGACCCTCGCCGGTTTGGTTGCTGTTTGTGGCAAGCACCGGGGGATGTACATAAGTTGCTTTCAAAGCTTGGGCCTGAGCCGCTTACGGATGATTTTTTTGCAAAGCGTGTATACGAGCAGTCGCGAAATAAAAAAGTCCCCGTGAAGCAATTTATTATGGATAACGCGGTGGTTGTGGGCGTAGGTAATATTTATGCCAATGAGTCGTTATTTAAAGCGGGGATACACCCAAAACGTGAAGCAGGCAAAGTCTCGCTAAAGCGTTATCAAACCCTGGTTCCTATTATTAAAGAGACCCTAGCAGCGGCAATAACACAAGGTGGTACAACCTTAAAAGACTTTGCCCAAAGTGATGGCAAACCAGGTTATTTTGCGCAGCAGTTATTAGTGTATGGGCGAAAAGGAGAGGCGTGCGTAACGTGTAAAACGCCACTTGAAGAAATTAGGCTAGGGCAGCGCAGTACGGTGTTTTGTAAGCACTGCCAAAAATAGCCATGTTATAGCTCAAAGGGTGCCACACCGACGGCTTTCATTTTATAGCCCACTTGGGCTATTTCGCCCGACCAGGTTTCAGTGCTGATAACGCCGGTAACTACAATCGCATCGTACAAGCTCTCTATGGGCACTCCGCCTTTTACTGTTACATGAACGATTTGATTTGGCGGCGGGGGCGGTACGTGAATACACGCGCCAAAGTATGGCACAAGTAAAAACTCAGTAATGACTTCGCTGTCGCCCTCAAGTGGAACAACAAACCCCGGCAAGCTCACTGATTGCCCATTTAATGCTTCAACCACGGGAGCATCTAGCTCTGGTTGCACCCAGTTTTGCTCGCTGCCCTCGTGATTGGCCTGTGCTTGAGTATCTATTTGTACATGCCCTTGTGGGATTAAGTCTTCCCAAAAAATTTCTTTTGGTGGATTTGCACTGCTGTTAAAGCTAATAAGGAAGCAGCCCACTAGCATGCTGTAATAAAGCGCAGATTTAAAAAGTATCATGAAATTCCTAAAATTAAGTTTTTATACTCATACCATCGCTAAGCGAATAAAAGTAAGCGCGGGTGGCGGGTATTAAGCCAATTATAAACCCAGCGGCCATAATAACGCCTATTAAAGTGAGTTCATAGTAAGAGAGCATGGCTATATTAACGCTTATGCCTGCATGGCTTTGTAAATAGCTACTACTAACAAGCATAACGCCATAATATAAACCACAGCCAACTAGGCAGCCTAATAACGTTGTAAATAACGACTCCATGCTTATGAGTGTAAAAAGCTGCCATGGCCTTGCGCCCACTGAGCGTAAAATAGCAAGCTCTCTTCGGCGTTGGTTTAAATTGGCCAGTAGTGTGGTTAACATGCCCAATAAACTGACCAATATAACAACGCCTGAAAACAGTAAGAGTACTTTTTCGACAATGGCGAGCATTTGCCACAGCTCTTTTAAGGTGACTGTGGGCATAATGGCCAGCAATGGCTCTTTTTTGTATTGGTTGATATTGCGCCTAATTTGCAATGTATATAAGGGTGAATCGAAGCCCATTAAAAATGCAGTAATTTGATTTGGTTCACCGATTAGGTTGTTATGCTCATCGTGCTCATCGTGCTCATCGTGCTCATCGTGCTCATCGTGGACATGGTGTTCATCGCTTTCACCATGTTCAACATTCGATGAATGTACGCCGCCATGGATTAAATCAATTGCAGCTAGAGGTATGTGCAAGGTTTTATCTACTGGCGTGCCGGTGGCGTTTAAAATACCAATTACAGTAAACGGGTTGTCTTTATGATGGTGAAAACTTGTATTACCCATGCCGTGTGAGATTACTATGTTATCACCTAGTGTATACCCTAAACGGCTCGCCACATCGCTGCCAAGTACCACCTGGTTTACACGCTCAAACGGGTGGCCTTGTTGAAAACTTAACGTTTGCTTTTTACCAAAGCGATAGTGGGTAAAGTAATCGCGGGTTGTACCAATTACAGCTTGGCCTTTATGACTGTCGCCTAAACTAATAGGAATGCTCCATTTAACACCACGTTGAGCTGCGATGTACTGATAACTTTGCCAACTCACCCCATTATTGGCATGGCCTATTCTGAATACGGATGAAAGCAATAGCTGTATGTCGCCGGTACGGGCACCGACAATCAGGTCTGTACCGGAGATGGTATTACTAAAACTGGTTTTTGCATCCACGCGAATTCGCTCAATACTGAGTAATAACATCACGCTAATAGCAATGGTAAACAATGTCAGTAGTACACTCGCTCGGCGGTTAAGCAAACTTTTATATGCTAATTTAGTCAGGATCATAACTGCTCCTGTAAGCTAGCTAGGCTGATTGCACGATTAAATAGCGGCTTCAATGTTTCGTCATGGCTTACAAAAACGAGCGTGCTGTTGGCACGCTTAGCCTGTTCGAATAACAGTTTTATAAAGCTTTCTCTATTTGCGGTATCAAGTGCCGAGGTAGGCTCATCAGCAATTATGAGCTCTGGGCTACCAATAAATGCGCGAGCAGCGGCAACCCGCTGTTGCTGACCAATGCTGAGCGAAGCAACATCTTTACTATGATATGACTCACTTAAACCTAATGCTGTTAATAAGCGTATCGCTTCTTTTTGTAAGCTTGGCTTAGGCTCTGTTGTTTGCTGTAAGGCTTTTTGTTTTCTGCTTTTTGAAAATTCACAGCCAAGCGTGACATTCTCAATGGGGGTCAAATACGGTAATAAATTAAAGTTTTGAAAAATATAGCCAATATTCTCCGCTCTAAATACATCTCTTTGCGTATTGCTAAGTGTATTCAAATAGCAACTTAAAATACGTATGCTACCACTGCTTGGTATGTTTATACCTGCCAATAGCGCAAGCAGGGTTGACTTACCGGCGCCGCTGGGGCCATGTAAAAAAATATGCTCACCTTTATCAACCCTAAGGGTTGGGATATTTAGCGTAGGCTTGGCGTCATTTTTATGCCATTTAAAGGTTACATTATTAAGCTCAATCATACTATGTGGTGTTACCAACCCCAAAAGTTGAATTCTTTACGCATTTTAAGATTTCGAAATAGGTTAAGAGGTTTAGGTTTTAGCTTTTCGTTTTTATGCAAAAATTCATTTGCAGCATTAAGCACACGTTGGCTAGATTTTCCATCCGTGTATGGGTGTAGCTCTTGGCAATAGTCTTCAATATATTGCATTAAGTCATTAGGTCTCGTTAATGCACGCTCAATTGCTGGCTCAACTTCATTTGCGTTGGTAACGTCAAGTAAATGAGGCATAGGCTTTTGATTACAAAAGGTAACTACAGGTTTGCGAAGTAACAAAAACATCAGTAACACCGATGAGGTATCACAGAGCATTACATCAGCTGCTTTAAGCAGAGGTAACACGTTATCTGTTTCAATAAAGGTTAAGTTTTTATTGCTTAGTGCTTTGTACTTATTTACCCATTCGGTTGGCATTTTAGGATGAAACTGCATTAGGATTCGCCATTTACCTTGTTCACTAAAATGCTTTATTTGCTCATATAGTTTGGGGGCTAGTGACAACTTACGAGAGAAGGTTGAACAAATAAGTAAAGTAGGGCGTGGATCGTTACTTTGGTATGGATTGCTTTGTGATTCGTTAAACAAAGGGTCAAGAGTAGGCCAACCTGTTTCTGTTACTTTAAAAAAACCATGTTGTTGTGCAAGTTCTTTAAAGCGCTCAGTTGTATTAGGACCTTGAGTGCAATATAAATCATAACAGCCCCTAATGGTAAAATGGCCTCTGTTCCCTTCAGAGCTTCGCTTTTCAGAGTTGAACCCATGAAAAACGGCTACTTTTTTACCAGGGATAAAGCTTGGAACAATATTGCCAGGAATATATGTAATATCGGGTTTCCAATTCCTTACATCTGTAATTGTATATAATCGCTGCTCGTCATCATTTAAAAAGTCAGAGTTTACCTCATTACCCGCTAAAAACCAACGTACCTCACCACCATGCGCTAAAATTTGTGCTTGTAATGGCCTTAAAATAGCGTACGAATAATTTTGCGAAATATACATTAGGTATTTTTTATTTGCGGTCGCGGTTAGGTAGTTCAAGCGGTACTCCTCTAGTTAGCACGCTAAGTTTACCGCATTATTACAGCCATATAAATATTGCCTAGTTATTTAACCTGAGCTTTGGATAATAAACCAGCAGCTACTTTCAGCGCTAACGCCGTTGAATTTACTTGCAATAGGGCAGCTATCAACGCGTAAATTCGCCTTGTTATCATTGAAAACCTCTGGCTAGAGAAAATAAATTAGATATCACCATAATTCAACACGCCCTAGTAAATCTCTTAACCAAGGGTCAGGTTATTTAGTTTTCAGTGCTGATTGAGCTTTAGGGTAGGCTGATTTATTATATAGTGCTTATAACCCCATACCATACTTTGCTCTTTGAGCACCCCTAACCCCGGAGATAGCATGACTAGCTATAAAGTTTTAGACATTAACGATGATTTACCCATTCGCACTAAAGGTGACGTACACAGCGGTAAAGTTCGTTCGGTTTATTGGCTAACAGATGAAGACAGCGCACGCCTCATTAAAGAAAAAAACTATAAAGTTCCGCAAGGAACTGAGCTTGCAATTATGGTTATTTCAGACCGTATTTCTGCTTTTGATTGTATTTGGCAAGGCGAGAATGGCTTAAACGGCGTGCCGGGAAAAGGCATTGCGCTTAACTCTGTTGCATCTCATTGGTTTACGTTATTTGATAAAGCTGGCCTTGCGGGCAACCACATTGTTGACATTCCGCACCCTTACGTATGGATTGTGCGCAAAGCAAGTACCGTTAAAGTAGAAGCAATTGCGCGCCAATACATCACTGGCAGCATGTGGCGTGATTACAGCAAAGGAGTCCGCAACTTTTGTGGCATAGATTTACCTGAGGGATTAACGGCAAACCAAAAGCTTGAAAACGTACTAATTACGCCTTCTACAAAAGGGATTATCGAGGGCGTGGCTGATATTCCACCCGTTGATGATGTAAACATTACGCGCGCTAACATCACTGATAACCTAGATGTATTTAATTTTAAATCAGCTGAAGATGTAACTAAGTACGAAAAGCTATTAGTTGAGGGTTTTAAGCTAATTAGTGAAGAGCTGGCAAAGCTTGATCAAATATTTGTAGATACAAAGTTTGAGTTTGGTTATGTAGAGGATTTAGACGGTAACCAACAGCTTATTTATATTGATGAAGTGGGTACTCCTGATTCTTCACGCATATGGGATGGCGCGGCGTACCGCGAGGGTAAAATAATCGAAAACTCTAAAGAAGGGTTCCGCCAGTTATTAATTTCTAATGTGCCAGAAAGTGATGTGCTATTAAATAAAGACCGTATGAGTGAGCGCGAGCAGCTTGCTAAAGACTTTATTTTACCAGAATCGGTGATGCTTGAGGTGTCTAACACTTATGTAGGCATAGCGAGTAAAATTATTGGCGAAAATATTGTAATTCCTGAAGATCCTCGCCAAGAAGTCGTTAATATTTTAGATACTGATTACGGCCTTATTGTAAAATAGTACAACTAAAGTACTAAAATAAACAAAGCCCAGTCTTTATTTTTGGTTACTGGGCTATATTCCTTGCAATTAGTGCTGGTCTCTAATTAACTTAACCTAAGATTAACTTTTAGGTGTTGTTATGTTTAGGCAAGTGCAGCAAGTTTTTAATAAAAGAGGTTATTTACTCGCCGCTACTTTATTTTTTAGCCAAGGCGTACTGGGTGCAAATGTTGACTTAGTAATTCAAGATCAACATGGTCAGCCATTACCAAACGCGGTCGTTGAGCTTTATAAAGCGGCAAAGCATGAGCGCACTTCGTTACCCGTTGCAGTAATGGACCAAGTAGATAAAGCGTTTTTTCCCGATTTACTTGTAGTGCAAAAAGGCCAGCAGGTTAATTTTCCTAATAGTGATAATATTCGTCATCATGTTTACTCTTTTTCTCAGGCCAAGCCCTTTCAGCTAAAACTCTATTCAGGTCAACCTAAAGAGCCCGTTACTTTTGATCAACAAGGTGTTGTTGTACTAGGCTGTAATATACATGACTCTATGGTTGGCTATATTTATGTAGCCAATAGTGAGCACGTTTATAAAACCAACAATACGGGTAAGTTAACCTTAGACATAACCTCTTTACCGACTACGCTGAGTGTGTGGCATGCGCTACAAACTGCACCGTTGGAAAATAAAAAAATGATAACAATAAATAATAATGAGTTACTAATTCAAATAGATACATCCACCCCAGCCCCTAGAAATACGTTTGGTAATAAGTTTAAGGGCGGTAATGACTAACAGTTTAAAAAACCGCATTATTGTTTTGTGTGTAGGCTTAGTGTTACTGACTACTATGCTGAGTATTGCTAGTTTTTGGTGGTCCACAAGTAAATTTCAAGAAGAAAAAGTAAATCAAAACATTAGCGTGGCGCAAAATGTATACAAGCAGTATCTGAGCGCGAAAGAAAGCTTGTTGCTTACAGCTGCTAAAGTACTCACAGCCGACTTTGGCTTTAAGCAAGCGGTTGCCACTCGCGATGCGGGCACCATAAGTAGTGTGTTGTTTAACCACAGTCAGCGTATTGATGCAGAGCTTATGCTACTGATTGATTTATCGGGTAAATTAATTTCAGCCAATACTCATGCCGATTTATACCCTCAAAACTTAAAGCCGTTACTGGATGAGTTACTAACTTCGCCAGAGCAATCGAGCTTTGTTGTTCTTAATAAACAGCTATACCAAGTTATTTTACTACCTGTAAGGGCGCCTAGAACCGTTGCTTACAGCTTAGTGGGTTTTAAAATTGACGACGAAGTCGCTCTTGAACTTAAAAACCTAACAGGAATGCATGTCAGTTTTATTGCTGAGGAAAATAACTTAGTAAGGAGCTCTTTACTTGAGCGCCCAGAGGTTTTTGCACCTAAAAACTACTTTAATACCACCACAACAACGCGTTTGTTTGGTGATTACCCTATATATAAAAACCGAGACATCACGCTGCCCTCCTTGCAAGGAAACTTAGTAACTATATTACTTAGCGCTGATTTAACACAAAGCTATAACGATTTTGAAAATTTATTGTTTACGTTAATTATTATGGCCATTCTAACGATGCTGGTGGGGGTTGTTACCAGTAGCTTACTGGCAAATAACTTAATCACTCCCCTGTCGCAGCTTGCAGTAATAGCCAAACAATTTGCTCAAGGTAATTACGCGTTTGAATTTAATGCTTCTAAACAAAGTACTGAAATAGCAACCCTTGCTAACGCCTTTGATAATATGGGTAACGATATTAACGAGCGTGAACAAAAAATTAGTTTTCAGGCACGCCATGATTCGCTAACAGGTTTTTATAACCGCTCGGCTATGCTTGAAGTGCTCGACGATGAGCTTATTTCCTCTACACAATACACCCTTGTGGCTATAGATATAAAAGGCTTACGGCATATAAACGATAAACTTGGCCCACGGGTAGGCGATGAATGTTTAAAAGCCGTTGCCAATCGAATTAGTGGTTTTTCGGACGAACTTGGCGGCTTTCATGCGCGCATAGGGGGGGATGAATTTTTAACTGTGTTCCCAAGCGCCGCCGCCAGAGAGAAAAAAAGCGGTATAGTAGGTTTAATGGCACAGCTTTTAGCTTGCTATACCATTAAAACACTAAAAATTAACTTACGCTTTAGTGCAGGGGTTGTAGAGTACCCAACACAAGGGGTTGCCAGCGACGACTTAATGCGCCGTGTACTTATTGCTGTAGACAATGCAACAGATAGTCAAGACAGTATTCACTATTATCAAAATGGTGAAGACGAAGCACATTTAGACCGTTTAAAAATACTCGATGAACTAAAACAAGCCATTAACGATGATGATGGGCAGTTATTTATGACCTATCAGCCCAAGTTGCATTTACACACACAAAAAATAAATAAAGTTGAATCCCTCATCCGATGGCAGCGTAAAGATGGCAATTGGGTAAATCCAGAGCTGTTTATTGATTTAGCCGAGCAATCGGGGCTTATTGTAGAGCTTACATCTTGGGTTGTTAAAACGGTGGTTTCTCAAGTGGCTGATTGGCAGGCTAAAGGAATTGAAATGCAAGCTGCCATTAATGTCTCAGCGCAAGATATTGCCTCACCGAGTTTTCACTCTGCGCTTGTGCGTACATTAAAAAAATACAAGGTTGATCCAACCCTTATTACTGTTGAATTGACTGAGCGCGACATGATTGAAAACGAAGAAAAAGGCATAAAAGCGTTACAAAACTTAAAAGCCATTGGTGTCAAAATTTCATTGGATGATTATGGCATAGGGCAAACATCATTGGGCAGATTAAAAACTCTACCTATTGATGAGCTAAAGTTAGATAAGTGCTTTATTTTAAAGTTAGATGAGTCGCGTAAGGATCAATACATAGTGCAGTCGACTATTACCTTAGGGCATCAATTAGGCTTTAGTGTTGTTGCAGAGGGCGTTGAAAACAGAGATTCGTTAGATTTACTTAAACTTATGCATTGTGATCACGCTCAGGGGTATTACCTAAGTAAGCCTTTAAAAGCAGAATTGTTAGAACAGTGGCTAAAGGAATATTATGAAAAAAGTTAAGTGTTTATTGCTAGGGCTATTAATGACTTCGAGTTTTTATGGGTTAGCAAGCGACGGTAAATTGTTAGCAACCCCAGGGGTTTCGCAAATAGAAGGTAGCGGGGGCGGCGGTATTGTGCCATGGGCACAACTTGCAGGCTATGCCAGTGAAGACGAGTTCTCTGTAAATGGCTTTTGTAGTCATGCCGATGTAACCGATTACACATTAGATGTGTGTGGAGCGCAAGTTAACTTATTTAATCGAGTAGAGTTTAGCTATGCACAACAGCGCTTTGACGTGCCTGCACTTGATACCGAAATAGAGCAATCTATTACGGGGGCTAAAATTCGCTTATACGGCGATATAGTTTATAGCAAATGGCCGCAATTGAGCTTAGGGGTTCAGCATAAATCCCTTGATGATGGCGCTGTTGCGACTCTTGTAGGGGCAAAGGATACTAGCGGCACCGATTACTACCTTGCTGCAAGTAAACTCCATTTAGGCGCTGTAGGGGGGCTTAATTGGTTTTGGAACCTCACAACGCGCTACAGTGAAGCTAATCAACTCGGGTTACTTGGTTATGGTGGGGCAAATGATAATGCAAAAATTTTATTTGAAGGCAGCACTGCAGTATTTTTAAACCGAAGTGTTGCTGTTGGTATTGAATATAGGCAAAAGTCCAATAACCTTAATTTAGGTGAGCAAGACTGGAAGGATTTGTTTATTGCGTGGATGCCAAACAAGCACGTGAGTGTTACCGCCGCATACTTAGATTTAGGTAGCATTGCAGGTGCGAGTGATCAAACAGGGTGGTACGTATCGGTAACAGGGTATTGGTAATGAAAAACGTGGTTATTTTATGGTTATGTTTAAGTGCACTGGCTGGGTGTGTAAGCTCAACACGTTTATCTCTTTATCAACAACTTGATGGCCGGGCGGGGCTTACGCGTATTGTAGACAGTTTTATTTACCAGATAGGTAATGATGAGCAAGTTTTACATTACTTTGAGCACAGCGACATAGACCACTTTAGGGAGGGCTTTATTATGCATATGTGTATGCTAGTTGATGGTCCATGCAAGTACACAGGAGATTCTATGGTAGATATTCATACAGGGATGCATATAACTGAGAAAGACTTTAACCATGTAGTGGATTTGCTTGTTAAGGCTATGGAGGAGCAAAATATTAGCCATAGCATACAAAACGAAATCCTATCTAGAATGGCGCCGCTGCGTAGTAAAATTATAAAAATTTAGGTAACATCTATAATTTATTTACTTGTCGCGGTGAACCTTACTTTTGTAATAGTGTCCACTTAGTATTATTTTCTTAAAAACAATAATTGGCGCGCACAGCTTGTATGTCTTACCTATTTATCTCTCGCAAAAATGTACACGCAAAGTACTATAAAAAAATAATCAAAAAGCTGAGTATGGATTGCCAACTGCATGTTATGGGGGCGCCAAAGCTTTCAGCTATAAACTATTTAGCCAAAGCGTTTAAAGTTGATTTTACCGATGTTATTACTGCACAACTAAAACGTAAGCGCGCCCGTAACAACCTTTGGAACAATGCTTTAGTATCTGCGGTTTACAAGGCGGGGCTGTGCTTTTTTGAACGTTTACGTTATGCAAAATATTTAGCTTTATTAACTGAAGTTAACCCTGATGTAATCGTTATATGGAATGGTAATAAGCTGCCTAACACTACCGTTGCTATGGCTGCCAGGGCACTGGGCATTAAGCAGTTTTATTATGAAAATGGTTTGCTTCCGGGAACTACTAGTTTAGACCCCCAAGGTATCAACTTTAATGCGTCGCTAAGTCGAGATCCTGATTTTTATTTAAATTTTAATGTAAATAATGCCTTAAACTTTGATGCTCCAGCATTGGTCCCACGAGAAAATCATAAAAAACGCTGTGAATTTGCAGCTGAAAATATACCTGAACGTTATATTTTTGTGCCGTTTCAAGTGCCCCACGATACGCAATTAGCGAGTTTTTCACCATGGGTTGATTCTATGGAAATGCTATACGATGAGGTTATAAGCGCAGTGAAGGCGTTAAACGATCCTAGTTTAAAGGTCGTTTTTAAAGAACACCCCTCATGGCATAAGCATTACACTCATTTATACAATAAGGACCCCATTGGGTTATTTGCAAACGGCAATAAAACCTGTGAACTTATTGAATGCGCAGAGGCGGTGATAACAATCAATTCTACGGTAGGTTTAGAAGCGTTGTTATTAAATAAGCGTGTTATTACTGTAGGACAGGCCTGTTATAATATAGAAGGCTTAGTTAAGCATGCAGATACTCGCGAGGAATTAGCTGCTCAAGTAGCAGAGGTCGCTCACGGTTGGCATTTTAATGCGCAGCTGCGCGATAAGTTTTTTTGCTATTTAAAACATGTTTATAGTGTGCCGGGCGTTTGGAAGCACGCAGAGGAAGAACATATCAAAGCAATCGAGTTACGTTTTAAAGGGGCAGATAAATTTGCTCAATTCAGCAATATTGCAGCTGATTAGTTCTTTCAGTTGCGTATTAATTATTAACGTGTGTGATTTACCCATAAGGGCAATTTTTACAGCCATTTTTACAGCACGTTCCTCGTTTTAAAAAATACCACTTACTAAACACCATGTAGCCACTTTGCATGGTGTAATCTAGCCCTTCTATTAAGTGGTCATTACCTCTAAATTTTTTAGCAAACTCAATTTGTGCTTTTATTGGCTGCGTATAAATATGCGCTAAATAAGCGTTTATTTCATTAAGTGTACATTGCGGGCATAAACAGCTTGTTGCTGACTCTTCAAGCGGTAAAATAGCAGGTAATTGATTACACCAACATGCGTTTATATCGTTTACATTACAATCAAGCGCAGTGTGACATTGTGAGCAGTTTAATCTCGTCATTTTAACTCTTATCAGCAGTGGGGCAGCAAGAATAACAAATATTATGAATATACAAAAAGCATTGGCCGAATTTATTACTTTTGGTGAGCAAAGAGATGATGCTATTAGCGTGATTATCTCTACTCCCGCAAAAGAAAGCGCCCCCCTTTATACACTCACAAAACCGATATTGATTCACGTGCTAACACGCTGTGTAAATAACGAAATAGAGCTGGATGATTTAGAGTTATGGGCAAATGTTGTTGATTCTAGAGATGATATAGATAGCGGCGAATACGAAGGGGTTATTTTTGCGCTCAGTAATAGCGAGCAAATGGGAGAGCTTGATCGCCAAAAGCTTGAAAAATTATTGGCATTATTAAAAGAGTAGATATTTAGGATGATTCACATTTTTAGATGTGGGCTTATTGCGGTTATATGTAGCGAATACATAAAAAAAGCCGCATTTAAATTAAATGCGGCTTGGTATTTTATTTTTTAACTGACAAAGTGTTTACTTGTGGTATCCCAAGCATGTTTCTACTTCGTTTTTAGAGCCTAATATGACTGCCACACGCTGGTGGATTGCATCAGGTTGAATATCCATAATTCGCTCAGTACCCGTTGAGGCTATACCACCGGCTTGCTCAACTAGCATAGCCATGGGGTTGGCTTCGTAAAGTAAGCGTAGCTTGTTGGGTTTATTCGCATCTTTAGTGTCGGTTGGGTAGGTAAATAAACCACCACGGCTAAGTACACGGTGCACATCGCCAACCATGGCAGCAATCCAGCGCATGTTAAAGTTTTTAGCGCGTGGACCCGTATCGCCAGCGAGTAAATCATTAACATAGCGTTGTATTGCTGGTTGCCAATGACGTTGGTTAGACGCATTAATAGCAAATTCGTTGGTATCAGCAGGAATAGTGGCAAAATCTTGTGTTAGTAAAAAGCTACCTTGGGTTTTATCTAGCGTAAACATGCGTGTGCCTTTACCTGTAGTAAGTGCAAGCATAGTTGATGGGCCGTAAAGTACGTAACCTGCAGCCACTTGTTTGTGGCCAGGCTGCATAAATATACTTTGATCGGCGGCATCTGAGCCTTCAGGCGCTTCCATAATCGAAAATATAGTACCAACCAGTGAATTTATGTCGGTGTTTGATGAGCCGTCAAGGGGGTCAAACGCCACAATGTATTTAGCGTCTTGGTTACCTGCAACTGTGTAGTCTTCTTCTTCTGAGGCGATGGCTTTAACTGCCCCAGACTCCAGTAAAATATCTTTTAAAAGCTGATTAGAGAGTACATCGAGCTTTTTTTGTGTTTCACCTTGAATGTTTTCATCAAGCGTTGACCCTAATACGCCAGAAAGCGCACCTTGGCCAACACGAAACGATATTTCTTTACATGCTGCTAAAATGGTTCTAATTAACGATAAAAGTTCTCTAGGGCAACCGTCTTCTAGTAATACGGGTGGGAGTCTACGCATTCTATTTTCCTGATAACGTGTACTAGCTAATCTAAATGTGAGAGAGATTAACTTAGTGCGCTGAATTTCGTCTTAAATACCTGTATTGTTTAAATAGCACTGTAATAATGGTGCTACCTAATCGTACTTAAAACGCCAATAACAAAGATAAGATTATGAAAAAAATACCACTAATAAGTTACATACTCTTTACTGTGCTGTGCTCTATCATAACCCAAGCGCACGCAGCAATTAAGTCTATAGATGAATTTACTGCGCAAATGAATCACTTTCCAGGGTACTTTTCGTTTTATTACGATACGCAAAACGGCAAAGTGTTCTTAAAAGTAGATAAATTAGAACAGCAATTTTTACTTCAGCAGAGCTTACCTTATGGAGTTGGCTCAAACGATATTGGTCTAGATAGAGGCCAACTTGGTAATACGCACCTTGTGCAGTTTGAGCGTTTTGGCAATAAAATAATGCTGCGCGCTGTAAATACTTACTATCGTGCTAATACCAATAATAAAGCCGAGCAACAAAGTATTAAAGAGGCCTTTGCATCTAGTATCTTAGCGGGCTTTAAAGTTGTTGCACAAGATAAAACCAGCGCATTGATTGACTATACACCTTATTTATTGAGTGATGTGCACGGGGTTAGTCGAAAATTAGCTGCACGTAAACAGGGTAATTTTAGCCTTGATGAATCACGCAGTGCTGTGTACATGAGTCGCTCGAAGGCGTTTGTAAAAAACACCGAGCTTGAAGCTGTATTAACGTTTAAAGGCACTAAGCCGGGTAAATTTGTTCGCCAAGTGAGTGCCGACCCGTTCGCACTTACAGTGCATATGCATCACTCCCTTATTAAATTACCCGATGATAATTACACGCCGCGCAAATTTGACCCGCAATCAGGGTATTGGAGTATTGAGCATAAAGACTATGCCGCTGCGCTTGATGAGTCCATGTTTGTGCGTTACATACCGCGTCACCGTTTAGCTAAAAAAGATCCAACTTTACCGATAAGTGAGCCCGTAGAGCCTATTATTTACTACCTAGACCCAGGCGTTCCTGAGCCAGTTAAAAGTGCCTTAATAGAAGGCGGTAAATGGTGGAATGATGCATTTAGTGCTGCTGGTTACAAAAACGCATTTGTAATAAAAGTACTGCCGAGTAATGCAGACCCTATGGATATTCGTTATAACGTAATTCAGTGGGTGCACCGTGCTACACGTGGCTGGTCATACGGAAGCTCTGTAATAGACCCTCGCACAGGTGAAATATTAAAAGGCCATGTTACGCTTGGTTCACTGCGTGTGCGCCAAGATATATTAATAGCCGAAGCACTTGCTGCTCCCTATTTAAAAGGGGACGAGGTAGCTAAAAACCTACAAGCAATGGCGCTTGATAGGATCCGTCAGTTAAGTGCCCACGAAATTGGTCATACACTGGGCATTGCGCATAATTTTGCGGCTTCGGTGGGTGATAGAGCCTCGGTTATGGATTACCCACACCCACTTCTTAGCTTTAACGAGCAAGGTGAACTTGACGTAACTCGAGGCTATGCAAGTGGTATGGGTGTATGGGATACCCAAGTTATTAAATATGGTTACAGCGACTTTACTAATCAGGACGAAAACGCTGAGCTTGCTGCAATAATAAAAGAGAACAAAGCCAAGGGGCTTGAGTTTATATCTGACAATGACGCACGCGCTAAGGGCGGTGCACACCCTACAGCACACTTATGGGATAACGGTACTAACCCAGCGCAAGAGCTACTTAGAGTGCTTGATGTGCGTAAAAAAGCGCTTTCGCAATTTGGCATTAACAACATTAAAACGGGCGATGCTCTTTCGCAGTTAGAAGAAAAACTTGTGCCGCTCTATTTATTTCATCGCTATCAAGTAGAGGCTGCAGTTAAACTTATAGCGGGGGTTAATTACGAGTACGAAACACGCGACAATTCACCTGTTAAGGGCGCACAAGTGGTTGCAAAAACTCAGCAGCAAGAAGCGGTAAATGCTATTTTATCCACATTAAAACCCGCTAATTTAATTTTGCCCGAGTCGGTGCTAGCGCTTATTCCGCCAAAGGCCTATGGGGAGTCTAAATCGCGCGAAAGCATAACTGGACGCACAGGTTTAACACTTGATGCAATGGCTTTACCAGAAGTCGCTGCACAGCATAGTTTATCTTTATTATTAAACCCACAGCGTTTAAATCGTTTAGCTCAACAACAAGTGCGTAATTACAATTTCTATAGCTTAGATGAGTTGCTTGAGCAGCTTTACAGTCACGTGTTTAAAGTGTCATCACCTAATACGATGAAAGGTAAAGTCACTCAACGTGTACAGTTTTTAACTGCAAAAAATATAGCCGATTTAGTGGCAAGCGATAAAGTAAGCCCAGAGGTGCAAGCGCAGTTACGTTACTACTTAGTTAAGTTGAGTGATGAGTACAATCAAAACTCAATGCTGAGTAACACCAGTGTCGGCGAAAGCGCGTTTAAGCAGTATTTAGCAGAGCAAATTAAACAGTTTATAAAAGCTGGTAAGTGGCCTGAAAACTTTACTAATTTACCAATGCCACCAGGCTCACCAATTTAATTTTACGTTTTAACTAATAGTGGCTACTTAACCTAGGGTTAGGTTGCTAAATAAGTAGCCACGTTGCTGTGCCTAAAAAGGCAAAAATACCAACAATATCAGTCACAGTTGTTAGTACAACACTGCCGGCAAGTGCAGGGTCTATATTCATTTTTTTCAATAAAATAGGAATACATGCGCCAGCAACGCCCGCTACTACAAGATTCATAAACATAGCAAATGCGAGCACGCCGCCAAGCATAAAATCCCACTGCCAAAGTGCAATTACACCAGCGATAAGTAATGACCAAATAATCCCGTTTAATGCGCCTATGGCCAATTCTTTAGCCATTAAAAAACGTTGGTTAGTTTGGTTAATATGCCCCACAGCTATACCGCGAATAACCAGTGTTAAAGACTGACTACCTGCTACACCACCCATTGAGGGCACTATGCCATTGAGTACAGCTAAAATAGGGAGAATGTCTAAGGTACTTTCAAAAAAGCTGGCCACAAAGGCGGCAGCTAAGGCGGTAAGTAAGTTAACGCCAAGCCATACTGAGCGTTTTTTTGAACTTTTTAAAACAGGTGCAAAGGTATCTTCTTCATCATCAAGACCCGCTAAGCTTAATAAGCTATGCTCAGCATCTTCACGTATAACATCAACAATATCATCAATGGTGACACGCCCAAGCAAGTGTGCGTTATCATCGACTACCGGTGCCGATATCCAGTTGTGGCGTTCAAATAATTGAGCGACTTCACTTTCATCCATCGAAATTGGGATAGACTCACAGTCTTCATCCATTAAATCTTGAACAATTTTTTCAGGCGGATTAGTTAAAAGCGTACTAAGAGACAATGCACCTAAAAAGCAGTTGTGCTTATCAACAACGTATAAATCATCGGTGCCTTCTGGTAGCTCGCCTCGCAGCCTGATATAGCGCAGTACAACATCAAGTGTAACATCTGGGCGAATGGTCACCGTATCGGTGTTCATTAGCGCGCCTGCAGAGCGTTCTTGGTATGATAAAGCCTGTGTCGCCCGTTCACGGTCTTGCGTGTCCATCGCGCTAACCACATCTTTATACACGGTGTCAGGTAGGCTACGTAGTACTTCACCTAAATCATCGTGGCCCATATCCTCAGTGGCGGCGGCAATATGTTCAGGTTCCATTTGTGCAATGATGCCTAAACGTACATCTTCAGAGAGCTCTTCTAGCACGTCCCCTTGTACATCTGGGTCAACCAGCTGCCAAAGCATGCGTCTAATTTTATGCGGAGAGGATTCAAGTAAAAGGGCAGTATCACACGGAGCCGTTTTTGCTAGCATGCGTCTTACTTGAACAAATTGCCCACTATTAAGTGATTTAGTCACCTGTTTTAGTTGTTGCAGTGGGTAGTCTTGTTCAAACGCTTCTGGCATTGGCATCCTAATTTTTTATATACGAGGGGAGGCGATTAACCGCATTGCGATTAATCTAATTAAACACTATTCATTTACCAAGCCACACACAAATTAGGGTATAAAGCGAAAATGTATGAGTAAGCTTGGTAATTAAACGTTTATTCTTGTTCGTTAAATCGCTGTGCGATTAATTGTCCGACCGCATGCAAAGCCTTTTCTGAGTCTGGGCCTTCACATACAACTTTAACTTCTTTGCCTTTACTACTTTCGAGTAGCATTAAGGCTAATACGCTATCACCAGCGGCTTCTTTATCATCTTGATGTAAGGTAATTTTAGCATCAAACTGCACAGCTAATTGCGCAAGGACCGTTGCCGCTCTGGCGTGTAAGCCTAATTTATTTTTTATTAAAAACGTGTCTTCACAACGCATAAATTACTATACCTAAACTGAACAGGTTATTATTTTAAGGTTACTTTTCTTGCTCACGGTGCCTAATTTTTACATTTGGATGTGTCATTGCAAAGCTCTCACCTATAGTTTGGGCTAAATAAACCGAGCGGTGTTGCCCACCCGTACAACCTATTGCAATAGTCAGGTAGCTGCGGTTATTGCGCTCTAAGTGTGGTAACCAAGTTTGTACAAATGTTTGAATTTGCCAAGTAAATTTTTGCACTATGCTGTGGTTTGCCAAAAAGTCTTTTACAGGTTGATCAAGACCTGTAAGCGGTTTAAGTTCAGGCTCCCAATGCGGATTTGGCAAAAAGCGAGCATCAAATACATAATCAGCTTCTTTAGGTATGCCGTGTTTAAAACCAAACGATTCAAACGTTACAATTAGTTGTTTATCTTTTTTTCCGAGTATTTTTTCGCGAATTGACTCAGCCAACTGGTGAACACTTAAATCAGTCGTATCAAGCATAAAGTCTGCGCGGGTTACAAGTACATCAAGCAGTTCTTTTTCTTTTTTTATTGCTAAGTCGAGCGGCAATGAATCGATTGATAAAGGGTGTAATCTGCGTGTTTCTGAAAAACGTTTTATGAGTGTTTGATCGTCACTGTCTAAATAAAACAGAGTGGGTTTAGCAAAGTCCGGTAGGTATTCAAGAATATCGTTAAACTCGTCTTGCTCTTTGGGGATATTACGAACATCGATACTAACAGCTATTTTGTCATAGTTATCTGAAACACTACGTACTAAAGAGGGCAGCAGGTTGACCGGGATATTATCTACGCAATAATAACCTAAATCTTCAACCACGCGTAAAGCAACCGATTTACCTGAACCGGAACGGCCGCTTATGATTATTAACTCCATTTATAGCCCTTAGTATTTACTACGATTGATCAACAATTACTTGATACAGTTCTGCATCGGTTTTAGCGCTTCGCAGCTGTTTGCAAAATTCTTTATTGCTCAGTTTATCAGCTATGGTTGCTAGAGTCTTTAGGTGCTGCTGGTTATCGCCATCTGGTACGATGAGTGCAACAAAAATATCAACAGGACAGTTATCAATAGCATCAAAGTTTACAGGCTTGTCACTAACGAGTACTAACGCAAGCGGTTCTTCTACGCCACCCATTCTACCATGCGGAATTGCGATACCGCGGCCAATACCCGTACTACCTAGTTTTTCTCTGCTGGCTAGCGCATTAAGAATATCCTGTTGTGGTAAGTAAGGGAGCTTTTCATGAGCCAGCTCACTGATAAATTCTAAAATTCTTTTTTTACTACTAAAAAGGACCGCAGCTTTGCTGCAGTCCTGGCATACTAATGTACTTAATTTCATAATATTAGTGTCTAGCAAGCTTCTCTTTATGTTTTATGACTTGACGATCGAGCTTGTCAATCAACGAGTCTATAGCAGCATACATATCTTGGTGCTCTGTTGAGGCAAATAAATCTGCGCCGCTTACATGAATAGTCGCTTCTGCTTTTTGGTTGAGTTTTTCTACATCGAGAATGACATGCACATTGCTAATATGATCTGAGTGCCTTTCTAGCTTTGCAAATTTATTATTTACATAGTCTCTAAGTGAATCAGTTACTTCTACGTGACGACCAGTTAGGTTTAGTTGCATAAGCATTTCCTCTTTGTTTTTTACGTCTTATATCAAACTCTTTCTCTGATTTGACGGTGGAATAGCTAGCGATTCACGGTATTTTGCTATTGTGCGTCTAGCTACTTTAATTCCTTGCTCTGCCAATATATCCGCAATTTTACTATCACTCAATGGTTTGGCTGAGTTTTCCGCGGCAATTAGCTTTTTAATTAAGGCACGTATTGCGGTTGACGAACATTCGCCACCGTTTTCGGTGCTTACGTGGCTTGAGAAAAAATATTTAAGCTCAAAAATACCACGTGGCGTATGCATATATTTTTGCGTAGTAACACGCGAAATTGTTGATTCGTGCATTTCTACCATTTCAGCAACATCGTTTAAAACCATTGGTTTCATGGCTTCGGGGCCATGTTCAAAAAACGCTTGTTGTTGTTTTACAATACAGTTTGTTACTTTTAGCAGCGTGTCGTTTCTGCTTTCAAGACTTTTTATAAACCATTTAGCTTCTTGCAGATGAGAGCGAATAAACTGGCTATCACCACTTGATTTTACGGTACGTGACATGGCCGCATACTGACTATTTACGCGTATTTTTGGCATGCTATCTGGGTTTAGCTCTACCACCCAACGGCCCTTAATTTTTTTAACTGACACATCCGGTATGACATACTCAGACTCTTCCCTTACTATTGTATCTGCAGGTTTTGGGTTGAGGGTATGTATAAGAGTCATGACCTCTTTAAGCTCGTCTTCTTTAAGCTTAGTCTTTTTCATTAATGTACGATAGTCGCGTGCCGCTAATAGATCAATGTGATCGGTTAAGATCATTTTAGTTTGTTCTATAAAAGGGGTGTCTTTATCAAACTGGTTAAGCTGAATACACAAGCACTCCTGTAAGCTTCGCGCGGCTATACCTACAGGGTCGAATAATTGAATACGTTTTAAAACGGCTTCTATTTCATCCAGTTCAACTTCAACGTCGTCATCGTTTTCTTGGTTAAAGCTTTCTAAAATTTCTTCACAACTTAGCGTTAAAATACCCGAGTCATCTACAGCTTCTACAATGGCTATAGCAATGGCCTCGTCAGTTGGGCTAAAAGGAGTAAGCTGAAGTTGCCACATTAAGTACTCATGTAGCGTTTCAGTAGAGGCGCCCTGATAAATAGACTCATCTTCTGGCATTGGGCCTGAGGATGCCGCAGGGGCTGCACTCATGTACTCATCCCAAGTTACATCCATCGCCATATCATCGCTAACGGTGTCTTTATTTAAAGCTTCACCACTGTCTTGCTCGTATTCACTGGTTGTATCATCAGCCGATGCGCTTACGGTTACATCATCCGTATCTGCTTTTTGTTCATTTTTTCCAGCCGACTCTTCCGTGTAATCTTGCTCTTCTACTTCTAATAGCGGGTTGCTATCCAGTGCTTCTTGTATTTCTTGCTGGAGATCCAATGTACTGAGCTGCAGCAAGCGAATCGCTTGTTGCAATTGTGGAGTCATTGTAAGTTGCTGGCCCATGCGCAGCTGTAATGATTGCCTCATGTATCTCTAACAATCCTTTTATGTTGTTATAATTAATATTAGCAGATGCTTGTAGGTGTGGCTTAAATGTTACAGCCTAAATTGCTCGCCTAAATAAACATCGCGTACAGTTTTGTCATTTAATACGTGTTCTGGGGTGCCAGATGCAATTAGCTCCCCATGAGAAACAATGTAGGCTTTTTCACAAACATCAAGGGTTTCTCTTACATTGTGATCGGTAATTAATACGCCAATGCCACGATTTTTAAGATGTTCTATTATTTTCTTTATATCTAACACTGAAATCGGATCAACACCAGCAAAAGGCTCATCCAACAAAATAAATTTAGGGTTCGCTGCGAGTGCTCTGGCTATCTCTACACGGCGGCGTTCGCCACCAGAAAGTGCCATACCTTGGCTATCGCGTATATGTTGAATGCTAAATTCATCAAGTAAGTTGTTAAGCGTTTCTTCTCGCGCGGCTTTATTTAGCTCTTTGCGCGTTTCTAAAATAGCCATTAAATTTTGATAAACTGTTAGCTTTCTAAATATAGATGACTCTTGCGGCAAATAGCCAATGCCTAAGCGAGCACGACTGTGCATAGGTAATAACGTTATATCGTTATCATCAATAGATATTTTACCTTTGTCGCTAGGTACTAACCCTACAATCATGTAAAAGGTGGTGGTTTTACCTGCGCCATTAGGGCCTAATAAGCCCACTATGCTGCCGGCTTCTACCTCAAGGCCTACATTTTTTACAACTTGGCGGCCTTTATAGCTTTTTGCTAATAGTTCTGCTTTTAAGGTGCTCATGGTTGACCTTCGTTACCTGTTTTTTCTTTAATATTTGCTTCAACAGGCACTAAAATTGTGTGGACACGATCCGTTGAGTTTTCGTCTTTTTCTGCGCTAATAAGTTGCTGCTGCATATCGTAGGTAATACTTTTAGCATTAATTTTTTGACCGGCTTGCGCGACTTCGGCATCCCCAACAAGTGTTAAAAAGCGCTTTGCTACGTCGTAACGTACTTCGTTTGCACTGGCACTCATTACGGTACCATCGTCTTGTTTTTCTTCGAAGTAGGCAGGGCTGCCAGTGGCAATAAGCAGTTGTTTGTTATCCCCTAGGTCTTCACGTTTATGTACTTCGAGTCGGTCGGCTGTAATTTTGCGGTTCCCATGCACAATTTCGACGTTTTTTTCAAAAATACCTACGTTTTCTTTAAGTTGACCTTCTTGACGGTCTGCACTAATAGAAATTTGGTTTGCTGGCGGTTGAGCAGCAGGCTCAGCAGCAGAAGCGCTAAATGCAAGCATCAGCGATGGGATAATAAGTATTTTAGAGAGTTTATTGGTCATAATATATTGTTCGCGTGTGGTTAATTAGTTTTATTACTTCGGTTTTCAAATCGGCTTCAAGGCCTTTACCGATAATCTTTAAATTTGGCCCAGTGACAACCACTGGCTGCTCAGAGCGCATCGTTAGCGCTTTAATGTCGACTTCGATGTTGTCAGCATTGATGTTATCTATCATGGCGTTATCAACTAAATTTTTGGCAACCACGTTGCCTTCTAAAATAAGTTGTTTATCTTCGTAAAGCGTTGCTTCGTCAGCGTTTATTCGCCAAGTTTGTGTTTCGTTATATAAAGTAAAAATAGGTTTTTCAAAAAATGTAAAACCAAGTTGTTGGTACAGCTCCATTTTAGCTGCTGTAACTTTATGGCTAATTTTACCTTGCTCGTCATAGGCTGTTTGCTTAAGCTCTATAGCAGTGTAATCAGGCTTTGCAATGACTTCTGGTTCTTGCTCTGGCGCTACATTGCTTTGCGTAAAATAAGGGTACCAAAGCCAAACCATACAGCCGATGAATAACGCACTGAGTATAACGCGTGCTGCATTCATGAGCTGGTACCTTGTGTCGTAAGTGCTATACCGTTTTCAAGCATGAGTAAATCTGTGAGCTCTCTCACTGCACCAAAGCCACCAGGCATTTGTGTAGTATAATGCGATAAGCGTTTAATTAGCGGGTGCGCATCGTTTACTGCGACGGCAAAACCAACGCGCTCCATGACGGGCATGTCAGGTCCATCATCGCCAATATAGGCTATTTGTTCATCAGTTAACTTTAAAGTGTTTTTGAGTTCTTGATAAGCAATAAGTTTGTCTTCTTGGCCTTGATAAATGTGCTGTACGGTTAAGCTGCTCATGCGAGCTTGCACTATTTTTGAATGACGCCCCGTAATAACCGCGACTTCAAAACCGCTATTGATCAGTGCCTTAATGCCAAAACCATCTTTTGTATTAAATGCTTTTAACTCTTCGCCTTGGTTACCGAGGTAAATTCGGCCATCAGAAAATACACCATCAATATCGCATATGAGTAGTTTTACTTTTTTGGCGCGTGCTCTGGCATCATCGCTTAGCGGTTGATAGAGATCTTCAAATTGCATTTATAATACTCCTGCTTTTAAGAGGTCTTGCATATTTAAGGCGCCCACAGGCTGGTTTTGCTCATTAACTATGATTAAACCATTAATCCGCTTATTTTCCATTATATTTAGTGCTTCTGCTGCAAGCATATCGGCCGTGGCGGTGGTGCATGACTTAGTCATAACTTGGCTAATAGCGGTGTTATGTATATCGACTTTTTGCTCTAAAATACGACGTAAGTCGCCGTCGGTAAAAAGGCCAGCAAGCTGTTGATTGTTATCTACAATAGCAGTCATGCCTAGTCCTTTGGCTGACATTTCTATTAACGCGTCTTTAATTGTTTGCGTTACACCTATAATAGGGGTGTTTGTGCCGCTGTGCATTACATCTTTTAAAGTGAGCAACAATCGCTTACCTAAGCTGCCGCCAGGGTGAGAGAGTGCAAAGTCATCGGCGGTAAAACCGCGTGCTTCTAAAAGCGCAACCGCCATTGCATCACCCATTGCTAAAGTGGCTGTGGTGCTTGCTGTTGGCGCTAAACCTAACAGACATGCTTCTTGTTCTACCTTTATGCATACATGCACATCGGCAAGTGTTGCCATAGTAGAAAGCGGGTTGCCCGTCATCGATATTATTTTTGCACCGAGGCGTTTAAGCACCGGAATAATATTTAGTACTTCACTGGTTTCGCCCGAGTTTGATATAAGCATAACCACATCATTTTTGGTTATCATGCCTAAATCACCATGACTTGCTTCGCCTGGGTGAACAAAAAAAGCAGGGCTGCCTGTACTTGCAAGGGTTGCAGCAATTTTATTACCAATATGGCCTGATTTACCCATACCAATAACAATAATGCGGCCTTGGCAATCAAACATGGCCTGACACGCATTATTAAAGTTTTCATCAACGTATTGTTTAATATCCGCAAGCGCTTGGCGCTCTATGTTTAATACGCGTAAACCTTGCTCTGTAAAGTTTAGTTGTGCCATTGTTACCCTACTTGACTAAAAATATAACCTTGGTACGCCAAAAATGCGATGAGTAATAGACCACCTTCTACTCTATTGATACGCTGAGAACCTCTAAAGTTCAATGACATAATAATAAGTGCAAGCGTTGCACCTAACATAATAAGTATGTCGCGGTTTGCAAGTGATGGGTCGACCACTGATGGGTTAATAATACCTGCAAGCGGCAATACCGCTAAAATATTAAATATATTTGAGCCAACAATATTACCTAGCGCTAAATCGTCTTCGTTTTTAAGAACGCCTGCAACAGAAGCCGCAAGTTCAGGCAAGCTTGTGCCAATGGCAATAATAGTTAAACCAATAACTAAATCGCTTAAACCAAAGTATTTTGCTATATCGACAGCTGAACCAACTAAAAAATGGGAGCTTACAGGCAATAAAACCATACCAACAATAAGCCAAAATATAGCTTTTTTAGTGGGAACATCATTAGGGACTTCATCGCATGCTTCTGAAACAAATGGATCATCTTGGTTTTTAGCTCGTAGGGATACAATAATTAACCCACCAATAAACACAATAAAAGCGACTAATAAGGCGATACCTTCGGTGAGTGAGAAGTAGTTATCTGAAAACACATACCACGTAGCCAATGATGCCAACATTACGAGCGGCATTTCGCGTTTTAACGTACTTGAGGAAACACTCAGCGGGCGCAGCAATGCAGTTATCCCTAACACAAGTAATATATTTGTTATATTTGAGCCCACCGCGTTACCTACCGCTGTATCGGTTTTATTGGCCAGAGCAGCCGAGGCCGACACCATCATTTCAGGGGCCGAAGAACCCATAGCAACAACCGTTAAGCCAACTATTAAAGTAGGCACTCCAAAGTTTTTAGCAAGCGCAGCCGCACCGTATACAAATCGGTCGGCGCTCCACACAAGTGCAGCAAAACCAAGAATTAAAATAACAAACGAGGTAACCATTATGTTAAGCCAGATGTTCAAAATACAGATGGCGCGAATAGTAACAAAAGCCAACATGAAAGTATAAGCAAAAGAGTGGGGTCTACTATAGCAGTGCGCGAATTTTATGCGCTTAAGCAAAGGTTAAGGCAATTTACTTCAGCCTTACAGCGCTTTTTGTAGGCGTATTACAAAATCTTACGAATTGTTTTTTCCATCTTGGTTAAAAAACCCTTAAAATAGGAGCACGAGTGAACATTGTTACGGAGAGCGACTTGTCGCAATCAATAGTAGAAGTCAAGGATGTTAGCTTTTCGCGAGGCGATAGAACCATATATAAAAATATGAGTTTTAGTGTTCCTAAAGGTAAGATAACAGCGATTATGGGGCCAAGCGGAATTGGCAAAACCACAATGCTACGCTTAATTGGTGGGCAGCTTAAGCCTGACGCCGGCGATATTTTATTCGAAGGTGGCAGTATTCCTAAAATGTCGCGCAAAGAGTTATATGCGGCACGAACCAAAATGAGCATGCTGTTTCAAAGCGGTGCGTTATTTACTGATATGTCGGTATTTGACAACATTGCATTTCCTCTGCGAGAGCATACCAAGTTAAGTGAAGCGTTAATAAAACTAGTCGTATTAATGAAACTGCAAGCAGTGGGTTTACGCGGCGCTAAAGATTTAATGCCTTCTGAGCTTTCTGGTGGTATGGCCAGACGAGCAGCACTTGCACGTGCTATTGCGCTGGACCCAGAGCTCATTATGTATGATGAGCCATTTGCCGGCCAAGACCCAATATCTATGGGCGTATTGGTAAAGCTTATTAAGTCGTTAAATGAAGTGCTAGGTTTATCATCCCTTATTGTAACCCACGATGTGACGGAGGTAATGAGTATTGCCGATCACGTTATTATTATTGCCGAGCAAGGCGTAATAGGGGCAGGGACACCGGATGAAATGCGAAATCATGAATCTCCATTAGTACAGCAGTTTTTAAAAGGGTTATCGGATGGGCCTGTGCCATTTCATTACCCAGCACAAACGTATGCTGATGAGCTGTTAGGAGAAAACACTTAATGTTGGATTTATTTCAAAAGTTAGGTCATAAAACGCTAGGGCGTTTTGCAGCATTAGGGCGCTCTGCCACCATGCTTTTTAATGCACTGTGGAATATACCTAACTTTAAAAAAGGCACACCGTTGTTAGTGCGCCAACTTTATATGGTTGGTTCGCAATCATTATTAATTATTATGGTGTCAGGTTTGTTTATTGGTATGGTGCTTGCGCTGCAAGGGTATACCGTATTAGTAGGCTATGGTGCCGAAGACAGCCTCGGCCCATTAGTTGCGCTTAGTTTGTTACGTGAACTAGGTCCTGTGGTAACCGCGCTATTATTTGCGGGGCGTGCCGGCAGTGCACTAACCGCAGAAATTGGTTTAATGAAAGCCACCGAACAACTCTCTTCACTAGAAATGATGGCCATTGACCCTCTTAAGCGCATTATTGCTCCGCGTTTTTGGGCTGGTTTTATTAGTATGCCATTGCTTGCACTTATTTTTTCTGCGGTTGCCATTATCGGTGCTCATTTAGTTGGGGTTGATTGGTTAGGCGTAGATACCGGCAGCTTTTGGTCGATAATGCAATCGCAAGTATCGTTTCAAGAAGATGTATTAAACGGCATGATCAAAAGTTTTGTATTTGCCATGGTAGTGACCTGGATTGCGCTTTATAAGGGCTACGATTGTATTCCAACCTCAGAAGGGATCAGTAAAGCAACAACAGAAACAGTTGTTCACTCATCACTGGCAGTATTAGGGTTTGACTTTATTTTGACAGCGGTAATGTTTACCAGCTAATAGGGTATAGATAATGAATTCACGGAAATTAGAGATTTTAGTTGGCTTTTTTGTCGCATTAGGCATTTTAGCGTTTGCAATGTTAGCACTTAAAGTGGCTAATTCGGGTATTAGCGGGTCGGGCGAAACCTACACGCTAAATGCAAAGTTTGAAAATATTGGCTCACTTAAAGCGCGCGCACCGGTAAAAGTAGGGGGCGTAGTAATTGGGCGTGTTGAATCTATTTATGTCCATCCGCAGGAGTTTTTGCCTGTGGTCAATATGACTATTGATGCACAGTATTTATGTCGTTTTTCAGACACGAGCTCAATCTCAATTTTAACATCGGGAATTTTAGGGGAGCAGTACTTAGGTATTCACCCTGTTATTTCTCCTAATGCAGCAGAACAACGCTGTTTAGGTGAAACAGTGACCGAAAACGCGCAAGATCAAGCAATCGATGAGTTATTTGGCGTAGAAAGCAAAGCGCTAGGTGATGGTGATTCAATCACAGATACGAAGTCTGCACTTGTTTTAGAAGAGTTAATTGGGCAGTTTTTATTCAATCAAGGTAGTGAGTAATTATTATGTTGAAACAGTTTTTAGCCGTTATTGCACTTGGTGCAACCCTTGCAGTGCAAAGTGTTAGCGCAGCCGAAGTAAAATTGACAGATCCTAATAAAATGGTACGCCAAGTATCAGAGCATACTTTTGAGCGCATTAAAAAAGATCAACCGCTTATCGTTAAAGATAAAGAACACCTTCGTGTTATTGTTGAAGAAGAGCTTATGCCTTACATAGACTACAAATATGCAGCATTACGCGTATTAGGTAGTGAAGTGTCTAAAGTACGTGCGATTAAAGATGAAGCGCAAAAGGCCAAAGCGATAAAAGACATCCAAGAATTTATTGGCGCGTTTAGAAGCTATTTAGTCGCAACTTACGCTGGGGTATTTACTCAATATACAGACCAACATGTTGAATTTGGTGCAGCACAACCATTTAAAGGAAAAGATGTGGTTGTAGTAAAAACTAAAATCATTGAAGATGGTAAACCTGACATAAAAATTGATTTTAAAGTGCGTGAAGATCGCAGTGGCGAGTGGCGTGCATACGATATGATTGCAGAAGGAATTAGCTTACTTGATGCAAAACAAAGTGAGCTACAAGGTATTTTGCGCCAGCAGGGTATTGCGCATGTAAGCAAATTACTGGAGCAAAAGAGTCAGCTACCTGTGCAATTTAGAGGCAACAACAGCAATGACTAAATTGGCAATTAGCCAAGTTGATGAGCAGCATTATAGGGTAAGTGGTGAACTTACCCGCAGCTCAATTGGCAATGAACAGCTTCTGAACGTCCAGTCATTAAGTAAGCATAAAACCATCTATTTTGACCTTTGTGAGGTAATGAGGGTTGACACAGCGGGCTTAGCTTGGTTAATTCACTCTTTTGCTGAATTTAAGCAACAGGGCACACGCCTTGAATTGCAAAACCCACCTGAGCAATTGCAAAATTTAATGCAATTGGGTCAGGTAACAACTTTATTTGAGTGAGAGTTATGGAAACTAGCCAAGTCGAAACGTTATTACGCGATGAACTTCAATTATCTGAAGTAAAAGTAAAAGCCAATGGTAGCCATTATGAAGTAATTGCGGTAGGTGAGTGCTTTGACGGTTTAAGCCGCGTTAAAAAGCAACAGCTAGTTTATGGCCCATTAATGAATACTATTTCAGACGGTACAATTCACGCTGTATCAATTCGTGCATTTACGCCAACTGAGTGGAAGCGTGAACAAAAATTTATTTTACCTCAATAGTTAAGGCCTCTTAATGGATCAGTTTGTAATTCAAGGTGGCACTTCACTTGCTGGTGAAGTAACTATTTCTGGCGCTAAAAATGCCGCATTACCAATTTTGTTCGCTGCATTGCTTGGCGACGGTAAGAGTACATTTACGAATGTACCTCGCCTTCGCGATATTGTAACCACCGAAGCGCTTTTAAGCACCTTAGGCGCGACCGTAAATTGGCAAGGCGATACACTCTACATTGACGGTGCAACCGTTAATAAAACACTTGCTCCTTACGATTTAGTTAAGCAGATGCGCGCTTCTGTTTTAGCCCTAGGGCCTTTAGTGGCACGTTTTGGTGAGGCGCAGGTATCGCTACCTGGTGGGTGTGCAATAGGCGCTCGCCCAGTTGATATACATATTCAAGGTTTAGAGCGCATGGGCGCGCAAATAAACGTTGAAAACGGTTATATCAATGCAAAAGTAGAAGGTCGTCTTAAAGGCGCTGAAATTTTTATGGAAATGGTGAGTGTTGGCGCAACCGAAAACTTACTAATGGCCGCAGCACTTGCCGATGGTAAAACGGTACTTGAAAACGCAGCACGCGAGCCCGAAATTATTGACCTTGCCAATTGCCTAATAGCAATGGGTGCAAAAATTACTGGTGCAGGTACAAGCCGTATAGAAATTGATGGCGTAGAGCGTTTAGACGGCTGTGAGCACAGTATTTTACCTGACCGCATTGAAACGGGCACTTTTTTAGTTGCAGCAGCAATGGCTGCAGGCGAAGTACTGTGTAAAAAAACAGATTATCATTCACTTGAGCCTGTTATTGAAAAATTACGTGCCGCGAATGCATTAGTTGAAGTAAACGATGACAGCATTTATTTAGATATGCGTAATCGTGAGCTTAAAGCCGTTAATATTAAAACCATGCCTCACCCTGGTTTTCCAACCGATATGCAAGCGCAGTTTACCGCGTTAAATGTAGTGGCTAATGGCAGTGCAACAATTACCGAAACCATTTTTGAAAACCGTTTTATGCATGTACCTGAGTTACAACGCATGGGCGCTAATATTCGTTTAGAAGGGCACACGGCTATTTGTGGTGAAACGCAAAGTTTAAGTGGTGCTCAGGTAATGGCAACTGATTTACGTGCCTCTGCAAGCTTAATTTTAACCGGTATTGTGGCGCAAGGTGAAACGGTAGTCGATCGTATTTACCACGTAGACCGAGGCTATCAACGCATTGAAGATAAACTCAGTGGCTTAGGCGCTAATATTAAGCGCAGAAGTAGCTAATACCCATTCGCAATAATATTTATTTGCTTTGAGGTGAGGGCAAACTTGCTCGCTAAATTAAGTACACTGGGTTAAAGACAGTTTACTTTAGACATAAAAAAGGTCGGATATGCGTATTGCTATCCGACCTTTTTATTGTCACTTTGGTTAGAGTTTAGTCTCGAGTTCTGCAACTCTAACCATTATTTTTTTTATTTTACCGTTTCGATACAGCTCAAATTCTATTTCTTTACCGGGCTGTGTATTGCCTATTTTTTCGAGTACTTTTTGCGGGTTGGCAACGCTTAATCCTGCAATTTTAATAACAATATCTTGCTCTTCAATGCCAGCTTGCCATGCAGGGCCTAGTGGGTCTAAATTGGTGATTCGCATGCCTGCAACCGGCGTTAGACTGTCGTTTACTTCTTTGCCTGTGCTATCAACGGCCGTGCCTTCAAACCCTAAATAACCACGTACTACACGGCCATGGCGTATCAGCTTTGCCATTACTTCTTTAGCCAGCGAATAGGGAACAGCAAAAAATATTCCTTGGATATTTAGGTTTTCACGGGTTTTAAACTGCGCAGACGTAATTCCCACTAAATCACCATTAGAATTAACTAAGGCGCCACCAGAGTTACCTACATTTATAGCGGCATCCATTTGTAATAGGTTGTTGTAAGGGCTATCGGTAATTTTTTGTTTACCGGTGGCGCTGATTATACCTTGGGTGATGGTTTGCCCTAAATTGAGTGGGTTACCTATGGCTAGTACTACATCGCCTACACTTGTGGTGTAATTGTCGTTTACCGGAATAACGGGCAGGTGATCGGCGTTAATTTTTAATAAGGCTAAGTCGGTAATAGTGTCAAAGCCAATTAACTGCACATCAAAAAAGCGTCGGCCATCGGTTAATATAACCAAAATTTGATCTGCATTATTTATGACGTGGTAGTTAGTTAAAATGTAACCATCTTGGGTCATAATAACCCCAGAGCCCAGCTCTTGAACGGTGTTTTGTTGCTTATACCTAGGCTCTTTAGAAATGCTTTCTGAAAAAATAGTCACTACCGACGGTGCAGCACGTTTAACCGCGTCAGCAAAACTAAGATGATTTGAGCTCATAGCACTGGGCAAGGGAACATTAGGGAGTAAAGAGGCGCGCATATTAGGGCTGAAAAAAACCACTAAAAAAGCGATACCTAAACCGACAAACAAGGGGGGAAGTACAAATTTTAGTAATTTCAGCACGAGATTCTTATTGTTAGTGAGCAATTCTTTATGATGGCACAAAAAAAATAACAGCGGCAAGTGCTGCTGTTATTTTTATTGCTTATTTATAGTGTGTTACTTATTGAATAAGTACAAAGATAGACTCTCTACCACGTTTAACGCCAAGTACAATATTACCTTGGGTATCTTCGATAATTTTGTTCATTTGACGAATGTTTTCTACACGTTGGCGGTTAACTTGTACAATAATATCACCTTCTTCAAGACCTACGCGTGCCGAAGGAGAGCGCGGATCTACTGTGGCGACTTCAATACCTTTAGTGCCATTTTTTTGCACGTTTTCAAGCGTTGCACCTTGGAATGCAGGATGCAGTTCATCGCCTGCAGCTGTTACACCTGATGCGCCATCAAGGGTCACCTTAATAGTTTTTACTTTGCCATCGCGGTAAATACCTAATTTAACTTCACGGCCTTCACCTAAAGTCGCTATTTTGCTACGCAGCTCGTGGAAGCCACTAATATCGCTACCATTAATACTAATAATAACATCGCCAGCTTTAATACCTGCTTTACTTGCTGCGGTATCATCCATTACTTGCATAACGTAAGCCCCTTGTTTAACGTCAAGTTGTTGTGCTTTTGCAAGGCCTGCATCAAGTGGGCGGCCAGAAATACCCAGTGAGCCACGGCGAACTTCGCCATGTTCAATAATTTGGTCAACTAGGTTTTTCATCATATTTGATGGAATAGCAAAGCCAATACCTACATTTCCACCCGAGGCACCTAAAATAGCAGTATTAATACCAATGAGTTCACCATTTAGGTTTACTAAGGCGCCTCCTGAGTTACCTTGGTTAATAGCCGCATCGGTTTGAATAAAGTCTTCGTAGCCTTCAATATTTAAACCACTACGCCCTAATGCACTTACAATACCTGAGGTTACGGTATGGCTTAAACCAAATGGATTACCGATGGCCACTGCAAAGTCGCCGACACGCAATTTATCTGAATTGGCTAATTTAACCGCGGTTAAGTCATCTGCATCTATTTGTAATAATGCAATATCTGACTCTTTATCTGTACCTATTTTAGTCGCTTCAAATTCACGGCCATCTTCTAGCGTCACCACCATTTTTTCGGCATCTTGAATTACGTGATTATTTGTTACGACATAACCTTCATCGGCATCAATAATAACCCCTGAACCCAACCCGCTAAATTGACGTTTTTGGCTACGTGGTTGAGGGTTGCCAAAAAAGTATTCAAGGGGGTCTGCACGACGACGTACTTCTTTTGACCCAGAAACCTGAATGCTCACAACGCCAGGAGTAATTTGCTCAAGCATAGGCGCAAGTGTAGGTAATTGTTGGCCGTTAACAGCAATAGGTAGTTTTGCATAAGAGGCCATAGGGCTTAATAATAAGCTTGTAGATAAGATTGCAGCACTAATAAGTGATAATTTCATTTTCATAGTCAGGGTGTACTCCACATCACAGGAAAAGCAAAAAGGCTGCATAAGCAGCCTCTTCGAATTTAAATATAAAGCTGTTACATTTAAAGACTATGGGGTCAAAAAAAAGTTCCTCAAGATAGCACTAACATTTTAGCGTGCATCGTATATTAAGAGGCTTTTACTGTTTTTGAATCGCTATCTTGCCCTGCAAACAAACCAGACTCGCCCGATACGTAATCGGCAGGTTGTGCCTGTGCAGATGAACGGTCAACTTCGCGTTCTTTTAAAGACGCTTGTAATTGCTCGGTTGTTTCTTTAGAGAAAAACGGCTCACTAGGGACTTTGTTTTTATCATCAAGTAGTAGTTGATTAGTTTCTTCAACATGGCTGAGTAGTTGGTCGTAATTTTCTTTCATTTTATTCACAAGCTTACCGGTGCTTGCTAAATGATCAGCCACATCTTGGCGATACTGCTCAAGCGCGTTTTGTGCTTGCTCTGCTTGTTCTTTTAATTCATCTTGTTTAAATTGTTTTTTAGTAACGAACGCACCAACAAAAAATGCCACTACAGCAGTAATAATAATTAAACCTACCCACGTAACTGTGCCCATAACTTTACCCCTTTGGGAAAAAATATCTAATAATGCCTGATTCAAATATAAATCATCCTGTGGGTAATATACCCCGAGTTAAGATGCGTGTTAATATGCTGAGCAAATTAAACTGTGTTTAAAATGTAATTAGATATGACTCCTTGGCAAACTTACCAGCAAGATCTTAAGCGCGATGACTTTGTACATGACCAAGCACAAGAAAATGCAGTGCGCCATTTACAACGTTTATACGATGACCTGACAAATAAAAAACCGCAGCAGCAAGGTTTTTTTGCAAAGTTGTTTAATAAAAACAAACCTGAGCCAATAAAAGGGCTTTATTTTTGGGGCGGTGTAGGGCGTGGTAAAACCTACCTAGTCGATACCTTTTATGAGGCACTGCCAGGTGAGCGTAAAATGCGCGTGCATTTTCATCGCTTTATGCACCGAGTTCACGATGAACTAAAAAAACTTAATAATAAAAGTAACCCGCTAGAAATTGTTGCCGACATATTTAAAGCCGAAACCGACATTATCTGTTTTGATGAATTTTTTGTGCAAGATATTACCGATGCCATGTTACTCGGCGGCTTAATGCAGGCATTATTTGCACGCAATATCGTATTAGTCGCCACCTCTAATATAGTACCTGATGATTTATATAAAAACGGCTTACAGCGTGCGCGTTTTATTCCGGCCATTGAACTGGTAAAAGCGAACACAGAAATAGTAAATGTAGACTCTGGCATTGATTATCGCTTGCGTACCCTTGAGCAAGCCGAAATATTTCACAGCCCATTAGATGAGCAAGCCGATAAAAACTTATTTGAATATTTTGATAAGCTCTCGCCAGAGGCGGGGGAGCTTGATCAACCCATAGAAATAGAAGGGCGCTTAATCAATACGCGTAAAGTAGCTAAGTGCGTAGTGATGTTTGAATTTAGCGAACTGTGCGAAACCGCACGTAGCCAAGTCGATTACATGGAAATTAGCCGTTTATATAACACCGTTATACTTTCTAATGTAAAGCAGCTTGGGCAAAATAATGACGATGCAGCTAGACGCTTTATAGCCTTAGTGGATGAATTTTACGAGCGCCATGTCACCTTAATTATTTCGGCTGAAAAGCCGATTACTGAGCTATATACGCAGGGCAACCTTAACTTTGAATTTAAACGTTGTATTAGTCGCCTTCAAGAAATGCAGTCATTAGAGTATTTAGCAAAAGAGCATTTATCGTAGCGCCAGTTAATAAGCGCGTAATAACTCTTTTTACCGGCCTTATTATGTTTTTATATCAATACATAATTTTTTGTAATTTTCTTGTGGAAAAAACAACCGCTCGGTAGCAATGTGTTTTAAGTGCTGGTATACTCCCGCGTCTGCCACGTTGCGTTCTATGTCCTCATATAGTTTAGCCACTTGTGAGCGGCGCTAAAGTCTAAAACTCGAAGGGGTTATAGCATACTTAGAGCGGTAGTTAATAATAACTGCCTGTGGTTTTAATTGAAAAACATTGGATTTTTATAAATGAAAACGTTTGTTGCTAAACCAGAAACAGTAAAACGTGACTGGTACGTAGTTGACGCTGAAGGTAAAACTTTAGGTCGCATCGCTACTGAAATCGCTCATCGCCTACGCGGTAAGCATAAAGCTGAATACACTCCACACGTAGATACTGGTGATTACATCATCGTTATCAACGCTGAGAAAGTTACTGTAACTGGTAACAAATTCAAAGATAAAGTGTACTACGCTCATACTGGTTTCCCAGGTGGTCTTAAGTCTACTACTTTTGATAAACTTCAAGCTGCAAAGCCTGAAATGATCATCGAAAAAGCTGTTAAAGGCATGTTGCCACGTGGTCCTTTAGGCCGCGCAATGTACCGTAAACTTAAAGTTTACGCAGGTACTGAGCACAACCATGCTGCACAACAGCCTCAGGTTCTAGACATTTAAGGAGCACTATCATGGCAAATCAATACTACGGTACAGGTCGTCGTAAAAGTTCAAGTGCTCGCGTATTCTTACGCCCAGGCACTGGTAACATCGTAATCAACAAGCGCTCTTTAGAAGAGTACTTTGGTCGCGAAACAGCACGCATGGTTGTTCGTCAAGCTCTTGAGCTTGTTGACATGACTGAAAAATTTGACCTTCACATCACCGTTGCCGGTGGTGGTACAACTGGTCAAGCTGGTGCTATCCGTCACGGTATCACTCGTGCACTTATGGAGTTTGACGAGTCATTACGTCCACAACTTCGTAAAGCAGGTTTTGTTACACGTGATGCACGTAAAGTTGAACGTAAGAAAGTGGGTCTTAAGAAAGCGCGTAAGCGTCCACAGTTCTCAAAACGTTAATTTTTACGTTATCAAGAATTCAAAAACCCAGCTTATGCTGGGTTTTTTGTTTTTGGCATTTAAATTTAAGTACTTACCTACCTCCAGCCGCCTTTTTTAAGGCCAGGCGCTGATCATATTTTGTAATTACCGCGTATTTAATGTACGAAAGTTAAAAAATACCCATTTCACTGCAAAAAAGTTAAATAATTATCGTAATTAGTGTAAATCCATCAGTTAATTGGTGGAATTTTTTGCTACAATTGGCTGGCAAGTAGTATGAGCAAGTTCAACATCACCATGTACAGTTTATCTGTTTCCTCTTAGTGGGGTTGATCTTGGTCAGTATATTGTTTTTACAGAAGCGCTATTATAGTCATTCGGCTTTATTCTCGAGCTTACTTTATCAACCTGTTGATCAAGTCGGGTTATTCGAGCGTGAGGCTGTGAATAACCTTGTTTTAATCAAGGGTTTTAATTATGATCGCTTCTATTTTAAAAATTTCGAAAAATTAACCTGCTGTAACTGATGTTCTCAATATAGCAAGTGTTGAGAATCATAGTGGAGATAAGTGGATGAGCAATGCGCCTGTAGACAATGGCCGACGTCGCTTTTTAACCATAGCTACCTCTGTTGTAGGTGGTGTTGGTGCGGCTGGGGCTGCTGTTCCTTTTATTGCGTCTTGGAATCCAAGTGAGCGAGCTAAATCTGCGGGTGCGCCTGTAGAAGTAGATATCAGCAAACTTGAGCCAGGGCAATTAATACGTGTCGAGTGGCGTGGTAAACCTGTATGGGTTGTATCACGTACCCCTAAAATGCTTGAGCAGATGAAAGAACATGAAGGTCAACTTCGTGATCCGCAATCGCAAGAGCCACAACAACTAGAATCATCAACAAATGATTACCGTTCATTACGCCCAGAGATTTTTGTCGCTGTGGGTATTTGTACGCATTTAGGGTGTTCTCCAGGCTTTTTCCAAGGTAACTTTAGTGAAAAAGTTGAAGGGACAGATGATGGTTTTTACTGTCCATGTCACGGTTCTAAATTTGATATGGCTGGGCGAGTATTTCAATCAGTTCCTGCACCATTGAACTTAGAAGTACCACCTTATACTTTTCTTGATGAAACCACTATTTTAGTGGGCGAAGAAAAAGGGGTAGCCTAATGTTTGGTAAAATTGTTAGTTGGATTGACGACCGTATCCCAATGACACGTGTTTGGAACATGCACATTGCACAGTATCCAGCACCTAAAAACTTTAACTTCTGGTACTTTTTTGGCTCGCTAGCCATGTTAGTACTAGTAAACCAAATACTTACTGGTATTTGGTTAACGATGAACTTTGTTCCCTCTTCTGAAGGCGCTTTTGCATCAGTAGAGTACATCATGCGTGATGTTGAATACGGTTGGTTATTGCGTTATTTACACTCAACGGGTGCATCTGCGTTCTTCATCGTTGTTTATATGCATATGTTCCGTGGCATGATCTACGGTTCTTACCAAAAACCACGTGAATTACTGTGGTTGTTCGGTATGTTTATTTTCTTAGCATTAATGGCTGAAGCCTTCATGGGTTACTTACTACCATGGGGTCAAATGTCGTTCTGGGGTGCGCAGGTAATCATTTCGTTATTCGGGGCTATTCCGGTAATTGGTGATGACTTAACACTTTGGATCCGTGGTGACTACGTAATATCGGGTGCAACGCTTAACCGCTTCTTTGCATTACACGTTATTGCACTACCATTGGTTATTGTAATTTTAGTGTTCTTACACATTGTTGCGCTACACGAAGTGGGCTCTAACAACCCTGACGGTGTTGAAATAAAACGCAAAAAAGGCACTGTGGCTGAAGAAGATAAGCCTAAATTTAAATTCCATGAGTATTACACCAACAAAAAAGACATTGTTGATGCGATACCGTTCCACCCGTACTACACAGTAAAAGATATTGTGGGTGTGGTTGGTTTCTTAATCTTGTTCTGTTGGGTTGTATTCTTTATGCCTGCGATGAATGGTTTCTTCCTAGAAGCGCCAAACTTTGAAGCAGCAAACCCACTTAAAACGCCAGAACACATTTTCCCAGTTTGGTACTTTACGCCATTCTATGCAATCTTACGTGCAATCCCTGATAAGCTTATCGGTGTTGCGGCAATGGGTGCGTCAATTGTGGTACTCGCATTGTTACCGTGGATTGACCGTGGTCGTGTTAAATCGGTTCGTTACCGTTGTGGTTTCCACAAATGGAACATTGCAGGTTTCGTTGTAACTTTCGTTCTTTTAGGTTGGGTGGGTGCAACTCCACAAACTGATATGAAAACGATAATTTCTCAAATCTGTACTGTGACTTACTTTATGTTCTTCGTACTGTTGTTTATATACAGTAAGAATGAAAAAACTAAGCCATTGCCTGAGAGGTTAACGAAATGATGAAAAAGCTACTTATTGGTGTATTTGCTTTATCAGTAAACTTGCTGCCTAATATGGTTATGGCTGCGGGTCCTTCGGTTCCTCTTATGGAAGCGGGTAACGATATATCTGATCAGCCTTCTTTACAGCGCGGCGCAAAGTTGTTCATGAACTACTGTCTTGGTTGTCACCAAATGCAGTATCAACGTTATGAACGTACTTTTCGCGATATTGGTATTCCGACAGAGCTTGGTAAAGAGCAACTAATTTTTGACGGTTCAAAAGTAGGTGGTCATATTCTTAACGCTATCGCAAAAGACGACGCTGCAAAATGGTTTGGAGCGGCTCCGCCGGATCTAACAAATGTGGCGCGTGTGCGCGGTAGTGATTGGATTTACACTTACTTAAAATCGTTTTACAAAGACGAATCACGTCCGTTTGGTGTTAATAATACGTTATTTCCATCAGTAGGTATGCCGCATGTTCTTCAAGAGCTACAAGGTTTACCTACACCTATTACTGAAGAAGTAGAACAACACGGTGAAACAGTCATCAAGGTTGTTGGTACTGAAACAGATGGTAAGGGCGAGCTAAGCGTTGATGAATACGATCAAGCTGTTCGTGATTTAACGAATTTCTTAGAGTATGTAGGTGAGCCTACACGCCTTGAGTCAGAAGCGTTAGGTATTAAGGTAATCGGATTTTTAGTTATCCTGTTTATCTTGGCATTTATGCTTAAGAAAGAATACTGGAGAGATGTTCATTAATTTGAGCATTTTACAAGGTAATTTTGCAATAGGGGCTTAAGCCCCTATTGCTGTTTTAGTTATTTAATGGAGGTATAGGCATGGCCGTAGCTGCCAATAAGCGCCCTGTAATGACCCTTTTTTCTGGTGCTAACTGTATGTATAGCCACCAAGTACGTATTGTACTTGCAGAAAAAGGTGTAAGTGTAGATATTCATTTGGCTGAAAAGGATAACTTGCCAGAGGCACTTCACGAAATTAACCCTTATGGTACAGTACCGACACTGATTGACCGTGAGCTTGGCTTATATCAGGCAAACATCATCATGGAATACCTTGATGAACGTTTCCCTCATCCTCCACTAATGCCTGTTTATCCGGTAATGCGTGGTCGTAGCCGTTTAATGATGCACCGTATTGATACTGATTGGTACAGCTTAGCTGAAAAAATCAATAACAATACTGCAGATGCTGAACAAGCTCGTAAAGAGCTAACAGAAGCACTACTTGCAATTGCACCAATCTTTAACGAAGCACCTTACTTTATGAGTGAAGAGTTTAGCTTAGTAGATTGTTACTTAGCACCGCTATTATGGCGTTTACCAGAGCTTGGTATTGAGCTTAATGGCTCTGGCGCTAAAGAGCTAAAAGAGTACATGATCCGCTTATTTGAGCGTGAGTCATTCCAAGCTTCTTTAACTGAAGCAGAGCGTGAGATCCGTTTATAATGACGCCTAATCGTCCTTATTTATTACGTGCTTTTTTTGATTGGATCGTAGATAACGAGTGCACACCGCATTTAGTGGTGGACGCAGATTACCCAGCAGTGCAAGTGCCTACGCAGTTTGTACAAGATGGCCAAATAGTGCTTAATATTAGCCCTTCAGCCGTAACTGGGTTTTCGTTAGATATGGAGCAGCTAAGCTTTAATGCGCGCTTTGGTGGGCAGCCAATGCAGGTATATGTGCCTTTAGGTGCAGTACTTGCTATTTATGCGCGTGAAAATGGCGAAGGAACAGTCTTTACCGCAGAAGAGTTTTTAGAGGACGAAGACGATTTTGCACCTGAGCTTGAAAGTGTAGAGACATCAGATGAACTTATTGATGAGACTCCGCCGCCAGAAAAGCCAGAAAAGAAAAAAGGTTCGCATTTACGCGTTATTAAGTAACGTTTAAATACAAAAAAAACCGCTAATTTAGCGGTTTTTTTATGTGCTTTTATAAATATTCAAACACTTTAATAACGCGCTCTACACCCGATACATTGCGTGCAATATTAACCGCTTGGTTAGACTCAGATTCAGATACTAAGCCCATTAAAAATACTTCAGCGTTTTCTGTTACCACTTTAATATTATTACTTGGAATATCTTTCGCTGTTAGCAGCTGCGCTTTTACTTTAGAAGTTAGCCATGAGTCGTGTGTTTGTGTGGTAATACCAATATTAGAGCCAATCCTAATTTGATTGTGTATTTTACGTATACCTGAAAGCCCCTCAATGCTTTGTTGAGCTTGGTTTTTCATTTCTTGATTGGCAACTTGCCCAACTAATAAAACAATGCCATTTACGCTTATAGCGTCTACATTGGCAAACTTTTCTAATCGTTCAACTTCACTCAGCGCAATACTGGCTTTAATTTCTATATTATTATCATCTATTTGAGAGCCAATTGTACGGCGATCATTTGCTGCAGTTACTGCACCAGCTGTTCCTGCAACCACCGCGGCTGCACAGCCTTGCAGTAAAACAACAGTACCTAAAACAATAAGAGAGCGTTTAAACATAATTTTCATCCTGCGGGAAAAGAGTTAAATCAACCAGTTCACTTAAACAATGTAAGTTAACTAAGTGAGATTCAATAATGCGGCTAGGTCGCTTAGAAGGCGTACGAATTTCTACATCATTAGGGCCTAATAAGCCAACAAGTTCTCCACCGTCATCACCTACCATCACTATGACCTTCATATCTTTGGTAAGTGCAGCCTCTACAGCAGAAATAATATGTTTTTCGTTACCATTAATGGCAAGCGCAAGAAGTAGGTCGCCTTGTTGTGCAAAGGCGCGTACTTGGCGAGCAAAGGTATCATGCTCATCCACCTGGCTATTTTGTCCTAAATTAATGTTTTCTTGAGATAGTGCAATAGCAGGCAAACAGGGGCGCTCTGTTTCGTAATGATTAACTAATACGCCGGCCATGTGCTGCGCTAACATATGGCAGTTTGTTGTGCCGCAGCAAAGAAGTTTATTCCCATTAATTAAACTTTGTGCAATGGTAAATGCAGCAGACTCTAGTGCACTTGGCAGTACTTCGCCTGCCGCTATTTGTACTTGTATGCTCTCTGTAAAAATTTCTTTAATTGTATCTTGCATAGACTACCAATAATTTATTCGTCATTTTTGTATGTTGCTGGACGTTTTACTAATCTGTTTGTGGATAATTCTAAAGTACGTTTTTAATCCAGTTTATATTGCCAGCCCCTTGACCTGTAATGGCTACATAGTCGGCTCTGATAGGCTGATTAGTTAAGTTTTTTGCTGCCAAGTAGTGATAAATAGTACGTTTTAATCGTGCTTGTTTTTGTGCGCCAAGAGCATAATTTGCGCCGCCTCTGGCATTGTTTTTACGAAACTTAACTTCTACAAATACCAGTGTATCGCCGTGTTTCATAATCACATCAAGCTCACCAAAGGGGCAATAATAATTACGCTCAATAGGCGTTAGCCCCTCACTGATTAAGTATTTTTCTGCTTGGCGTTCATAGTACTGGCCTTTTTCTCGGCTATTTTGCCACAGCGCTTTAAACCACGACATAGCCGCTCCAGATTAATCAAACGTAAGCGAAGTGCTTTCGTTGGCTGATTGCATAAATAAAGGCACGGGCTGCTTTGTTTCTAGCTGTACAGCTTTTATGCGTCTATTTGTGTATTGTGCCCAATCAAGCGTACGCTCTATGTGCCCACTGGTATTAACCGAAAGCTTTCCACTTAAACCGGTAAACTTATTACCGGGCATTATGCTCAGCTGCCTAATATCGCTTAGCACCGACACGGCATCGTAAGCCATGGCAAATAAGCGTTGGCTTATATCGGCATTTTCAGGCCACAGGGTGTTGTATTGGTTGCGTAAATTGTGCTGTTTAACTGTTGAATTAAGCATCCAGGGCAGCTCTGTAAAGTAAAGTCCTTCTAAATCGCCTTTGTCGGTACGATCGATTTGTTTACTGTGGCTTTTTGAGCTGGCGTACAATGGAATACGCTCTGCAAAAGTACTGACATTTACATCTAAATAAGGTTTTATCAGGCGTGTTTCTATGGCATCACCTAAAATGTAAATAGCATCGATATCGCTACGTGAGCGGGTTTCACTTTCTACTTCTTGTTTAAATAAAGACTTAACCGTTTTAATACGCTGTTTAGACTTATCAACTTCCAATAAACTGGTGATTGTGTTTGGCATGTCTTTGTTATCGTTGTAAAAACCAATTTGGGGTTTGGTTTCGCTATAGCGTTGCCACTGAATATTAAAGTAATCAACCAAGCGTTGGCCATTAGCATTATTAGGCGCTAATAGCATGGGCTTTTGATAACCTTTAGCTAAAAAGTGCTCCAGCGCTTGCTGTACTTCATGTTCAGGATTTAAAGCAAAAAAGTAGTGTTGCAACGAGAGTCGTTCGCCATCAAACGTATTTAAGTGTAATGTTGGCGTATCGATAAGTGTTTTAGCTTGCGCAAGTTTATCAATATTCGCTTTTAATAATGGCCCAATCACAAAGTCTGGATTAAATTGGCTTAGTTGCTCGTTTAACGCTTGAGTTGAAAGGTTTTCATCAATAAAAACGGTATCGTTAATAGTTTGCTTATCAAGCCCTGCTAAAATGCCTGCTTTAAGGGCGTCACCTAAACGCTCATTGGCGCCTGATTGCGGTAAAAGTACAGCTAAACGCTCAATGTTAACTGGAGCTAGGTTGGCTAGTGCTTCATCTTGCTCTGGTAAAATAGCCACTGCAGGGTGCCCTGGGTAACGGCGACGCCAGTTATTAATGGCTTGGTCGAGCTCTACACCGCTACTTGCATATACCTGGTGGTACAAAGCTAAATTAGTCCAACCTTGTTGAATAACAGAGCCACGATTAAAGCGCTCTAGCGCATAAGAAGACAGCTTAGTTAAGTTATCCCAAAGCGCTTGTTGCAATGAAGGAATTTCAATATTGTTTTTATTCGCTGTTTCTGAGGCCCTAAAAAAGTAAGGTGCAGCGCGCTTAGGAAAGTTTTGTGATGCATAAATGCTAGCAGTTAAATATTGATGCCAAGCAAAGTGCTCAGGCTGTTTAAGTTGGCCATCGAGCGATTGTAAAATAACGAGTGCTTGATCGTTTTTATTTTGCTGCTTTTGCGCATAAGCAATGTATAAGCGGTTTTGAATTTTATCAACGCTTGGGGTTTGCTCAAGCTCATTACAAATATTTTCAAGTAACGGCCAGCTTTGCTCCGAAATTGCGGCATCTCGGGCACTGTAAAGTAATTGAATTTTGTCTGCACCGGTGCGGTTTAAGGCTAATTTATAAATAGCATCGGCACTGGTTGCTTGATTTTGCAGCGCATTCGCACTGGCATTAGTACTATCGCTATTTTTAGTTGGTTTTTCGGTTGTGCTACAGGCCGATAACCCTGACAATATAATTAATAGACTAACAAGTTTAAGTCGCACAATGATTTCCCAATACGTTAACGCGATTTGCTTATATTACTGACAGACGCAGGAGACCTCAATGTTAAATGAGGAGAATTCACAGAAAATTGGCACTCTTTACATTGTAGCCACCCCAATTGGCAATTATGACGACTTAAGCCAGCGTGCCATCGCGACATTATCGCAGGTTGACTTAATCGCTGCTGAAGACACGCGCCACACCGGTAAGCTGCTAAGCCACTTTGGTATAAAGGCTAAAACCTTTGCATTACATGACCATAACGAAAAACAAAAAGCGCAGCAGGTTATTGATTGGCTAAACGAAGGCAAAAATATCGCGCTGGTATCAGATGCCGGCACGCCGCTGATAAGCGACCCAGGTTATGCCGTTGTAAACCTGTGCCGCGAGCAAGGCGCGCATGTAACACCCGTGCCCGGTGCCTGTGCTGCGATTACTGCGGTATGTTGCTCAGGTTTACCTACAGATCGCTTTCAATTTATTGGCTTTACACCGGCTAAAAGTAAAGCAAGGCAAGACTTTTTTATTGAGGCTGTTAATTCAGGCATTACCAGCATAATGTACGAAAGCACCCACCGTATTATGGCAAGCCTAGATGATTTAGAAGCGGCACTTGGTAATGAGCAACAAGTGGTTTTTGCAAAAGAGCTTACCAAAACCTTTGAAACCTTTTTTAACGGCACAGTGAGTGAGTTAAAGCAATTTTTAACTGATGATCCCACTAAGCAACGTGGCGAAATTGTTTTAATGTTGCCAGGCAAACCTAAGCTTGTGGACGATATTCCACCCGAGGCGCGAAAAATGCTGGCACTGCTTGAGAGCGAAATGCCAATGAAAAAAGCCTGTGGAGTAGTGGCTGAGTTCTTTGGGATGAAAAAAAATGCACTATACAAAACAATTATTGACGAAAAAGCGTAAATCTTTACTGCGTACAAGGCGCAGCTCATGTATACTGCGCGCCGAGTTAGCCAAGATAATCGCTGCCTGTGACGAAAATGATCAGGGGGAGGAAAGTCCGGGCTCCACAGGGCAGAGTGCCAGCTAACGGCTGGGGGGCGTGAGTCCACGACAAGTGCAGCAGAGAGGAGACCGCCAACCTTCGGGTTGGTAAGGGTGAAAGGGTGCGGTAAGAGCGCACCGGGCCGCTAGTAATAGTCGGTTGCAAGGTAAACTCCACTCGGAGCAAGACCAAATAGGGTTCTATCATTTTAAATAATGAACGCGTGGCCCACGTGAGAACCGGGTAGGTTGCTTGAGCCATAGAGCGATTTATGGCCTAGACGAATGATTATCACTTTCTTCGGAAAGGACAGAACCCGGCTTACATGGCTAACTCACTCATTCAACAAAAAAGCCCGCAGTTAACGCTGCGGGCTTTTTTGTGCCTAAAAATTAAAATAAGTCATTAGTTTTTGGCTATCTGTTTGCAGTATTCGTTAGAATTTCAACAACGAGTGGTAACTGGGCTGTGAGAAATTATGATGTTTTTGAAGGCAAGATTTGACCTCATTGGTGAAGCCGATGGTGCTTGGTCATTCCGTTCTTGCTTTAATGAGTAACCCACATGTTGACGGTTGAGTTACCCCCCATCACTTTGCCTTCTTCTGCTTCTGCTTCTGCTTGTGTATAGCCTTGGTCGATTATAAGCTGAGCTGTTTCTAATTTGATTGCCGCAGAATACGTTGCCCGTTTTAATTTCGTCTTTTTTCACCCAAATTTGTATGCTAATTAGCATAACATTTCTCTCTTAATGGATGGCCAAATTAACTATGCCGCTACAAACTTTAAAACTACAGGTTTTGGGATGGGTTTTTATTGTATTAAATAGCAAGTAAAGGTTATTTTCTAACTGATTCAGCTGTCCATAACCCTATCTTTTCGCGGTTTAATCGAATTTTCTCAGGAAAGAGTGCATTAACTTTTTCTCTGTATCCTTTTAATATCTCACGCTCGGATTCAATTATTGAAAATCTATCCTCGATAATATCTATAGGCCCTAACTCTGAGCCTATCCATTTTCTATTCTTTAATTCAGCGGCCATATATGTTGTACCTGAACCACCAAATGGGTCGAATACAGTATCCCCTTCATTAGAGGACATTTCAATAATCCTATCAAGCAATTTCAATGACAGCTCATTAGAGCCTTCTCTTCGCTTGTATTTTGCATGTCTAACGGGTGGTATATCTGTCCATATATCGCTGATATTAATTCCAAGTGGGTTCATTTTGTTTTTGTACCCACCATAGTCTTTTAGTTCACTGTAGCACTTGGGGCATGTTTGCATTGGTAATCTATCAGGTTTAAATGTTTTAGGCTTTTCGCCCTTTACATAATAAAGCAAAGAGTAGTGACTTGGGTACAATCTACCTTGAATTGGCATAGAGTACTTAATATCTACACCTATCCAGTTTCTAAAAGTTAGTATGCCATTCAGTATCGTCGTCAATGAAGCATTCCACTTTGGAAGATTCCAAATAAACATGGACCCACCTGGTTTTAATATTCGAGCGCATTCATTAATCCACTCTTGGCACCAGTGCAGGTACTTTTCAGTTTTTATGTTGTCGTCCATTTCTGAAGGGTACATTTTGGCGAGATTAAAAGGAGGATCTGCAAAAACTAGATCCACACTATCATTTTCCATTGATTTTAGGAGTTTGTAACAGTCGCCACGGTAAAGCTTACCTAAGCTGGTTTCGAACTCTAAATGGTAATCATTCATTGGAGACTCAAGCTTAGGCGCGTAGTTAGATAAAATGGGCTCTAGCTGATCAGCATATTTCTGAATAGCTTCTAAAATATCCTTATCAAGTCGCCCCATTTTTAAACGTAAAGCTAACTCTGTTAGATCGGTCGCAAATTTTAGTTTTTTAAGGTCATTTCCTGTAGGTACAATATTGTTGGTGTTGTAGTACTTTAATTGTTTTAACGAAATCCCCGACCTTTTTGCGAATGCTTTCAAACCTTCTTGCGATAAAGGGTCAATACCTAGTGCTTCGAAAAACTGATTTGAATAACCCATAATTCCTCCAAATTAATATTTTCTCATCATATCACATTAATTCCCTTTGTGCAGACTATTGTCCGTCGACTATTGTCTGAGTAAAAGGTAGCTTTATATTACTTATCATGCGGTTGGAGTGAAGTTTGCGATTGGAAGATGCTTTTGGAGCTACCTTAAAAGAGTTAAGAGTTGAAAGAAGTATTTCTCAGGACACGCTCGCGTCGTGCAGCGACTTAGATAGAACTTATATTTCCTTGTTGGAAAGGGGTCTTAGATCCCCTTCACTAAATACTCTATTTCAAATAGCAGAGGCTATGGATATATCGCCCGAGAGTATAGTCCGTGAAGTAAAAACTAAATGCAATGAAGGGATATCATGATAATAAATAGAAGAAATACTGTCAGTTTAAATACCGGGGTAGTTAATAAAGTTTATACTGCCGTTGAAGGAGCTTTGCAAGGCATTACAACGTCAGGAGAGGAATTTGTTGTTAATGATACAACATGGTTCGCTCGAAATCGTAAAGGCTCTGTAACCTCTTGTGTTGTAAATTCTGCCCAATATATGTCTAAAAAATTTCAATACAACTTGGCATCTTATAATGGTTGGAAAGGGGAAACTCGTTTGGACAGGCAGAATTTCGATGGTTTTGGATTAGTTCAGGCCGAAGGTGCTGTTTACACTTTGGATGAAAAAGTAATAGTAGAGTTTATTAAAAAGTACCTTTTAGCAATTAATCAGCCAGAGTATCTCATTTCTAAGTATTTTTCGGTTTTCTACGGCATGTATGTTAAGCGTAACTTTTTTAACCTCAATGGTGTTCCAGATGAGTTACACGGCTATTTTACTAATTCATCTTCTTCAGAGAGTATTCGAATAGGTGTAGAATTTGAGACTGGAAATATAGGTAGTTCGTTTAGAGCTTTGATGAAGCTTAACAATTTATTCTTAAAAGGTTTTATTGATGTAGGTGTATTTATTACTTCAAATGATAAAGAGAATTGCTCTGCTCGAATTTGGCCGAGTAGTAACAGAAATGGTAGTTTTGCAGAGCTTGAAAATAGGAATTTTAGGGACAATGTACATTTACCTCTGATTGAGATTGGTTTTAGCCCTGATAGGTTTTCAAATAATATTGGTTATTTAAGCGAAAGAGGCGGCCTATATCTCCCATTAGCAACAGGCAGCTCAATAGTCCATAAATCTATCAATTATAAGGTTTATCTTGGTGACAATAATGACGAAATATTGTTACCAGAGAATTAGTCTAAGGAATATAATATGAAATCCATAGTTTTTTTTAACAACAAGGGAGGGGTCGGTAAAACAACGTTAGCTTGTAATATAGTTTCGTTTTTAAATACAAATAAAAATAAACGAGTATTGCTAATTGATGCAGATCCCCAGTGTAATGCTACCCAGGCTATTTTGAGCGATGATTTATGTGAGTCTATTTACCTAGAACAATCTACTAATGTAGATACTTTATATACTTCATTAAAACCCTTTGAAGATGGTGAAGCTTCAATAGAAACCAATATCACACCTATGTTGGGTACTAAAAACAGGTTTGGAACTGATCTAATACCAGGGCATCCCAAAATGTCTGTTATTGAGGATAATCTGAGTGATGCTTGGTCCGAATTAAGAGGCAGGCAAACGCGTGGATATCGTATGACTAATTGGTGTCACCAATTAATGAAGTCATTTGAAGATCAATATGATTATATCGTATTTGATGTTGGTCCTTCGTTAGGGGCATTAAATCGTTCAGTGATATTAGCTTGCGACTTTGTCGTAACGCCCTTTGGTTGTGATATTTTTAGCTTACTTGGTATTCAAAATATTGCCGGTTGGATATCAACATGGAAAAGCCAATATGACAGTTCAATAAATGAGGCTGTCAGCCAAGATCCCACTGTTATTGATAGATATCAGATCATACATGACACCTCTAAAAAGTATCGTTTTGCTGGTTACTCTGTTCAGCAGTATGTTACTAGAAAATTTAAAGAGGGCCCAAGACCTGTCAAGTCTTATGATAAGATTATGAAAGAAATACCAGAAACAGTTTCTTCTGCAATGGAGTTTCTTTACCCAAACAACTTCAAGCCAGCTAATGCTGAATTAGGGCACATACCTTATTTGTATAGCCTAATCCCTATGGCTCAATCTTCTAAATCTCCGATTCATAAATTAGAAAGAGGTGATGGTGTGACAGGAAGTCAATACGCTCAGGTAACCGCTTACTCTGAACTTATGGATGAAATATGCACAAGGCTCTTGGATACTTTAGAGGGTAGTGATGATTAATTGGCCAAAATCATTAGTAAGAGAAATAGCTAGAAGGCGGGTCGTACTTTTCTTAGGCGCGGGAGTTTCTGCTACATCAACAGACTCATTTGGAAATCGTCCTAAGACGTGGAAAAACTTTTTAATTGAGGTTTGTAGCCTAGTCCATGACACAACTGACCAATCAACTATTAAAAAGTTGATTGAAGACAACCAATTTCTTTTAGCTTTGCAGGCAATATCGGAAGAAGCGAATACAGCCGACTATCGAGACATATTAAATTCTAATTTTAATAATCCGAATTTTGAACCTAGCGATATTCATGAGATAATTTTGGCCCTGGATGCAAGTATAGTTATCACCACAAACTTCGATAAAATTTACGAACGTTATTGTGAGTCAACATCAACAGACGGCTATAAAGTTGTGAGCTACAACGATCGTGATTTAGGAGACTTAGTCCGTTCGGATGACAGGTTAATAGTAAAAGCGCATGGCTCAATTAATAATATTGGGAATATGATTTTTACTAAGTCTCAATATCATGAAGCTAAGAAAAATTATCCACAATTTTATGAATTGCTTAAAGCAATATTTTTGACTCATACCTGTGTATTTATTGGTTGTGGTTTAGATGATCCCGATGTGTTGTTGATGCTAGAAGATGTGAAAATTACGTCTTCAGGAGATTTGCCTCACTATGCTGTATTTCTTGAAAGTGAGGTTAATAAATTTGCAACCAGAGATTGGAAGAAAGCATATAACATTGATGCGCTTACGTATGGTCCTTCATATGATGGCTTAAAGCCGAACTTAGAACAGTTACTTGAAAAGGTCGAGGAGTTTAGGTCGACAAAGCCTTTGTCTTAATTTCTATACCCTGTCGTTATGAGCAAGTTTTCTAAAATTTCCATATCATAATCAAGAAATCGTGAATTCATTAAAGCCCTTTTAGAAACAAGTTGTTAATTATAGCTTTTTAGTTAACTTATATGGCTAACTCACTCATTCAACAAAAAGCCCGCAGTTAACGCTGCGGGCTTTTTTGTGCCTAAAATTTGGTTAAGTATTGTGTTGTTTTTTAAGGCTCTGGCTGGCCTTTTTTAAGTCGCTTACTTAATGCTGGTTGCGATATACCAAGTAACTGTGCGGCTAATGATTGGTTTGAATTGGCGCGCTTCATTGCCTCGGCGACTAATAACTCTGCCGCTTGTTTTAGGGTAGGCAAAGTGGATGACGACTCAAACAGTGGTTTTGAAAGCTGGGCATGCATATCTATTGTGGGCACGGCGCTGCGCACACTTTCAAAGGCTTTCATCGATAAATCCCCTGATTGGTGGGTGCTCATTGCATCAAAGGCCATGGCGCGCAGCTCTCTTATGTTGCCAGGGAATGTATAGTTTTCGAGTAAAATTAATAGTTCTTTTGGAATACTTGCCACCGGTTTATTAAATTCTTGCGCGGCAAGCGTTAAAAAGTGCTCTAGCAGTAAAGGGATGTCTTGTTTGCGCTCTCTAAGTGGTGGAATATTCACATGATGAATTTTTAAACGGTAGTATAAGTCGTTTCTAAATTCGCCGTTTTCTTTTTTAGTGAGTAAGTTTTGATGCGTGGCTGCAATAATGCGCGCATTGATGCGTTTTGGGGTGTCGCTACCTACGGGGTAATACTCGCCTTCTTGCAAAAGCCTTAATAACTTTACTTGTGAGGCGAGGCTTAAATCGCCAATTTCATCAAGAAATAATATCCCACCTGATGCACGCTCTATCATACCTTTACGGGCTTGCTCTGCGCCTGTAAACGCGCCTTTTTTGTGGCCAAATAAGGTATCTGAAAATAAGTTATCGTCAAGGCCGGCTACGTTTACACACACAAGCTCACCATTACAACCACTGGTTTCGTGAATAGCTCTGGCTATGAGCTCTTTGCCTACGCCACTTTCACCGGTAATTAAAATAGGTTGCTGGCTGTTTGATATAGATTGAATGTAATTAAACACCGAATGCATTTGATGATCCAAACTAATAATTTTAGAAAACGCAGGATCCAGGCTTGTTTGATTTTCTAGTAGGTAGCCGCGCATGGCTTGGTTTTCTAAGTTTAGCTCTTGAAAACGCACCACCTGCATTATGCTATTACTTAGGCGTTCGGGATCTTCTGTTTTTACATGATAACCATAAGCGCCTAATTTTATACATTTTACAGCGGCTTCTACTTGATTAATGCCGCTGATGATCACCACCGAAATGTGAGGAAAAAGCTCGGTAATTTGCGCTATAAGCTCATCACCACTGATATGTGGCATGTTTAAATCAAGCAATACAACACGAATATTTCCTTGGTTTAGTTTGGCTATTACATCACGGCTATCGTTACATTGTACAATGTTGTTAATGCCGCAGTAGCGCTCTATTGCAAACGATATGCTTCGTAGAAAGCTGTTGTCGTCATCACAAATAAGGACCTCAAAACTAGGGTATAAATTAGTATTCATAGTTCACTCTCGTGTTGTAATAAGGGTAGTGAAAGCTTTACTTTTGTGCCTTTACCAAGTGTTGATTTGAAGGTGAGTTGGCCTTGGTGATCCGCCACGATCCCCGCTGATACAGAAAGCCCTAAACCGGTGCCACCCGATTGCCGTTTGGTGGTATAAAACGGATCGGTAAGCTTAATTAAGTGCTCTTGATCAATACCTACACCATGATCTTCAATGCTCAGCACAACTTGATTGTGTTTAGTATGGAAATAGCTGGTGATAATGATTTTTTGCGATTTGTCTTCAAGCGCTTGGCAAGCATTTAAAATCAAATTAACGATTACCTGTTCGATGCGGCTGCCGCTGCCTTTAAACAAAGGTAGCGAATTGGCTAAGTTAACCTCTAAGTGGTTTGTAGCGTTTTTAATTTGGTTTGTAACTAAGCGAATAGAGCGGTTTGTTAGTAAGTTTAAATCTAATTGCTCTGTTTTTTCGTGCGATGTTTCACCTTTTACCGCAAAGCTTTTTAAATCTTCTACTATGCCTTTTACTTTGTTACTGGCGATGTGCATATCATCTAAAATTTCTGGCAACATTTGTTTAAAACGTGGGTAGCTTACACCCGCAATAAGAAAGTCGCCTTGGCGTGCTTGGTGCTCATCGAGTATGTCTGTTGCATCTTCAAAGGCTTCTTTTATAAACGGAAAATTCAAAGTTAAAATGCTACAAGGGTTATTAATTTCGTGAGCCACTCCTGAAACCAACACCCCTAAGGAGGCCATTTTATCTGCATGAAGTAGCTGTAACTGCTGCGCTTGTAGCGCTTTGGTACGGCTTTCTACTTTTTTTCGCAGTGCTTTGTTCCATATTATTACCACGATACTAATGAGTAGCAGCACCACTACACATATACCTGCGATTACCCCAGCTTTTGACCACGGCGACACGTTTAACGGGCCAAACCATTTGTCGTAAATTTCTTGCTGGCGACCGGTATTTTTTAAAATAGCTAAACCTTGAGTAAATTGCGATAACAGTGCTTCATCTGCGGTTTTAGTGGCATAACCATAAAGCCTGTTTCTTTCTAGGCTAGAAATAGCCGTAATGTTTGATAGCCCTAGTTTTTTACTTAAATACAAACCAGGTAGGTTTGAAACTACAGCAAAATCATAGCGCCCAGAGGCAAGCAAGCGCAGAGCATCGGCGTGCGTTTCAACGGGTATTAGTGTTATTTTTAGGCCAGAGTCTTTTAGCATATCAAAGGCTGAGCCATTATTTTGAACAATCACACGAAAGCCTTCAAGCTCTGTGTAATTAGTAATTTTAGGGCTATTGTCACGCGCAAAAATAGAGTGGTTCACAAAGGTATGCGGGCTAAAGTTATACAGGTCGGTGCGCTCGGGTGTGGCGGCCATGCCTTGCAAAATATCTACATTTCCGCGGTCAAACTCAGCTCTTATTTCGGCCCAAGGCATCAGCTTTATTTTTATATTAAGCCCCATTACCGCCGCTATTTCTTGGCTAAGCTCTACGTTATAGCCTGTAAGCTCGCCATCTTCGTTAATAAACTCATAGGGTGGGTAGTTAAAATCGCCGCCCACTATAATTTGTTTAGGCTCAGTTAAATTAGCCTGCGCTACACTGCTTACGCTATTGATCGCCATCAGGCTTAGTAGCGCTATTTTTAGTACATAAAACCAAGCGTTTTGTTTGTTGAGCAAGTGTGTAAACCTCTGCATTTTTAGTTGTGTTAGGTCCGTTAGTTAATTGTGTAAGCAATACAAAAAAATGGTGTGTATGCTCCTTTTACAGCTTCAAAATGGTTATTTTTATTTGGCGGAAGGGGACTATAGTCTGTATTTTAATTTTATATAAATTAGGTACTAACGAATTTGGCATGATTTTAGGTCTTATTTATTTGCATTATAAGGTAACTAAAAATAAGTTATCCATGAGTTTTGATGCTAACTAGGTAGGTTATGTCTTTTTACTGCTAAAAATAAAAGCGATTTAATAACAGCTATTAAATCGCTTTTATTTGGTTGGGAGAGAGCGCTTAAAACTTCATGTTTAGATTTACTTGAATGCGATCGCGGCCATTGTTGTTTGTAGGTAAATCGTTATTAATATTATCCACGCTGTACCACCTTAAATCGGCATTTAAGTTATCTGCAATTTTATAATCTAGTTGTACGCGTGTGCCTTTAATATTGGTGTACGAACCCGGCGTATTGGTTTGCGTAAACGCGCCGTTCATCGGTAATGCATAGGCTTCGGTACGTAGCACATAAAAGCGCAGGCCAAACTCTTTATTTATTTGATAGCGTGCGTGTACGGTATAGGCGGTGTTTTCAGTGTCGGCTTCACTGGTGTAGTAATCAGTTGCAAAGCGCACTGGGCCATAACGTACAACAAGGTTGTAGGTCATTACATTACCCGCCTGGTCATCATCAAGGCCTGATTCAGCACTGGCGTAGGCCGTATCGGAGGCACTTACAAAAATGCCGCCGATACCTGCTTTCACTTTTACGTTATTAAATTCAGTAGTGTATACACCTTGCAGCTGTTGCCAGCTGGCATCGCGCTTGCCTTCGCCATTATCAACGTTTTCTTCAAGAATAATATGCCCTGCATTAACGCTAAAGGTGTTGTTACTCCAATTAGCTTGTACACCTTCGAGCGCTATATCGTCACGAAAAAGCAGCTCTGATGAGTGCATATAAACGGGGGCCGCTTTACCAATATATACTTGGGTGTTACTAAGGCCTGTGTATTTCATAAAGGCGCGGTCTAGGCCAAAATCGTCGTTGTCGCTGGTGTTGGTTATTCCAAAGGTTTGGTGAGTAGAGTCATGTGCGCTTGATGTGGTTCTAAAGCGCATTTGCGCTGACCAGTTTTCGGTCGCCGCGTATTTTATGCCAAAACGGGCACGCAAACGAGCGCGGCTTGTTGAGTCAATTGTATCGCCTTCGGTGCGCTCAAAACGCATACGCATATCGCCAAATAGCTTAACGGCTTCAAGGCCATTTAAACCTTCAATTGTAATATCTGCATGAGCAGGCTTTGCTAAGGCAATAACACCTAGTGCAACGGGTAAATATATCAGTTTACTAGTCATGGTTTGTTCTCTATAAAATTACTAAAACGAGGGTTATTGCTTAGCGGGTTGAGCCGCAGTGGTGTTTTGGTTGTAAAGGGTTTCGTCAAGCTCGTTTTCGCTTTTGCCAATTAATAAAGTAACCATTAAGTCGCCCGTTACATTTATGGTGGTGCGTGCCATATCTAAAATTCGGTCAATACCTGCAACTATTGCAATGCCTTCAAGTGGTAGGCCAACGGTGGTCAGTACTAGCGAGAGCATGATAAGGCCAGCGCCGGGTACACCAGCGGTGCCCACAGAGGCTAAAGTAGCTGTAGCTATAATGGTTAAGTAATCTGTTGTGGTGAGGTCAATGCCAAAGGCTTGGGCAATAAACAGAGCTAGCACACCTTGGTATAAAGCGGTGCCATCCATGTTAATAGTGGCGCCTACTGGCAGTACAAAGCTTGATACAGTACGTGATACCCCTAAGTTTTGGGTGGCGCATTTAATGCTGGCAGGTAAAGTACCTGAGCTACTTGTGGTGGTAAAAGCAATAATTTGCGCTTCAATAATACCTTTATAAAAACGCTGTGGATTAAGCTTGCCTAGTAGGCCTACAAAGCCGCCACCCAACACTAAAACGTGAATAATGCAGCCTAGGTACACTAAGCCAATTACTTTTATAAGTGGCAGTAAAACATCCAGTCCGTACTTGCCAGATACCCACGCCATTAATGCAAATACACCGTATGGTGCTAGCTTCATTACAAGCTCAGTTAATTTGTACATTGCATCGGCTAGGCTTTCAAACATTTTGCTAGCGGGTTCGCCTTTTTCACCAATTAGGTTTAAAGCAATGCCTAAGCTCAACGCAAACACTATAATTTGTAATATATTACCTGAAGCGAGCGAGCCCACTGGGTTTTTTGGTACTAAACCTACAATGGTGTCTACTAGGGTAGGGCTTGGTTTAGCATCAGCCACTGTGGTTGCAACCATATTTAAGCCTGCGCCAGGTTCAAACAACAGCCCAAGGCCTAAACCAATCGAAATAGCTACTGCGGTGGTGGCTAAATAAAATACGATTGATTTAACACCAATACGACCCATTTTGGTGGTGTCTTTCATTGAGGTAACGCCAACAATTAATGAGCAAAATATAAGCGGTACAATTAACATTTTTATGGCGTTAATAAATAGCTGGCCAATTGGTTTTATATATTCAGCATTATTGCCAAGCAGCATGCCAGCAATCATACCTGCTATCATACCTATGAGTATTTTTAGCCAGAGCGCCATTTTTTTAGGCTCGTTGTTATTAATACTTGTTGTACTGGTCATAATGTTATTCCAATTATTTATAATTTTAGTGGGAGCTATTTAACTTTTGCTTAGGACGTCAACGCGTATACGCTTACCGCACAGGCACGTGCACAGGTCATACAAGGGGCTTGCAATGATATGGGTAAGCGCTCGTTAGCCTTTTTAGATAGGGGTTGTTTGTACACGTGCATAATTAAGCTCTAAAGTTGTTAGATTATTGTTATTGTATTAATAATGCCAAGTGCTATTTTGTTAATAACATATTGAATATTATCGATTTTATTGTTTTGGGTTGGTGGTTTGTGAATATAACTTTTTGAATAATTATTTATAATGAGTGATAGGTTAAAGGGCGTTTAATCTATGGTTTTTTATTATTTTATTTAAAATCAGCAACTTGCATAGGTTATAACTTTTATTATTGATATAACAAAAGTTATACTTCCTGCATTAATTAATCATATTTCTCAGTTTGAAAGAGTTTAAAACAATATTAAGTTGTAAATAGGCTATATATGGCTGTATTTTTTCTTGTGCCTTGAACTTAGATAATATTTTTACCCTGTTCAGGATCGCGCGACTTTTCAGCTTGGTCGCGAATTTCGTCGGTATCGCTACTTACATCATCAAGGGTTTCATTTTGTTGTTGCAGCTGTTTAGTGGTTTGCTGAGCAGTTGAAGGTTGCTCAGTTTTGCTGGTGGGCTTTTGTGTATCACTCTCATCGGGTGTACTGAGTAAAATACGCTCACGTGCATCATCAGGCATGCTAATGCTTTGATTAGTAAACTCGGTTACAAGCTCACGCATTAACTGCGAGGCCACTTTTAAAGGGCTATGCTGTTCGCTGTTAACCCAAAAAAATAGATTAAAGTTAATTGTTGAACTGCCTAAATTGTTAATCAGTACTTGGGCTGGTGGCTCACTAAGCACACCCGTTTGCTTGTTAGCGATTTCAAGTGCGAGTGTTTGGCAATAACGAATATCGTTATCGTAACCTATACCAATCACCACCTTTGCACGCATTTTTGGATTTGCTGTTAGGTTTTTAATGGTATTTTTGTAAACCGTGGCATTAGGTATTTGTATATGGTTGCCATCGTAATCAACTAAGGTGGTTGCACGGGCTGTGACCTTTTTAACCACCCCTAAGCGGCCATCTACCTCTATTACATCGTCTATTTTAAATGGCCGCTGTACGCTCAATAGTAAACTAGCAATAAAGTTCTCTGCTATGTCTCTAAAGGCAAAGCCTAATATTAAGCCTATTAACCCGGTACCGCTCATAATGGCAATAGCAAATTCGGTCAGCCCTGCTAAACGTAAAAATAAATACACACCCAGTAATAAAATTAAAATACTAATACCGCGTTTGGCCACAAGGTGTACAAGTTTACTGTCGGTCATATAATGAAGTGGCTTTACTAATAGCTTAGACAATGGACTTGCAACAAAGTAGCTAAGAGTTAAAAGAATAAAACCTAGTAAAAGAGTGGGTAATATTTGCGCTGTTGCGTGAAGTAATTGCAAGCATTGGCTATATAAATACTGCCAACTTAGCACGTTTTGTTCGGTGTTTAAGGCATTAACAGCCGTGGTGTTCAGTGCAATTAGCATGGTTATAGGGCTGTTCATGGGGATTTACCTAAAATTTGTAATAATCTTACAATCAGCAATTTTAGTACCAATGTTAAGCGTGCAGCTTGGCAGACTTTTTGCTCAATAATAGGCTAAAAAGGAGTAGATGATGAGCAAAGCAAAACGAGGACAACATGCCGAGCAACCAGTACACATTCCAGTTGTCGGTTGGTGGGACATAGCCAAACGCATTTTTAAGCAAATGAGCCAAGATAACTTATCGTTGGTTGCAGCGGGCGTTGCATTTTATGCCTTGCTTGCCATTTTTCCTGCTATTGCTGCCATGGTTTCTGTGTATGCGTACTTTTCATCGCCCACCGATATTAGTGAACACTTGAGTAAAATAGTTACCTTATTACCACAAAGCACCAGCGATTTAATTTTATCGCAGGTCTCGAGCTTAGCTCAAACCTCTAACGCCAGTTTAAGCTTAAGTGCAATTGGTACACTTATTCTAACTATATGGAGTAGCTCCAAAGGCAGTCAGGCGCTGATTACGGCGTGTAATATTAGTTATCATGAATATGAAAAACGCTCATTTTTTCATGCTCAAGTTGTGCGTTTTTTATTTTCGGTAGGGGCTATTTTAGTGGCTATTTTTGCTTTGCTAATTATAGGTATTTTGCCCATAGTACTTAATTTGGTAGGCTTAAAAGAAAGTATAGACTTACTAATAAAGTTAATATCGTGGCCATTGCTCGCCTTTATGTTTAACTTTGCATTGGTGCTTTTGTATCGCTATGCTCCACACAGAAAACCCGCTAAGTGGCGCTGGATCACTCTTGGCTCTTGTATTGCAACTGTATTATGGATTTTAGCCTCAATTGGTTTTTCGTTTTATGTCTCTCACTTTGCAAGCTACAACGAAACCTATGGTTCGTTAGGTGGGGTAGTGATTATGCTAATGTGGCTCTATATAAGTGCCTATATTATTACGCTTGGGGCGGTAATCAATGCGGCAACCGAACAACAAACAGCGAAAGATAGTACCAAAGGCCCCGCTAAAGAGCGCGGTAAACGCGGCGCCTATGTAGCTGATCACCTTGATGTAGATGAACCAACAAACTCTTAGTTGTGTTTGTTATTACACAAGCTTATTAAATGCTGAGTAAATGCTTGGCCAACAGGACCTAAACGGTCACTGTCGTTGCACATTAAGTAAAGCTTTAGGGAGCGGGTTGTTCCTTGCTCTAATTTAAGGGGCTTAAGTGTATTGTTTTTAAGGTAGGGTTGAATCTGCGCACTAGGCAACCACGCATAACCAAAGTTTTGGCTAACCATATCGATAGAGTTACGTAAGTGGCTTACTGTCCAGCGCATATCAGCGCCAAGCCAGCCATCGTCATGGCTGGTGAGAGTGGCTGAATCGCGAACAACTATTTGTCTGTGTAATTTAAGCTCTCTGAAGGTTAGAGGCTCAGTGCGCTGATGTAAGGGGTGGTCAGGGTGCGCAACAGCAATAAATTCTATATCGCACAGGCTATGACAATTAATACCATAAAGCGCAATAGAGGTTATAGCTAGGTCGACCACTGCATTTGTAAGTAATTCGTTTGCGCCGTTAAGTACGCTCTCTATTAATTCTATTTTTACCAGTGGGTATTGCTCATTAATATGGCGTAGCGCTTGATACAATAAATGCTGCGGAAACACTTCATCTACCGCTATTTTTAATGTGCTTTCAATGCCTTCGCTCAACGTTGCGGCAACCGACTCTATTTTACTGGCTTCGTCTATTAAAAACTCGGCGCGGCGTAATATAAGCTTACCGTTATCGGTTAAATACGCTTTGCGGCCTTTTACTTCAAGCAATTTTACTTGTAATGCAGATTCTAACTTTTGCACTGCATGATGCACGGTTGATTGGCTTTTAAATACTGCGTTGCTAGCACCAGCAAATCCACCATGTTCTACAACAGCTTTAAACATTCTCCATTGCTCGAGTGTTGCCTTTGCCATTTTAAACCTTGTTACTACTTACTATTAATTAAATAACCTGACCGTGTAGATACACTATTTATTGCGTATTGGCTTATTTATTATTGGCAATTACCATTTTTTTGCCGATCAGCAATGACATAAACTCTTTTTTAGGCACTGGCTTTGAGAATAAATAACCTTGTCCGTAGTCGCATCCTGCTTTTAACAGTAGTTGCATTTGTTGCTGCGTTTCAATTCCTTCGGCAATAACTTTAAGACCAAGCTGGTGGGCCATTACAATTATGGCTTCACATAAAGCAAGCTCTTGGCTTCCTGCTTTTATATTGTCAACAAAGCGCTTATCTATTTTTAGGTAATCGGTATCCATTTCTTGCAGGTAAGCAAGTGATGAATAGCCGGTACCAAAGTCATCTAGAGCCAGTTGCATTCCTGATTGCACTAATGTTTTTAAGCGACTTTGTGTGAGTGGCTCAGGGTTGACCATAAGGCCTTCTGTGATCTCAGCTACTATGGAAGAAGCGGGCAATTTTGCAGCCTTTAGCATATCGCACCAATCCTCAATTCCACTGTCGGATGTCGATAGCTGCACAGGTGAGACATTGATACTAATTTGAAATTGCTCACCCATGGTGGTGTTTATTTCTTTTAGGGTGTGTATGGCTTGTGTAAATACAAATTGACCCAGTGCATTTATTTGCCTAGTTTCCTCTGCAAGCGGTATAAATGTCGCCGGCGAGACTAACCCTTTTTTAGGGTGGTGCCAGCGAATAAGCCCTTCGGCTTTGTGAATGAGTAAATCATTTAAGGCCACAATAGGCTGATAAAATAGCTCAAATTGTTCAAGCTCTATGGCTGAGCGTAAATCTTTTAAAAGCTGCATACGCGCTTGCGCGTGAATACGCATATCTTTTGAGAAAAACTCAAAGCCGTTACGGCCGTTATTTTTAGCCTTGTACATGGCTTGGTCGGCAGCTTTTAATAGCAGCTCTGTGCTTTGGCCATCGTTAGGTGCGCATGCAATACCCATACTGGCGCTGATAAACAGCTCTTCGTCTTCAAGCTGTATGCTCGATGAAAGGCTTTGCAATACATTGCTGGCAATTTGGTTTATATGGCGAGCGCTTTTAACTTGATCGTAAACAATTACAAATTCGTCCCCGCCAATACGCGCAACAAAGCTAGCGTTTACTGCTGCTTGAATTATTCGCTGAGAAACTAATTTAAGTAGATTATCTCCATAATGATGGCCTAACGTGTCGTTAATATCTTTAAAGTGATCAATATCGAGCAACATCACGACAAGTTCGCACGTTTCATCAGTTACATTTTCAAAGCGTTTATTTAAACGCTCTTTAAGCTCTAACCTATTAGGTAGGTCGGTTAAGTGATCAAAGTGAGTTTTTCGCCATATGGTTTCATCGGCTTGTTTTTTTTCTGTTAGGTCGGTAAATATAGCGACCCGGCGAGTAGGCATGTTTTTATCGTCGTAAACGGTATCTATGATCAGAAATTCGGTATAGGTGTCGCCATTCTTTTTGCGATTAATTATCTCACCCTGCCAACGGCCTGTTTCCCTGAGCTCTTCCCACATTTTTTCATAAAATGCTTTTGAATGTTTGCCCGACGCCAAAATGCGACTGGTTTTACCAATCGCTTCTTCTTTGCTGTATTGAGTTGTTTCGCAAAACGCAGGGTTTACATCATAAATAACGCCATTAGGGTCTGTAATCATCATCCCTTCACTGCTATTACTGTATACAAGCGACGCTAAATGAAGTGCTTTTTCGTTGACCTTTTTTTGGCTAATATCTCTAAGCACAATAATGTATTCATTATTAGTAAGGGTATTAATTCTTGCTTCGAAAAAGTACTCTTTAGATTTTTTACTTAATGAAAGCTCAAGTGTTTGCGAGTTCTGCAAACTCCCTAAATTAGAAAGTAATAACTCGGCACTGGCCTTAGGCAGTACATCGGCTAATTTAAGCGCGGAGCTAGGGTCAACGCTTAGCACAGGGCTAATATGCCCGCCAATATAAAGTACTTCACCTTGGGTGTTTGTACGTATGTAGGTATCGGGTAAAGCATTTAATAAGCTCATTAATTCGTTGTGCTTGTTTTTTAATTTTGCCTCTGTAGATAGTCGGGTCTGCGCCATAACAGCAAAACGGTCGTAAAGTGCTTTTAATTCTGGGCTATTGGGCTTTTTAATATGTTTGGGCATAGCGCCATCTGCAAGCTCATCAGTGGCTTTAGTTAAATTAGCGATAGGTTTAAATATACTTTGTTTAATTAAACGCCTAGCGAGTAACACTAATAAGGCAATAGCCAATAAAAATGCAAAAATAGTTTTAGCAAAGCTTTCATTAACCTTATTAATAAAATCCTCGACTGAGACAGCAATATGAATGTCTAAATTATTACCATGTCCGTCTTCATATATAACTGAGCGATGAAAAATTTGGTTTTCGCCTTTTGCATTTTTAAATACGGTTAACGAGCTTTTTGCGTGAAGTAAATCTACATCGGTAATCTTTTGGCCTAAATCACGTGGTTGATTAGGGTAATTGGCGAGTATTAAGCCGTTAGAGTCGGCAATAACAGCTTTAGCGTTGTTAGGTAATTTAGCTTCGCTTAGTACTATGTTCCACCAGTTCAATGCTATAACAGTAACTAGTGTGCCTTTTAGTTGGTTATTAGAGTCAATAATTGGGTAGGCAAAATTGACACTTTGCGCTTGAATACTTCGGTCGTATTGAAAATACCCCACCGAAAAGCTTTTATTATTAATAGCATTTTGAAAATAAGTACGATCGCTAATATTAATATTCTTACTACGCCCATTTGTTACACACTGAAGGTCGCCGTTTTTATCAACAATACCTATATTTGCAATATTTTTATAAAGGGCTTTTATTTCATAAAAGTAGCCTGGGCAGGTCGTAGGGAGCGTGTTACTTTTTGCCGTTTTATCGGCTAGATAAATAGTCACCCGTTTAACATCATCAACCATCGTTTTTTGTTGCTGTGTCAATTGCTTAGCTATATTTACTATTCTTTCTTCACTTTTTTCTATCGCAGCATCACGCTCATACCATAGCGTAAATACCGTCACTGCAGCGCCCGGAATGCTAAGTAGGATAAGTAATCTATAGAGCTGGCATTTAAGCGATGAAGTAAAGATAAGTTCTCCTTGGACTTTATGTTCCTAAAAAAATGATTGTAGACATAAAAGCTGAAAATAACCATACAAAATATAGGGTTGTATTAAAAAGTTGTTATAAATCAGCCCAAGCCTGAGCTTTTAATCATTAAGCCTATTATGCAACATAACCGAATTATCACCATTACCAAGAAGTCTTCTAAAAATTAGAACGATTTACTCGATTTAAAGACATGGTTGTTTAATTTTATGAATGTTTTAATTAGCTCATTAATTAATCTACTACAGTATTTTAAATATGAATATAGTAAAAGTGTTAACAGCTTATGCAACACAAGATGGGGATGGTGTAAATATCAGCCGAATACCTGGTTTTGATGGCAAATATCTCGACCCCTTTTTGATGATTGATGAGCTAAAGTCTAATAATGAAAGCGACTATATTGGTGGTTTTCCCCCGCACCCTCATCGTGGCATAGAAACCTTTACATACATTATTAAAGGTGGTTTTGAGCACCAAGATCAAATGGGCAATAAAAAAGCGATCCGCTCTGGCGATGTACAGTGGATGAGTACAGGTAGAGGCGTTATGCACAGTGAAATGCCATTGGCAGATACAAAAGAGGGGCTGCATGGCTTTCAAATTTGGATCAATATGCCCAGCGGCGAAAAAATGCGTGCGCCACGCTATCAAGACACAACACAAAATCCAGCTCCTGTAGTAACTAACAAGCAAGGGGTTATCTTTACTGCACTTGCGGGGAGTTGGCAGTTTGACAATTACACGCTAACGTCGAGTTTGCAAAGCTTAGCGGCCAACGCCGCACTGGCTAATGTTACTCTCCCTATTAATACACGCATACAGTTAGCAAGGCTTAAACAGCGTAAAGTAATGATTTATGTCCATACAGGCGAGCTTATTTCGGATGATGGGCAAACCTTTAATGCTGGCAAATTACTCATATTAAATGAAAACAGTGGCATTGACGTTTCTTCAAAAAAAGGCGCGGGAATACTTATTTTAGCGGGTAACCCGCTTAAGCAGCCTATTGCACATATGGGCCCGTTTGTAATGACCACGCAAGAGGAAATTAAACAAGCGGTGCGTGATTATCAAAACGGTGAATTTGGCACCATTTAATCGTTAACTGAGGAGGTTATTATGGGTTTATTAGTTGATGGCCAATGGCAAGATAAATGGTACGACACTGACTCGAATAATGGTAAATTTAAACGTGAGGCAGCAAAGCTTCGTAATTGGATCACAAAAGATGGTAGCCCCGGGCCTACAGGAAGCGGCGGGTTTAAAGCGCAAGCAAATCGTTACCACTTATATGTTTCTTTAGCATGCCCGTGGGCGCATCGCACACTTATATTTAGACAGCTAAAAGGCCTAAGCGATATCATTAGCGTATCGGTCGTCAGCCCTGATATGTTAGATAAGGGCTGGAGCTTTGATTTAGATAAGCTAAGTAGCGGCGATGATTTATTTAATAGTGAATACTTACATCAAATTTATACTAAGCACGATGCAAATTACAGTGGGCGAGTAACTGTCCCTGTACTTTGGGATAAGCAGCAAAATAAAATTGTTAGTAATGAGTCTGCAGATATTATTCGTATGTTTAATAGTGCGTTTAACGAAATTACTCATAATACGGATGACTATTACCCGCAATCACTTCAAGCTGATATTGACGAAATTAACGACCTTGTTTATGCCAATATTAATAACGGGGTATATAAAGCGGGTTTTGCAACCACGCAAACAGCATACGAAGATGCATTTACTGCGTTATTTAAAGCACTTGATAAAGTAGAGGACATACTAAGTAAAAACCGTTACCTGATGGGGGGCAGATTAACCGAGGCAGATTGGCGTTTATTTACAACACTCATCCGGTTTGACAGCGTGTATGTAGGGCATTTTAAGTGTAATTTACGCACTATAGAAAGCTACCCAGCGCTCAGTAACTATGTTCGTGAATTATACCAAATAGAGGGAGTGGCCAGTACGGTAGACTTTAAGCATATTAAGCGACATTACTATTTTAGCCACAAAATGATTAATCCAACGCGAGTTATCCCAAAAGGGCCTGCCCTGAACTTTAGCCAAAACCATAACAGATCGTCGTTAGGCTAAGTGCTATTTGAGTACAGCACAATAAGTAGCAATTGCACTCATAAAAAAGCGTGTATGCTTGCAATTGCTGCTATGCAAATAATTTTACTAGCCAGCCGTATTTACGCACAAAACTGTTTTCACTTTTACCTGCCTGCAGCGTTGCACCAGCTAAAAAAGCAGAGGCCAATCCTACCTTAGTCGCTGCAAAACGTTTAAAGCGGTACTTTATTGCTGCATGGTGCTGGCGCTTTAATGCGTGCTGTAAATCCATTTGCTTATTTAACGTGTCAACGTTCTCATTGGGTTCTTTAATTAGAAAATTAACGAGCATGGTTATTTCCTTATAGATTTAAAAGTTGCTTTACACTTTTAATCGTTTTACTAAAACCAATTTTGTTGCTTAGGTAAACGGTATTTCGCCAAAGCCAAACTAAACAGATTATCTGCGCTAGTGCAGCCGTAGCAAAACTCAGCCAAACTGAGCCAAATAAATCGTATACACCGTAACCAATTGCACCTAGTAAGCCGGCCCACAACAAAATCAAACCACTGGCAAAGCACCCTAAAAATATAGTGATCAACGCCATTGATCGTAACGACAGCTTCCACTCAGCCTTTGCAAGTTGGTGGGTAAGCTTTCCTTGCGTTTTATAATCCTCCTTGAGCTGGTTAGAGTATTCAATGATCTTTGCTATATGATCCTGCCAATCGTCCTTTTGAGTAGGGTCTTCAGTCGTTTGATTTTGAGCATTACCATCCGTGGTTGCTGTTGTTTGTGAGCTACTCATTATTTTTACTTACGACGAAATAATGAAGTTACAAGCATACCAGCCGCAAAAGCAATACCTGCTGTCGCTAGTGGATTTTCTGAAGCAAAGGCACGCGTTTTAGCGCTGCACTCAGATAATTTTTCACGGGCAATAAGTTGTTTTTCACTTAGCGCTTCTGCAGAGCTTGAAGCACCTTTGCGAACGCTAGATTCAGCAATTGAAGCCTTGCTTGAAAGCGCATCTACCGCATCATGTGCCACAGAGGTTGCTTTTTCTGTAAGTGGAGCTTCACTTTCTTTTTGTTTAAGATCAGGTTTCATGTTTGTTTCAGTATTCGGTTTTGTATTTGTTGCAGTAGCCATAATCAATCCTTAATAAATAAAATAAAAAATTTAACTGGTGCTATAGGAGATGCAACGATTAAACCAACCATTAAAAATATTTTAACTGTTTGATTTAGTTGTTTTTATTGTTTTATGGCAGGGCGCGGTAGATTAAATTAAAAGCAGCATGAAGTAAGTATTGCTGCCGTGCTAAGTAAATTTTACATGGCTATAAACTAGATTCATTTTTTTGTAATTATTCATCGATTATTCAGTAAGCAAATTATGTAAACCAGACGTTATTAGTAACGCTTAAAGAAAATTTTATCTACTACCTCCACTTTTTCCCACGTAATTCAATCGCTTTGCATAAAGCCTTATTTTTTCTAGCTTAGCGAGACGTTAAAGCTGGTCAGCTTACTTGACAAAAAGGCTTGTCAAGCCCTAAACTGGAGCACTGTGGTAAAAAGTGGTTTTTAGTGGATCTAACTGGATCAAATTAATCGAAACGCGATTACACAATTTAAAAGTAGGCTTTTTATGTTTCGTGGCGCTAGTTCACTGAGCTTGGATGATAAAGGACGTTTTGCGGTACCGACTAAGTACCGAGACGCTTTGCTGTCTGAAGATCAAGGAACGGTAATATGTACCATTGCGTTAAACGAACCGTGTTTATGGTTGTATCCTCTTGCACAATGGCAAGAAATAGAAAGCCGCTTGTCTAAAATCTCTAATATGAATCCACGTGCTCGCCGAATGCAACGTATGTTGTTAGGTAATGCCACAGAGTATCAACTTGATAAAAATGGTCGGATTTTGCTGGCGCCTTCATTACGTAGCCACGCAGAACTTGGCAAAAAGATCATGCTAGTTGGTTTAATGAATAAATTTGAAATTTGGGATGAAGCGCGTTGGCACGAACAAATGCGCCAAGACACTGAGCTGGAAAGACTCGGCGATTTTGAAGCAAACCAAGATTTAGATAATTTCACACTCTAACGGCACTAAAAAAGGCAAACACAAGCTAATGACTGCGCAATTTGAACACGTATCCGTATTAATGGACGAAACCATCGATGCTCTTGCAATTAAGCCAGACGGCATATACATGGATGGTACTTTTGGACGTGGCGGACACTCAGGTCAAATACTTGCTCGACTTGGAGAACAAGGGCGTTTACAAGCCATTGACCAAGACCCTCAAGCGATAAAATCGGCTGAAAAGTTTGCCGATGACAGTCGCTTTGCTATAGCTCACACCCGCTTTTCCAATTTATACGATGTTGCAGAGCAAAACGATCTGTTAGGTAAAGTTGATGGCATTTTGTTAGATATTGGTGTTTCTTCACCTCAACTTGATGACGCAGAGCGTGGCTTTAGTTTTATGAAAGACGGCCCCCTCGATATGCGTATGGACCCAACAAGTGGGCGCAGTGCAGCACAATGGCTGGCCGAAGCTGAACTTGAAGACATTACCCACGTGATTAAAACCTACGGTGAAGAAAAGTTTGGCAAGCGTATAGCCCATAAAGTACTAGAAGTTAGAGAACACACACCCATTACCACAACCAAACAGCTTGCTGATTTAGTCGATGAAGCGGTGCCTGTAAAAGATAAATTTAAACACCCAGCCACACGTACATTTCAGGCAATCAGAATTTACATAAACAGTGAACTGGAAGAAATTCAAACCGCATTGCAAGCCGCTGTAAAAGTATTAAAGCCGGGTGGGCGTTTAGTGGTGATTTCGTTTCATTCACTTGAAGACAGAATTGTGAAGCAGTTTATTAGAAAACAGAGTAAGGGAGAAGCGATACCCAGAGGTCTGCCTTTAACCGACGCACAAATAAATAAAAACCTGACGTTAAAAGCAGTGGGTAAAGCTATTAAACCAAGTGCTGAAGAAATTGAGCGTAATCCACGCTCTCGCAGCTCAGTACTTAGGATTGCACAGAGGCTTGGATGAACACTAAAGCGAATAATCGCCAACCCAATTTATTTTTAGAAATATTAAAAGGCCTAGGAGCTAATAAGCTAACCTCGGCCTTGTTGGTTGTGATATTCGCTTCAAGCCTTGCGGTCGTGCAGGTTACTCACTCTGCTCGTGCGCAGCTAATTAAACAAGATACGCTGTTACAAGAGCGTGATGAACTTGATTTAGAGTGGCGCTATTTACTTGTAGAAGAAGAGTTCTATTCGCAGCATGCGCGCATTGAAGAAGTGGCTACCACAAAGCTTGAAATGAAGCGCCCTACCAGTCAGGACGAACAGGTAATAATAATACAATGAGAAATCGCGGCAAAAAGCAGGTCAATAACTTAATCACATGGCGTTTTATGCTGGTATGCACTGTGGTGTTTTTAGTGTTTGTAACACTGGTGTCGCGTGCTGCCTATTTACAAGTTATTGAGCCAGATAAAGCCCGTTCAGAAAGCGATAAACGCACCGTGCGCGTTGAAAAACTGCATGTCCAACGCGGAATGATCTTCGACCGTCAAGGTAAAGAGCTTGCTGTAAGTGTGCCTGTCGTTAGTGTGTATGCCGATCCTAAAGCATTGCATAAGTCGCTTGTTGCTAAAGTTATAAAACAGGCGCGTAAAAACGGTGAAGATCATAAAACCTTGGCAGAAAATGTAGCCGAGCTAGATAAACGTACTTCAGCATACTACGCAAATGATCTACGCTGGCGTGAGCTGGCAGATGTATTACGTATTGATCCTAACAAAATTAACTCGCGGTTATTAAACGATCCCACCCGTCGATTTGTGTATTTAAAGCGCCAAGTAACCCCTGCTGTTGCCAACTACATTAGCCAATTACGTTTACCAGGTATTCATTTATTAGATGAGTCTAAACGGTATTACCCGGCAGGAGAGGTAACAGCGCACATCATAGGTTTTACAAATATAGATGGAAAAGGCATAGAAGGTATTGAAAAACTTTACGAAAATGCCTTAACGGGCGAAGAAGGTCGCCGTACTATTCGTAAAGATGCCCAAGGGCGCGAAGTTGAAGTACTTGATGAGCGTGAACGTGTAGAGCCTGAAAACATTCAGCTAAGTATTGATCAGCGCATTCAAGCGATTGCTTATAAAGCAGTAAAATCTGCCGTGCTCACGTATAAAGCGACCTCAGGGTCAGCCATGGTGGTTGATGTTAAAACTGGTGAAGTACTGGCCATGGTAAATAGCCCATCATTTAACCCTAATAACTTAAACGACGCACAACCTCATAAACGTCGTAACCGTGCAATTACCGATTTGTTTGAACCAGGTTCAACCGTTAAGCCACTAGCCATTTTAGCTGGGCTAGACTACGGCGCAATTAAAGCCGACGACACCATTGATACCTACCCAGGTTGGATGCGTTTAGGCGGCAGTTTAGTAAAAGATACCCGTAACCACGGTGAAATGACGCTTCGTGAAATTTTAAAGTACTCATCAAACATGGGCGTGGCTAAAGTAACGCAACAAGTACCTAAAGATTACTTAGTTGGTTTATATCAAAAAGTGGGGTTTGGTAGCGATACGGGCACAGGTATGGTTGGCGAAAGCAGCGGCTTATTTTACCCAAACCGCCGCTGGTCTGATTTTGAAATTGCCACGTTATCGTTTGGCTATGCTATTTCGGTAAGTACGGCGCAAATGGCCCGTTTTTACACCATGTTAGGTGCCGGTGGGATTAATCGCCCACTTACTATTTTAAAGCAAGACGGTGTGCCAGAAGGCGAACGTATTTTTAAACAAAAAGACGTAGAAGCCGTTGTTCACATGATGGAAAGCGTGTTTGAAAAAGACGGTACAGCGCGTAACGTTAAAGTAGACGGCTACCGCGCAGCAGGTAAAACTGGTACATCTAAAAAAGCAGTTGCTGGTGGTTACGGTGATGAATACGTAGGTTATTTTGCAGGTGTAGCGCCGGCAAGTAACCCACGCTTGGCTGTGGTAGTGATGATCAATGAGCCTGGCGGCGATGTGTACTATGGAGGTGCCACCGCAGGCCCTGCATTTGCAGAAATCGTCTCTAACGCATTAAGAATATTAAACGTAGCCCCTGATAAGGAAGAAGTGGCGTACGTAAAAGGTAAAGATAACGATGCGTGATTTAAAGGCTATTTTAAAATACATCGACATAGATGCACCTTCGCAGCTAGTTAAAAATTTACGCCTTGATAGCCGTGATGTAACACCAGGTGATGTATTTGTGGCGATAAAAGGCCATGCACTTGATGGCGGCCAGTTTATTGCCAAAGCAATCGAAAATGGTGCTACAGCCATTATTGCCGATAGACTGTGCGAATTTGACGTTGAATTTGAGCCTCTTTATTTAGTAACAGAGCTTGATAAAAAACTCCCAGAGCTGGCAAGCCAATTTTATGAAAACCCAAGCCGGTCACTTGATTTAATTGGCGTAACGGGCACTAATGGTAAATCAACAACAACAGCCATGATGGCGCATTTAGCGCAGTTTTGTAGTACAGATTCGGCCATTATAGGCACATTAGGCTATGGCCACCCAGATACACTAACGCCACTTATTAATACCACGCCTTCAGCTGTTGATTTGCAGCACATATTGCATGACTTAAAGCAGCAGCATAAAAAGCTTGTAGCGATGGAGGTTTCATCGCACGGATTAGTGCAGCAGCGCGTGGCTCAATGCCAATTTAAAGCGGCGGTGTTTACTAATTTATCGCGTGATCACCTTGATTACCATGGTGATATGGCAAGTTATGGCGACGCTAAGCTAATGCTGTTTCGCGATTTTGACCCCGAACTTGTGGTACTAAATCAAGACGATGGGCAAGCAGAGCAATGGCTTGAAAAATACAGTTTTAATAACCTAATTTGCTATGGTCGGAAAAATTTAGCGCCGCAAGATGCGCGTTATGTTTATTTTTCTGATGTGGAATACTCTAAAAATGGTATTTCGGCGCAATTGAGCACAAGTTGGGGTGACATTAGCGTAACATCGCCTCTATTTGGTGAGTTTAACTTATATAATTTAACGGCAGCCCTGGCAACATTGCTAGGGCTTGGTTACCCGCTTGAGCAATTAGCAGCTGGATGCGCACATTTGCACCCCGTAGCAGGGCGTATGCAAGCGTTTAGCGAAGTGAATTTACCTACGTGCGTTGTTGATTACGCTCATACCCCAGATGCTCTTGCATTGGCTTTACAGGCATTACAAAAGCATGTGCCTGGTGGGGTTAGCTGTGTTTTCGGCTGTGGCGGCGACAGAGATAAAGGCAAGCGTGCTTTAATGGCACAAGCGGCAGAGCAAAATGCAGATAAGGTGATTGTTACCAGCGACAACCCCCGTTCAGAAAACCCAGATGCAATTTTAGCAGATGTAGCTGCGGGCTTATCGCAGCCTGAAAAAGCCCATTTAGAGGCTGACAGAGCAAAAGCCATTCGCTATGCAATAGAAAATGCAAATGCGAATGACGTAATTTTAATTGCAGGCAAAGGCCACGAGGGTTATCAAATTATTGGCGATCAACGTATCGACTTTTGCGATCGCAGTTATGTAAAAGAACAACTAAAAAAAGCAGTAAGAGGGATAACTCAATGATCCCAATGGATTTTGATTGGCTGGCAAATGTGCTAGCAACCGATTATCTAGGTGATAATCTCAATGTAGTAAATATTAATACCGATACCCGCAGTATTTGCGAAGGAGAGGTGTTTTTAGCGTTAAAAGGCCCTAATTTTGATGGCCATAAATTTATCGCTGACGCTAAACGAAAAGGCGCTATTGGCGTTATTGTGCAGCACAAAGTAGATGTAGATATACCGCAGTTTGTTGTTAGCGATACCCGTATTGCATTAGGCAATATAGGTGCAGCAGTTATGGCGCAGGTTAATCCTAAAACCATTGCTATTACAGGCAGTGTAGGTAAAACAACGGTAAAAGAAATGTGCGCTGCGATTTTATCGGTGCATGGAGATGTGCTTGCTACAAAAGGTAATTTTAATAACGATATTGGCGTGCCGCTTACGCTATTACGTTTAGAGCCGCAGCACCGTTTTGCTGTTATAGAGCTTGGTGCCAACCACTTAGGCGAAATTGCTTATACAACCGCCATGGCTAAACCCGATGTAGCTGTGGTGTGTAATGTCGCCGCTGCGCATTTAGAGGGCTTTGGTAGCCTAATGGGCGTTGCTAAGGCAAAAGGTGAGATTTTTGATGGCCTGAAAGAGGATGGCGTTGCCATTGTTAACTGCGATAGCGAATTTAGCCAGTACTGGCTTGATAAATTAAAAGGGCGCACTGTTAAGTGTTTTTCAAGTACTGAAAAACTTGATATTTGGGCTGAAAATATCAGCCTAGACGAAAACGCTCGCGCGAGCTTTTTATTGAGTACACCAGATCAAAAAGTACCCGTAACGCTTGCTCTTCCTGGTAAGCACAACGTAAGCAATGCGCTTATTGCCGCGGCTTTAACCAGCGAGTTTGACGTATCGCTTGAAGAAATAGCCACAGCACTTGCCACCATGGGGGATGTAAAAGGACGTGTAAATTTAATAAAAGTGAGTGACTCACTCACTGTTATTGATGACACCTATAACGCTAATGTTAAGTCGGTAAAAGCTGCCATTGATTTATTAAGTGATATTCAAGGGCACCGTATTTTTGCACTGGGCGATATGGGAGAGCTTGGTGAAGATGCCAGAACTTACCATCAAGAAGTAGGTGAATACGCAAAACAGCAAGGTATAGATGAGCTGTATACGCTGGGTGTGTTAAGTAAATACGCAAGCGATGTGTTTGATAAGCCAAACCGTCATTTTTCTAATCGCGAAGAAATGCTCAAGCAAATTCAAACCAGTCTTAACAATACAAATAGTAAAACCACACTTGTGGTGAAAGGATCGCGCAGTTCTCGCATGGAATTATTAGTAACCGATTTAGTAAATGGCCAGCAACAAGCCATCAATGGAGTATCATAATGTTAGTTTGGCTGGCAGAGTATTTAACTCAATATTACAGTGGCTTTAATGTTTTTTCGTATTTAACCCTACGCGCCATTTTAGGGATATTAACAGCGTTAATGATGTCGCTTTATTTTGGTCCTAAGCTCATTCGCTCATTACAAAAAATGCAAATTGGCCAAGTAGTGCGTGATGATGGTCCAGAATCTCACTTATCTAAAAAAGGCACTCCTACAATGGGGGGCTTACTCATTTTAGGCGCCATATTTACCAGCACCTTATTATGGGCTGACCTATCGAATAAATACGTATGGGCAACTTTATTTGTAATTGGCTCATTAGGTTTAGTTGGCTTTATAGATGACTACCGCAAAGTAATACGCAAAGACCCTAAAGGACTAATTGCTAAATGGAAGTATTTTTGGCAATCGGTTATTGCTTTAGTGGTTGCTACTGCATTGTATACCTCCAGTACACACGCATCAGAAACCTCATTGGTTGTGCCATTTTTTAAAGATGTATTGCCACAGTTAGGCTTGCTATACATTGTGATTACTTATTTTGCATTAGTGGGAACTTCAAACGCGGTAAACCTGACTGATGGCTTAGATGGCCTAGCGATTGTACCTACTATTTTAGTGGCTGCCGCACTGGCCATCATTGCTTATTTGACCGGTAATATTAATTTTTCTGCTTATTTACATATCCCGCATTTACCGCTTGCCAGTGAGCTTGTGGTTGTATGTACCGCTATTGTTGGCGCGGGCTTAGGCTTTTTATGGTTTAACACGTACCCAGCCCAGGTGTTTATGGGCGATGTAGGGTCTTTGGCACTTGGCGGCGCGCTAGGCATAATTGCAATTTTAGTACGCCAAGAACTACTGCTAATTATTATGGGCGGTGTGTTTGTAATGGAAGCTTTATCGGTAATTTTACAGGTTGGCTCATATAAACTACGCGGACAGCGCATTTTTAGAATGGCGCCTATTCATCATCATTACGAGCTAAAAGGTTGGCCAGAGCCACGTGTTATTGTGCGCTTTTGGATTATTTCAATTGTGCTAGTGCTTGCTGGCCTTGCGACATTAAAGATTCGATAAATGCAGTATTTAAACGAGATAAAAAACAAACATATAACAGTGCTCGGACTCGGTGTAACCGGTCTGGGCATTGTACGTTTTTTATTATCTCATGGTTTTGCACCAAAGGTTGTTGATAGCCGTGTTGCGCCACCAGGTATGGATTGGCTTAGCGAACACGCACCTGATCTTGATACGCATTTTGGTGACTTAGGGAATGCTGCACTTTGTAAAACCGACATGATCATCATAAGCCCTGGGCTTAGTTTAAAAATCCCCGCAATTGTTCAAGCAATAGAGTCAGGCGTTGAGGTCATTGGTGATGTTGAGCTGTTTGCTCGTATAAATACTAAACCCGTTGTTGCTGTCACAGGCTCTAATGGTAAATCAACCGTTGTTACGCTTGCGTATGAAGTGCTTAAAGCTGCAGGTTACAAAGTGGCATTAGGTGGCAATATTGGTACTGCGGTACTTGACCTATTAAACGATGATTTTGATGTGTATGTGCTAGAGCTTTCAAGTTTTCAGCTGGATACTTGCTCGAGCTTACAACCAATAAGCGCAGCGGTATTAAATATATCTGAAGATCATTTAGATCGTTACGACAGTTACCAAGCCTATATCGACTCTAAATTAAGTATTTATAACAATGCTGAGCTTTTAGTAACAAACGCAGATGACGTTCAAACTAAGCCTATTAGCCATTCTTTAGCGCCACAAATAAGTTTTGGCACCGACCAAGGTGATTATCGCTTAGCCCCACATAATAATAAGCTGCACTTTATAGTAAAAGGTGAAGCGTTTTTACCTGTTAGCACGCTTTCGGTAGTTGGTAAGCACAATTACTTAAATACACTGGCGGTAATGGCGTTATTAAGCCCGTTTGATATTAGTAAAGATCAATATACTGCAGCGCTTGGCCAATTTAATGGTTTAGCGCACCGTTGTCAGTTTGTTGGTGAGCAAAATGGGGTCAAATATTTTAACGACTCTAAAGCTACCAATGTGGGTGCCACTATAGCAGCTATAGATAGTTTGGCCTCAGCTCATGAAAACCTAATTGTAATAGGCGGTGGTGATGCCAAAGGCGCTGATTTAAGTGCGTTAACGCCTTATATAAAAAATCATGTAAAAGCACTTGTTTGCTTTGGCAAAGATGCAGATAAACTTGCTGCATTAAGCAGTAAATCGCACTTAGTAAACACAATGCAAGAGGCGGTATCGCTGGCTAAAGTGCTCAGTAAGCGCGGCGATATTGTATTACTTGCGCCTGCCTGCGCCAGCATTGATATGTATAACAACTACATGCAACGCGGTGATGACTTTGTGCAATGCGTTAAGGAAGGGCTGGTATGATTGCCTTTGCCGATTTAAAAGAAACGCTCACTCCAAAACCTTCAGCACAGCTTTATGACGTGCCACTGCTTTATTGCATGCTCATGCTTATAGGTGTGGGTTTTGTAATGGTGACCAGTGCCTCTATGCCTACAGCCGAAAGGCTGTTTGATAACTCATACCATATTACCATTCGCCACAGCCTGTTTTTAGCAATGGCATTTATTTTATTTTGGATTGCCGCCAGTGTCCCTATGGATTGGTGGAAACGCTCAAACCCGTATTTGTTATTGCTTGGCATGGTGCTGCTTATTGCGGTGTTAATAATAGGCCGCGAAGTTAACGGCGCAAAACGTTGGATTCCCATTGGACCTGTTGGTTTTCAGGTGGCTGAGGCCGCCAAATTATACTTTTTCAGTTATATAGCTGGCTACTTGGTAAGAAAGCGTGAAGAAGTACAAGAAAATATTAAGGGCTTTGCAAAGCCTATTGCTGTATTTGCGGTGTATGCCTTACTCATTTTATTGCAGCCCGATTTAGGGACCGTAGTAGTTATGTTTGTAACAACAGTGGGGCTGTTATTTTTGGCCGGCGCGAAGCTGTGGCAGTTTTTTGTACTCATTTTAACAGGCATAGGGCTTGTTGTATTACTGATTATTGTAGAGCCATACAGAATGGCGCGAGTGGTGGGCTTTTTAGACCCTTGGGAAGACCCATTTGGAAAAGGGTATCAGTTAGTGCAGTCGCTTATGGCCTACAGCCAAGGGGGCTGGTTTGGCCAAGGGTTAGGTAACAGCGTTCAAAAGTTACAGTATTTACCCGAGGCTCATAACGACTTTATTTTTGCTGTTATAGGTGAAGAGCTAGGCCTTGTAGGTGTAGCAAGTATTTTATGTGTGTTGGCTGTGTTTGTATTTAGGGCGCTTTTAATAGGCCAGCAAGCGTTAAAGTGTGGCAAAGAATACGAAGGCTATTTTGCGTTTGCTATTGGCATTTGGTTTGCGTTTCAAACCATGGTTAATGTAGGCGCCAGTGCAGGGTTATTACCGACTAAAGGGTTAACCTTGCCGTTTATTTCGTATGGTGGTTCAAGTTTATTAATCATGACGATTGCCACCGGTATTTTATTGCGTGTTGATTTTGAAACTAAAATGGCAACCAAACAAGCCACCTCACGCGGAGGTAAACGATGAGTAAAAAGTTAGTAGTTGTGGCTGGCGGTACAGGTGGGCATATATTCCCTGGTATTGCTGTAGCCGATTATTTAAAAGAGCAAGGCTGGCAAGTAAGCTGGATAGGCACGCCAGACAGAATGGAAGCGGATGTTGTACCAAAGCATAACATTGAGATTGATTTTATTAATGTAAAAGGCGTTCGCGGTAATGGTTTAAAGCGTCTTATTAAAGCTCCATTCATGGTACTTAATGCAATATTGCAAGCGCGTAAGGTATTGAAATTTCAGCAACCAGATGTTGTGCTTGCTATGGGCGGCTATGTAACTGGACCAACGGGGATAGCGGCTAAAAGTTTAGGTATCCCACTGGTGATTCATGAGCAAAATGCAGTGGCAGGTATGAGCAACAAATGGTTGGCAAAATTTGCCAACAAAGTACTTGCTGCTTTTCCAAGCGCCTTTGCACCAGGGCAAGCTGAATTAGTCGGTAATCCAGTACGTGCAAGCGTTGCTAATGTCGCTAAACGTGATGTTTCAAGTTCTGTAAATATTTTAGTGGTGGGGGGCTCGTTAGGCGCACAAGTGCTTAACCAAACACTGCCAGAGGCATTTAGTTTACTTGCTAAAACAGCGCCAATTAAAGTGTGGCACCAAACAGGTAAAGGTCATATTGAGAGCGTACGAAGCGCGTATGCGCAAAACAATATTGCAGATGAAGACCTAAAAGTTGCTGAATTTATAGATGATATGGACGCCGCCTATGCATGGGCCGATATAGTTATTTGCCGTGCCGGTGCACTGACTGTTAGTGAAATCGCCGCCGCAGGTAAAATGGCTGTGTTTGTGCCGTTTCCACATGCGGTAGACGATCATCAAACCGCCAACGCAAAGTATTTAGTAACCGCAAATGGCGCGCTTTTAATGCCTCAGCCCCAGTTTAATAAAGACTCCATAGTTGAGCTATTAAACCCGTATTTGGCAAAGCCTATATTAATTAAACAAATGGCCAGTAATGCTAAGCAACAAGCCATTTTAGATGCCACAGCAAGCGTTGCTTCGCACTGTGAGCAAGTAACAAATAAGAGAAAATAAGTGAAAGATAAGTCAATACAAGAACAACAAACTCGACCTGCTATGCGTCGAATAGAGACCATCCATTTTATTGGTATTGGCGGTGCGGGTATGGGCGGCATTGCCGAAGTACTGGCTTTTGAAGGCTACCGTATTACAGGCTCAGATATAGCGCACAGCGCAATGACCGAACGCTTAATTAAAGCAGGTGCTGAAGTATTTATAGGCCATCACGAAAACAACGTAAAAGATGCCAACGTCGTTGTTGTTTCAAGTGCTATTGACGAAACAAACCCTGAAATTATTGCAGCAAAAGCGGCACGTATACCGGTAGTTCGCCGTGCAGAAATGCTTGCCGAATTAATGCGTTTTCGCCATGGCATTGCCATTGCGGGCACACATGGTAAAACCACAACAACGAGTTTAATTGCCAGCATTTATGCTCAAGCAGGACTTGATCCTACTTTTATTATTGGCGGCTTATTAAATAGCGCAGGCAGTAACGCAAAAGTAGGTAAGAGCGACTTTTTAATTGCTGAGGCAGATGAAAGCGATGCATCATTTTTGCATTTACAGCCAATGGTATCGGTGATCACCAATATTGAAGAAGATCACATGGAAACCTATGGCGGCAGCCTTGAGAAAATGAAAGACACTTATGTGGACTTTATTCATAACCTGCCATTTTATGGCTTAGCCGTTGTGTGTATAGACTCGCAGGTAGCCAGTGAGCTGATCCCGCGTTTTGCTCGCCCTGTAATCACGTATGGCGAGTCAAAAGATGCCGACTACCGCATGAGCGATTTTAGTCAATCAGCAAGTACTTGTACTTTTACAGTGACTAATAAGAATGGCGATAGCCTAACAGCTACGCTTAACATGCCGGGTAAGCACAATGCACTTAATGCCACGGCGGCAATTGCAGTGGCTAAAGATCAAAACATTGCTAACCACGCAATTTTAGAGGCATTGCAAAAATTTGAAGGCATAGGGCGTCGTTTTCAGCACTACGGTGAATTTGAAAATGAGCGCGGCAATGTCATGCTGGTGGATGACTACGGACATCATCCATCAGAAGTTGCAGCCACCATTGCAGCTGTACGCGAAGGCTGGCCAGAAAAACGCTTAGTTATGGTTTATCAACCACACCGATTTACCCGTACACGCGATTTATACGAAGACTTTGTAAAAGTACTGGCTGATGTCGATCAACTTTTATTACTAGATGTGTACAGTGCCGGTGAAGATCCTATTGTGGGCGCAGACAGTAAAAGCCTGTGCCGCAGCCTACGTCAACGCGGAAAAGAGCCTCTACACGTAGCAACGAGCGCAGAGCTTGCTGGTGTGCTGGCCGATAACTTACAAAATAACGACTTAGTTTTAACGCAAGGCGCTGGTAATATAGGACAATTGGTTAAAACATTAGCGGCAACAGGTATGTCGGTTGAAAAATTAAAGCAAGGTGAAGTATGACGCAGCAAAACGCGCAATTTGGTAAAGTAGCAGTACTGCTAGGGGGTAACTCAGCAGAGCGCGAAGTGTCACTATGTTCAGGGCAAGCAGTGCTTAATGCACTACAAAATGCTGGCGTTGATGCCATTGCTTTTGACCCGCAAAATCGTTCATTGTGGGAATTAAAAGAGTTAAACATAGATCGTGTCTTTATTGCATTGCATGGCCGTGGTGGCGAAGATGGAACAGTGCAAGGTGCGCTTGAATTTATGAACTTGCCATACACAGGCAGTAATGTATTGGGTTCAGCCTTAGCAATGGATAAAGTCCGTTGTAAGCATTTATTTAAATCTGCAGGACTAAGCACAGCGCCTTATGCAGTTGTTGATGCTAAAAAAGGCTTTGATGCAAAAGCCATTATGGATGAGTTTAAAAAAGTAATGGTGAAACCATCACACGAAGGCTCAAGCATAGGTATGGCGCAAGCAAGTACCGCTCAAGAGCTTGAAGATGCTCTCACACACGCCTTTAAGTTTGATAGCCAAGTGTTAGTGGAGCAGTGGATAACCGGACGCGAGTTTACAGTGACTGTATTAGGCGACGAAGTGCAACCTGTTATTGAAATGACGACCCCAAATGGCTTTTACGATTATCAAGCTAAGTATCAGTCAAACACAACGCAGTATCATTGCCCTGCGGATTTATCGGCGCAAGATACACAGTGTATACAAGCTATGTCATTAGAAGCGTTTGATTTAGTGGGTGCAAGCGGCTGGGGCCGTGTAGATGCGATGCAAGATGAGCAGGGAAATTTTTATTTGTTAGAAGTAAATACAGTCCCTGGCATGACCGAAAAATCGCTGGTGCCCATGGCGGCAAAAGCAAACGGGGCAACATTTGAGCAATTAGTTATTCGCATTTTGGAGCAAACGCTTTAATATGCACCCCCTTTTAGAAAAAGCTCAACAGTTAAAACAGCAACTTAACTTTAATTGGTCGCTAATTTTTGGTGTGAGCTTTTTTCTAGTGGTAGTGATAGGGCTGGTGCAAATAACGAGCGGTGTATCTGATTGGCTAGTAGAGAACAAAGATGCACAAATAAAGCACCTAACGGTGCTAGGAAAGCCCAAATACACTGACGAAAAGGCCATAATAAAAGCAATAAAAAAGGCCGATTTAAGCAGTTTTTTTGAGCTAGATGTAAAACGCGTACAGAAACTAGTAAAAGATTTACCTTGGGTTGCAACTGTATCGGTTCGCAAGCAGTGGCCTGATACAATACAAGTGTACGTAGTTGAACACGAAGCCGTAGCCCATTGGAATAGCGATTTACTGCTAAACCAAAGTGGCGATGCTTTTGAAGCAAGCAGCGATAAACTTGCCAATGATTTACCGCAACTTTATGGCCCAGAGGGTAGCGAAAAAGAAGCGTGGATTGCTTTTAAGCAATTTGACGAAATGCTAAAGGTAAATGCGTTAACATTAAAAAGCTTGGCACTTTCGGAGCGTTTTTCGTGGCAGTTGTGGTTAGATAATGGTGTGCGCCTAAATTTAGGGCGCAAAGATAAAGCAAAGCGAGTACAGCGGTTTATAGATGTGTACCCGCGCATGGAAAAGCGTGCAGATGCACAAATAGATGCAATAGATTTACGCTATGATACCGGCCTTGCAGTTAGCTATAAGCCTGTGCAAGAACAGCAATTACAAAATAAGAGTAAGGCATGACTAAGTCAGCAGAAAGAAACCTAGTGATTGGATTAGACGTTGGTACCTCAAAAGTGGTGGCCACGGTAGGTGAAATCACCGCAGATAACAAGCTCAGCATTGTTGGTGTGGGCAGCCAAGTATCTCATGGTATGGATAAAGGCGGCGTAAACGATTTAAACTTAGTGTCTGAGTCGATTCGCCGAGCAATAGATGAAGCCGAATTAATGGCTGATTGTCGTATTAGCTCAGTGTACCTAGGGATCTCTGGCAAACACATACAATGTCAAAACGAAAGCGGCGTGGTTGCAATTAATAATACCGAAGTAACTGATGAAGACATTGAAAATGTAATTCATATAGCGCGCTCTGTGCCTATTTCGGCTGAGCGTAAAATGCTGCATGCATTACCGCAAGAATATAGCATTGATATGCAAGAGGGTATTAAAAACCCCCTTGGTATGAGCGGCGTGCGTATGGAAGCACGTGCACACATTATTACTTGTTCAAACGATATGGCTAAAAATATCGAAAAATGCGTAGAGCGCTGTGGTTTAGAGGTTGATCAGCTTATATTTACCGCACTCGCATCGTGTTATTCAGTATTAACTGATGACGAAAAAGAGCTTGGCGTAGCGGTGCTCGATATTGGTGGTGGTACAATGGATATCACTATTTATATTAACGGTGCATTGCGTCATTCTTCAGTGATTCCGGTGGCGGGCAATCAAGTAACCGGTGATATTGCAAAAATATTTCGTACACCTATATCACATGCTGAGTCACTCAAAGTACAATATGCATGTGCAAGTAGCCAAATGGCCAGTAACGAAGACACCATAGAAGTACCCAGTGTAGGCGGGCGACCAGCACGTTTAATGTCGCGTCATACTTTATCTGAAGTGGTAGAGCCTCGTTTTAGAGAATTATTTGAACTAGCGATGGAAGAAATTCGTCGCTCAGGTTTAGAAGACCAAATTGCGGCAGGCCTCGTTATTACAGGCGGGACTGCTAAAATGACTGGCGCAATGGAAGTGGCTGAAGACATTTTCCAAATGCCAGTGAGAATAGGCAAACCAATCGGGATAGTTGGTTTGACAGACTACGTAGACGATCCTTCGTACGCAACCGCTGTAGGTTTGTTACAATACGGGCGCACTATGCAATCGATGAATGCACAAAAATCGAAAGCAGAGGATAATAATAATTGGTGGAACCGCATTACTAAATGGTTCCAAGGCGAGTTTTAAAGTACTCAAGTCGGAGAGTAAACATGTTTGATATGATGGAACAACACAGCGAAGAAGCTGTAATTAAGGTAATTGGCGTGGGCGGTGGCGGCGGTAACGCTGTTGAGCACATGGTAAAACAACAAATAGAAGGTGTGCGCTTTATAGCCGCAAATACGGATGCACAAGCATTACGTAATTCCGCTGCCGATATTACCGTACAACTAGGCACGCAAATTACCTCAGGGTTAGGTGCAGGTGCAAACCCAGAAGTAGGTCGCGAATCGGCTGAAGAAGATGCAGAAACCATTCGTGCCAGCCTTGAAGGCGCAGATATGGTATTTATTGCTGCCGGCATGGGCGGTGGTACAGGTACCGGTGCTGCACCTGTGGTTGCTAAAATTGCTAAAGAGCTCGATATTTTAACGGTTGCTGTAGTAACGCGTCCTTTTGACTTTGAAGGTAAAAAACGCGCCGCAGCGGCTGAACAAGGCATTAACGAATTGTCAGAAATTGTAGACTCACTTATTACAATTCCGAACAATAAATTGCTTAAAGTTTTAGGCAAAGGGACTACACTGTTAGATGCCTTCGCTAAAGCAAACGATGTACTTTTTGGTGCGGTTCAAGGTATTGCGGAGCTAATTACACGTTCTGGTTTAATTAACGTGGATTTCGCCGACGTACGTACCGTAATGTCAGCAATGGGTACTGCCATGATGGGCACAGCTTCAGCATCAGGCCCAGATCGTGCTCAAGAAGCTGCAGAAGCGGCTATCTCAAGCCCATTACTAGAAGACGTTGATTTAACCGGTGCTAAAGGTATTTTGGTTAATATTACCGCAGGTATGGACATTGCGATTGAAGAGTTTGAAATTGTGGGTAACCACGTTAAAGCGCTAGCGTCTGAAAATGCAACTGTGGTTGTGGGTGCAGTTATTGACCCTGAAATGAGCGACGAGTTACGTGTAACCGTGGTTGCTACAGGGCTCGGCGGCGATCGTCGTCCGCAGTTTGGTATTGTTGATAACGGCTTTAAAAAGGCATCAGGCTCTGATGTAGCAAGTTCATCAAACCAATCTAGCAGCATGTACGTACCAAGCTTTGCAAGCCAAGGCACAAGCACTGAAGAAACGACGCCAAGCACGCAAGTAGAAAGTAAAGAACAAGCGCCATCTACAAGCTCAAGCAACACGGCAAGTTCATCAGCGCAAAGCAGTAAAAAAGCGGATAAATCAGAAGGCGGAGATTATTTTGATATTCCGGCTTTTTTACGTAAGCAGGCTGATTAACATTTACTAATGCTTTTGTTTGAAATATGTACAAATATTGAAAGGCAAAAGGATTTATGTTAAACTCCGCCGTCTAACTGTAACTGATTTAAAAGTGAGCGAACCTATGATTAAACAGCGTACGATTGCACAAGTAGTCAAAGCCATAGGAATTGGACTTCATAAAGGTGAGAAGGTCACAATAACTCTCCGACCTGCGAGCGCAAATACCGGGATTGTATTTCGTCGTGTGGACCTTGATCCGGTTGTTGATTTTGAAACAACACCTGAAGCCGTTGGTGATACGCAATTATGTACCTGTTTAATTAACAAAGATGGTGTTCGCTTATCAACGACTGAGCACTTAATTGCAGCGGTTGCTGCAATGGGTATCGATAATTTAATTGTTGAATTAGATAGCTCAGAAGTGCCGATTATGGATGGTAGTGCATTACCGTTCATTTATTTGTTACAAAAAGGCGGCATTGAAGAGCAAAATGTTGCGAAACGCTTTATTCGTATAAAAGAAAAAGTACGTATTGAAGAAGGCGATAAATGGGCCGAAGTAGAACCATATGATGGTTTTCATATCGACTTTGAAATTGCCTTTGATCACCCGGCCATTAACGAAAGCCGTCAGCGCATTGGTTTAGATATTACTGCGCAAAGCTTTACTGAAGAAATTAGCCGTGCACGTACGTTTGGCTTTATGAAAGATATTGAATACATGCATGCTAATAACCTAGCACTGGGTGGCAGCATGGACAGCGCAGTAGTACTTGATGACTTTAAAGTACTAAACCCAAATGGTTTGCGCTACAGCGATGAATTTGTAAAACACAAAATATTAGACTGTGTGGGCGACATGTTTATGACAGGTCATAACCTACTAGGTAAAGTAACGGCTTATAAATCGGGTCACGATTTAAATAACAAGTTACTTCGCAAAATTATGGCAACAGAGTCAGCATGGGAGTGGGCAACATTTGAAACGCCTGTTACGATGCCTGCACCCGGCCTTGAATTAGCGACTGCCTAATTTAGTATTTTTTAAAATACACGCTCACAAACAGTTATAAAAAATGACGCTAATAGCGTCATTTTTTTTGCTTTTAATTTAGCTAAATTTTAAGAATAGACTGCAATTGATCTAAGTTAGCTATTGTGTAAGTAGGAGTTATGCCTTCAGGTAACTGCTCGCCTGGGTGCTGTAGCCAACAGGTATCAATACCGGCATTATTGCCTCCCAAAATATCGCTAGAGGCAGTGTCGCCCACCATCAATATTTTGCTTTTATCTGGATTACCCATAAGCTTAAATGTGTGCTCGAAAATAGCCTTGTTAGGTTTAGCAATGCCTACTAGTTCAGAAATAACCAACCAATCAAACATCTCTTTTAAACCTGTGTGTTCTAAACGCACCGTTTGCAAGCGGGCAAAGCCGTTGGTTATGATGCCTAATTTAGCATGTGGCTTTAGTTTATTTAACAGCGCTACGGCGCCGGGTAAAGGTTCACAAATTTGTGCCATAGCATCTAAAAATGCATCGTTTAGCTCTTTAGCGGGTACCCCTAATTTTACAGCCCACTCGTTAAAGCGGGTTACTTGTAAGTAATCGGCGCTAATTTTTCCATCTTGATAATCTATCCACAGCTGCTTATTAGTTTTTTGGTAATGGATGTAATCGGCTTGAGTAAACTCAATATTGTACGCTTTAAACATGCGGGTCATTCCCGCTAAAATATCAAACCTGAATAGTGTTTCGTCTGCATCAAACAGTACATAACTGTATTTCATTAATTTTCCTGATAAAGGCTAGGGTGTAAAAAAGGCGCCATAGCTAAGGTAAGCGCTTGGGTGTAGGTGCTTTGTCGGGTTGCATGATTGTTTGTGAGAAGCCCTATCGCGCCGCCTTTTTGCTTAACATTATGGGTGTTAAATGTTTTATCCATCACATCGCCAAGCTCTTCACCTTTTAATAGCGCGTTATATAACACTTGCGGTAACGGCAGGTTACTGCTGCGTCCTATCGCTTGCTCAGAGCCATTATTAATAACAACATAGGCAAAGGTTGCAGCCCCATAGCTAAATTGCTCTGCACCGCCTTCCATTGCACAGTAGTAATCTGCTTGGTACATATTTTTGCAGTAAGTAACTCGGTTTTGTGCGCCTATACGGGTTTGCTCTTCGCCAATGGGTTGATCGGGAACATTTGAGGGAGCATCAACGCCTTGGCAATCAATTTCGTAACTAGGAAAGTACATTGCAAAAATATGTTTTGCAGCGTTAATTTTTACTGGGTTTTTAGAGCCCACAATAATTTTTAATGAGTGCGACACGTTTTCCCTCACTGTTAGCAAAAGCAGCAGTGTACGTCAGAAGTGTAAATCATAAAAGAGGGGCTAAATGGGTATATCTAAAGGGGCTAGGTTTTCAAGCGCTCGCTTTTTAACAATAATGTCTTTAATAAGCGGGGTAAGCACCAGCTCCATTGCTAAACCCATTTTACCGCCTGGCACCACAAGGGTATTTATACGCGACATAAAGCTGCCTTCAATCATCTGTAAATAATACGGAAAATCAACGTCATCAATTCCTCTAAAGCGAATAACAACAAAGCTTTCATCTAGTGAAGGGATATCTTTTGCGCTAAACGGGTTTGACGTATCAACCGTTGGCACACGTTGAAAGTTAATATGGGTGCGCGAAAACTGCGGCGTAATATGGTTAATGTAATCATCCATACTGCGTACAATTGAATCCATTACTTTTTCGCGGGAATGCCCGCGGTCTTGCGTATCGCGGATCAATTTTTGGATCCACTCAAGGTTAATAATTGGCACCATGCCTATAAGCAAGTCTACGTGCTTAGCCACATCGTGATCCTGATCAACCACGCCTCCGTGCAAACCTTCATAAAACATCAAGTCAGTGTTTGTTTCAAGATCTTGCCAAGGAGTAAATGTACCGGGTAACTGATTGTAAGGCACGGCTTCATCAAAGGTGTGTAAGTATCGGCGTAACTTGCCTTGGCCTGTTTCGCCATAGGTACTAAATAAGGTTTCTAATGCGCCAAAGTCATTGGCTTCGCGGCCAAAGTAACTAATGTGCTTACCTTCTTGCTGTGCTTCGCGTATTTTTTTGTCCATTTCTGGGCGTGTGTAACGATGAAAGCTATCTCCTTCGATAAAAGCCGCATCAATATTAAGGCTACGAAAAATATGTTTAATTGCATTGGTGGTGGTTGTAGTACCCGCACCCGATGAACCGGTTATTGCAATGATAGGATGTTTAGCAGACATGTTTTTTCTCTTTTTTAGGACCAAGACAGTTATAAAGAGTTGACTGACTGAGGTCAAGTGACGCCATCGGCAAATAACGTTATCATGAGGTGCTTAAAATTAAAACGAGAGAAAGCATGAAACTTATTAAACCATGGCTTGGGCTAGCTTCTATTGCGGCGCTAAGCCTAGCGAATGCACAGGCTAGCATGCCAAAAAGCCAAATTTTGTTGGCCGATTTAAATACACCTTACGGTATGCAAGTAAGTATAGTGAGCGACAAAAACAGCTATAACAATCAGCCTTATTTAACAAACCAAGGTATTTATTTTACGCACGAAGTTATTTCAAGCGAGCAAAGTCAAACCGATATTGCCTATTATGACTTAGCAACCAAGCAAGTAAGCAACATAACAAATACGCCAATGAGCGAATATTCGCCCACTGTTATGCCCTCAAAACAAAGTTTATCGGCCATTGTGGTAGAGCAAGATAGCAAACAAAAGCTGTGGCAATACCCACTCGATACTGAGCAAGCTCCGAGCCGTATTTTTGATTGGATTGAACCTGTTGGCTACCATGCATGGGGCGCTCAAAGCGACTTAGTGATGTTTATTTTAGGTGAGCCACATACATTGCAATATACGTCGGTTGCTGCGGCAAAAGGCGAGGTGGTAGCAAGCAACATAGGTCGTACGCTTATTTATAACAGTAAAACCGCAACATTTTTATTTAGTTACACAAAAAATGAACAGCATATTTTAGCAAGTTTTAACCCCCAATCTAAACAGGTGGAAGATTTACTAAGATTGCCAGAGCAAGTACAAGACTTTATTTTAAAAGATGCTAATACAGTGGCTTATGCGGTTAAAAACCGTGTGTATATGCGTAACTTAAGCGGCACCAATGAAGTTTCTCAATGGCTTAACTTAAGCCCGTATTGCGAGACAAACATAACAAGAATGAGTTATAAAAAAGACAAACTTGCCTTTGTATGCGATGTAAAATAATTCGGACTTTGCGGCGCGTATAGGCTAATGTAATGCACTATTAAACATTAAAGGGATCACCACGTGGCGTATAGTACAGATGAGTTAACAGAGCAGCTCATTCAGTTAAAGTGCAGAAGTAACTTTAAAATTAAAAACATTGCTGAGTACATGTTAGCAAATTCTAAAGAAGCCATTTATACCCACAGCGAAGCGGGTAAAGGCAAAATAATTATTCGCCCAGCCTTTGAGGTGTTTAGCGATGACTTTGCAACAATTGATGAGGTAACACGAGTACAAGGTTATTTTCATAGTAGCGAGATGACGCGCTTTCCTACACGTATTCACAAAAGTGCGCAGCCGATTCACTATGGTGTGGCCTTTAAAATTAACTCAGCGCAAGCAGCAAAAGACTTTATTGCCAAGCTAACACAGATTATTAACGGGTAAATAAAAGTCGCTGAGTGGATAACTCAGCGGCTTTTTTAATTATGCATATTTACTGTTAATTAAGCTTATTTGCTTTTTAAAAAGTCATTAACTGATGCAAGCTCTCGCTCTTTAAGCGCAATACAGTCGTTAGTACTTTCTTCAAGCTTGCTTAAGGTACGCGCATAGCCCGGTGTTTCTTCAATTTTATCTTTAAAGAATGCTTGCGTGGTTGCTAAACTTTGTTGATCACAACGCGCGGTCGTAAAGTACGGTAAGTTAGGTACAAAAAACGGCGGTAAATTTTGTGTTACCTTGTCGTAATTGTTGTATATCCACTTAATAAATAGTGCTTGGCGTGACTCGCTGTAACTTTGACCTGCTAAAATAGTACGCATGTCAGATGCCGTTACGTCGTCAGTGAGGGTATACGCTAACACTTGCTTTTGTAACTGCGGCTTGCCCATAAAGCCCATTGCTGCCAACATGTTTGTGCGTACTTGTGGATCTTTAGTGGTTTTAAAGGTTACCATAAATTGATCAAGTAAGGCTTTATCCCCATTATAGGCGGCAAGTTTTAAGTAGGTAGCTGCTAAATACGGATCCACTTTTTGCGGATCGTTTAAGTACACTTGCGTTTGCTCTTTTGCTTTGCTGATCACGCGCTGATCTTCGCCATCAAAACCAAGTAAGGAGACAACACCTGCACGTAGTTGTGATACTGCACCGTCTTCGCCAGCTTGTGCTTCAAGTGAGTATTTTTTAGCTGCAGGCATTACTGCACTGCGAATAAACTCAGGCCATAACGCTTCGTTGCTTTCATCTTTAAAGGTATTTTTTTGCGATACTAAATAGCCCAGCGCTGTATTAGCAACACGAGGGTGATCATCGCTTACAAATACTTCTAGAGTATGCATTAGTTTAGCAGCCGATATTACACCTGCATCAAGCAGTGCATCAGTGGCAGAAAGCAGCGCTAAACGCTCACGATCATTCAGTGCTTGCGGCGCATGTTTTATCAGTGAGTCAAACTGCGCATCGTCCATTACCCAGCGGTAATAACCTAGTGCGCCTTCATCGGGGTAAATCCACTCTGGCTCAAAATCAAGCGTCAAAGTTTGGCTTTGCTGATTAAGTAAAATACTGGCTGTTTTTACTTTATCGCCAGCGCCATATTTTATCCCAACAGGGACATTCCAAAGCTGTGCAGGAGCATCTACACCGGCATTAGCAAAGCGACTTTGCGATACAGTAATTTTTTTACCGTCTTGTCTTACATTTACAAGCGGAAAAGAAGACTGTTCAATAAATGATTTTAAAACACTGGCAACATCTTTATTAGACGCTTTACCAAGTGCTTCCCATAAATCGGCTGCTTCGGCGTTTTTATATGAGAATTTTTTAAGATAACTTTGAATGCCTTTTTGGAATGCGTCTTCACCAATCCAGTTTTCAACCATAGCAAGCACCGCGCTGCCTTTACTGTAGGCAAGCCCTAAACCATCCATAATATCGGCTTCGGTTTTAATCGGTTTACGAATAGGCTTAGTGCTTAAGCGTGCATCTAATGCCATTACGTTGTTTTGTGGTAAATCAAGGTGAGATTCAAATTCAGGGTTAAGCTGTTTAGTAATCTTTGCTGCCATCCAGCTAGCAAATGCTTCGTTTAACCATAAGTCGTTCCACCACTTCATAGTCACTAAGTTACCGTACCATTGGTGAGCCAGCTCGTGTGCGATAATCGACACATTACGCTGTTTTTTACTGCGTGTAGCGGCTGCTAAATCAACCAGTAATATATCTTCGCGGTAGGTGACTAGGCCTGAGTTTTCCATTGCACCAAAAGGAAACTCGGGTACGGCTACCGAGTCGAGCTTTTTATAAATATAAGGAATACCAAAATACGCCTCAAGTGCAGCAAGTACTTTGGGCATGTTCTCTTTTGCATAATCAGCTAGATGAATTTTACCCTGCGGGGTAATAACACGCCCTGGAATTGGCATGTCTTTTATTTCAAGCTCTTCAAAAGGACCCACGGCCATAGCCACTAAATAAGAAGGAATAGGGGGCGTTTTATCAAAGTAATGTGTTGTCATATCGCCATTGACTGTGGTTTTAAGCTCTGGCGTATTGGCATAAACCTTTTGAGACGTTGGCGCTGTAATCGTTAACTGAAACGGTATTTTATAACTTGGTTCATCAAATACCGGAAAGGCTCGGCGCGCATCATTCATTTCAAACTGAGTAAATAAATAAGGTGTGCCCTGATCAATTGTTTTGTATAAGCCCACACTTTGGCGATTATACGGCGCCGAAAAATCTATTTTAAGGGTGTACTTACCCGGTTGAATTTTCTCATCACAGCTAAATTTTACTTTTTCTGTTTTTAACATTTCGTTGTTTAAGTCGCAGTTTTCATTGCCTAATAACTGCGCCATTTTAACAGCGTAAGCCACGCCGTTAAGTTCAATGTAATGAGTGGGTTTTAACACTTCTAGGGCTATTTCTGTCATCCCTGTAAAGGTGTCTTGGCTTGGGTCGAGTGTTAACGACACCTTTTGTGAACTTGGTTTAGCAAGCTTTTCGATAACGAACTCGTTAGCGTTGGCAGTAGTCATTGCTAAAGCAACGCTTACTGTTAATAGGCTTTTTAAAAACATAGTGATCCCTAGATTGTTGTTGTTAGAAACTGTCTCAAATAGGCATTTCTATGCCCTTAAAAGTTGAGATTTAGATATCCTAGCAGCTTTTTTTACGAGAGTAATTTAATAAAGTAGCTACTTGGATTTAAAATAGTAACAAATAGTGTCAGTGACTTTGGCGTTGGTTAAAGCGCTGCCAATGCAGTTGTGGATTAATAGTACGAATTTGTTGTATTACAGTGTTTAGTAGGGCTACATCATCAAATTTTTCATCAGGGTATTCGTTAAACCCCATTAAATAATTAAAAGCATCTTTTGAATTCGCTTGTAATGCATAAATACGCACTTGTTGCTCAAAATTAAGTCGCAGGCTACTTATGGCGGTTTTCATACCGAGTTGATCAACAGTGGGAATCGCACATTTTTGCAAATAACCCGCACGCTCACCTTCACCTGTAAACCAGATGCGCACTTTTTCGCTATAACGGCCAGACTTAGCTGGTAAATCAAATAACAATCGTGTGTGATTATGTGCTTTAACAAAGGCAATAAAGTCGTTAAGCCCTGCATCAACTAAGGCTTGATGCACCGGAACTAAGCGCGCTTTTATTTTTCCATTAGTATGAAAATTAAAACACAAAATGCCATTTTTAAGCTCAAGATCGTCAAGCGTTAAACAGCCAATTTCATCACTATATGCGCCACTGTAATAGGCAATTAAAGGCAACCAAAAATGCCAATGCTTTGCTTGCTCTCTTGCTACTTTAAAGTCGCTATAAATATAGCCGTTATAAAGCGTATGCAGTTCCATTGCTGAAAAAGGGCGGCGACCAAGATGGGTTTTCAACGTAATCCCTTGAAATTAATGACACGATATATTTTATACTTAAAACAGATAAACATGCGAGTGTCGATTCTAGTATTCATGTTTTTAGCTACAAAACAAAAACACCCACTTAAAAAGCAGGTGTTGTATTAACTATTATATAAAAAGCGATAATTATTCGCTTAGTGCGCGTGCTAAGCCAACAGGCTCAATTTCTACACACACTTGGTCGTCATTCCAATTTAAACCAACTAATGCGCTGTCTTCGTTTAAATCTTCTACCCACTCATCTAAAAATTCATCTAAATTAATTTCTACAGGCGTAAACTCTTGCCACTCTTCTTTACACTGGGCCTTTGCTGCCTCTTCGCTTTCCCATAAAAGCAGTACATCTGTTTCAGCAAACTGGTTAGATTCGCACACTACAAAGCCGCCGTCGTCGCCACCTAGCGCCCACACTTGCTCGCTTAAACGTACTTTTTCTACAAAGCTAACTAGTTGTGATTCAATTTCAATATCGCTCATGTGTTTACCTTATTTGTTTAGAGTCTAGGATCGGTGCTTATTGCAGCTTGATGCGTGCCATAGTCGTTATAAAAACTGACTAAAGCAGCGTGCTGGCTAAAGTCTGTTAATTCACGAAAGCAAATCCAATCAAGTAGGCAGTATAAACTGATGTTAAGGCATTCACAGCCTTTAAATTCATCATCGTTTAAATGATTATTTAAATAGCTTAATGTTTGTGCAACTCGTTCGTTTTGCAGATTAAAAAATAATTTATCGTCGCTAGTATCAAATCCTGAGCGTCTGCTAAGTGCTAATTCTACTAACGAGTCGTTACAGGCGTTGATAATATTAAGTAGGTGTTCTTGCGACCAAGTTAGTGGGTTTTTTTTAGCCTTGGCGATGAGGTAACGCAAAATGATAGTTGAGTCGCTTAGCGTTAAATCGCCATCAATTAAAACCGGTATTTTACTTGCGGGATTGTTACTGGCTAAGGTAGGGCGGTCTTGCTCAGAAAAAATATCGAGGTTTACTAGCGCTAAGTCAACATTGTTTTGTGCTGCCCACATTCTTACTCTGCGTACAAATGGAGACGGGGTAGATCCTATAAGTTTCATAATTGCTCCTAAAAAAAGCCGCATAAGCGGCTTTTATATTGTGATAACTCAACGTTATTCTGAGCGGCTTGTCACTTCTAGTAAGTGATAGCCAAACTGTGTTTGTACAGGACCTTGTACTTGGTTAATGGGCGCTGAAAATACAACTTTATCAAACTCAGGCACCATCATACCCGGGCCAAACTCGCCCAGTGCACCGCCGTCTTGACCAGAAGGGCAGTTTGAATAGGATTTTGCAAGCTCTGCAAAGTCTTCGCCTTGTTCAATCTTAGCTTTTAAATCTAAGCACTCTGCTTCGCTGTCTACTAAAATGTGCCTTGCACTTGCCACTGCCATAAAATCTCCTGTTTAAAGTTGGTGTATTTAACCATTAAAGCCAGTCTAGTTAGTTTTAACGCGCAGTACCAGTATAAACTTAATTGATGAGTAGCGTATTTTCAATTGCATCAATTAATTCTTTTGAAGTAGGGGCAACTTTACTGTTAAAACGTTTAATGGTTTTACGGTCAGCCGATACTAAGTATTTATAAAAGTTCCAGTTAGGTGAGCTGGTGTTCGCGTTTAAATGTTTAAATAGTGGGTTTGCATCACTGCCGCGTACTTCGCTGGCAGCAAACATATTAAAAGTGACGCCGTAGTTAATAAAGCACACTTTTGCTATGTCTTTTTCATCGTTTTCTTCTTGAAAAAAATCATCAGAAGGAAAACCTAATACCACTAAACCTTTGTCTTTGTATTGTTGGTGTACTTTTTCTAGGCCTTCAAATTGAGAGGTAAAACCACAATTACTTGCTGTATTTACAATAAGTAAAGGGCGGTTTTTAAATTGGCATAAGTTTAAGGATTCTTTCGAACGCAGTTTACGAAACTCAACATTTGTAAAGTCTTCGCATTGTGGCTGTTGTTTGTGGGGTAATGTGTCATTTGCTTGGGCACTTAAGCTGGTAATAAAAATACTCAGCCCCAGTAACGTTTTTTTTAACATACTCAACGCCTAAATTTATAATTGTTTGACTGGTCTATCTTACGCTAATATGCACAAAAGTGATCAACAATATTAAGCGCTTATGACAACACGATTAGCCACTATCGAAGATTTACCTACCATTGTAGCAATATACAACGAAACCATCGCTTCGCGTATGGTGACCGCCGATACTGAGGAAGTATCTGTAGAAAGTAAGCTAGAGTGGTTTAATAGCCACTCTAAAAAACGCCCGATTTATGTTTATTGCGAAAATGGTCAAGTACTTGCTTGGTTAAGCTATAAATCGTTTTATGGGCGTCCCGCATATGATGGCACTGTCGAAATAAGTATTTATATTACCAAAGCGGCACAAGGTAAAGGACTTGGTAAAAGGCTGATGGAGTTTGCGCAAAAAGAGGCTAAACAACTCAAAATTGAAGTGTTGCTTGGTTTTATTTTTAGCCACAATTTACCAAGTATTAAGCTATTTAAGCATTTCGGATTTAGCGTATGGGGAGAGTTGCCAAATATCGCGGTAATGGACAATACACACTATAGCTTAACTATTTTCGGCAAGCATCTACCAAAATAGTTGTGGAGCTTATCGGTAAAAAAATTAAAATTAAGTCTAACAACCTATACCAACTAAGAAATTATAGGCTACGCTATTAACATATAAAGTGTTTACGATAGTGTGGCTTAATGAGTCGAAAAATTTTAATTGTAGATAGCAGCAGTGTTATCGCAATGAGAGTAAAAGTTTTACTAGAATTAATAGGTTGTGAGGCTGAGCTCGTTCATTACTCTATGATCGATTTATACTCTAACACCAGCCAGTATGATTTGGTAATTGGTGCCTACGGAGTGCCGTGTGAAGTAGTAAAGTCGTTAGCTCAAACAATCTCACAAGACCGCTGCGTTTTACTTGCCCCTAAAGCCGAAAGCGGCGAACAACTTACCGCCTTTAGTGAGCTTAATAAACTTGTACCAGATGCAACGGTTATTTATCCGTTTTTCTCAAATAAAGAAATTACCTCATTACTTGAAAACCTCTTAGAGCTTGGCTCTAGCCATGTTTTAAAACTTCCTACTATTTTACTTGTTGATCATATACCCGAGCGCCTTGAAAAAATGAAAAGTAATTTAGTCGGCGCGCATATCAAAACGCTAACAGCAACCAGCGCAACAGACGCAGTGGCAGTGGCAAATAAAAAGAGTATAGATATTTTAATTAGCGACTTTAGTTTTGAAGATGGTACCGGTTTAAATATTTTCTCTGCTATTAAAATGTCTCAGCCAGATTGCCGCTGCTTATTATTTACTGCACACCCTGAGCAAGTTTCAATGATTGAGGCGATTCGTAAAGGGGTTGAAGATGTTTTAATAAAGCCCCTCACCGATAGTGTTCTGCTGCAATCAGTACATAAATTGTGGCAAACAGAGCTTTTAAAACGCCGAAATGCGGAGCTTGTAGAGCGTTTACAAGATACTGTTGATGCGTTAATTGAAAAAGACAGTCTACTACAAGTTATTTATAAAAATACGCCAGACGCCATTATGTTATTTGAGCGCAACGGCAAAGTAATTGAAGCAAACGATGCCTGCTTAAGGCTGTTTAAGCTGCCCTTTGACAAACTCGCGGGTTTTTCTGTATTTGAATTTTTAGATGAGGAATCAAGTGCTGAAATAAAAAACAAGATCACAACATTAAACAGTAATCGCCAGTTTAGTAGCGATCTGCGTTTGCAAAAAACAGATGGTGGGTATATTCCACTGGTTGGCTCATTTAACGAAATTGACCACCATGGCGAAATAGCGTTAGCGGTTATATTTAAAAATGTCACACATTTAAAAGAAAAAGAAGAATTACTCTTAGAAGCTAAAGACCTACTTGAAGAGCAAGTACGCGCGCGTACTTCTCAGTTAGAGCACGCCAAAAATGTAGCCGAAGCCGCCAATTTAAGTAAATCAGAATTTTTGGCAAACATGTCGCATGAGCTACGCACTCCTATGCACTCTATATTGAGCTTTTCTCGGTTTGGCTTGAGTAAGTTAGAAGCAGGCGATTTTGCTAAAGATAAACTTTTAAAGTATTTGTCGCGTATAGAAAGTAGCGGTGAGCGTTTGCTTTCGCTACTAAATAACTTACTTGATTTATCAAAACTGGATGTTGGGAAGTTTCCTTTTAATCCGCGCCCATACAATATCGAAAGTATTATCAAAACCAGTATTGATGATGTATCTGGTACAGCGATGGAAAAAGAAATTGAAATTGTTTTTTCAAAGCCAGGGCCAGTGGTTGTGCAGTGTGATGAAGAGCAAATAAATCAACTACTGCGCAATGTTTTAGGTAACGCACTTAAATTTAGTGAACCTAAAAGTCGTATTCAAGTGAACTTAATGGCTGATGAAAACAGTGCCATTATTGATGTAATAGACAATGGAATAGGTATACCCGAGGATGAATTAGAGCACGTGTTTACTAAATTTGTACAAAGCAGCAAAACAAATAGTGGCGCTGGTGGTACAGGTTTAGGACTTGCGCTTTGTAGAGAATTTGTAGCGCTTCATCAAGGTGAAATTACGGCAAGTAATAATAGCGATGGTGGTGCAACAATTAGGATTCAGGTACCCCTAGAAATAGATTTAGATGAGCATTTAGCCGATGATAAGCTAGCAGTGCAAGATAGCTAATTATTTGTGAATTAATGTTTAAATGATATTTAATTGGATGATGAAAATATGGCCTTAACTAAAATTCTTGCTGTAGATGATGAACCTTTCAACCTAGAAATTATTGAAGAAATTTTAGAAGATCTTGATTTCGAATTACAAGTTGCCACAAGCGGCCCTGAGTGTTTAGCCATGGTAGAAGGCTACATGCCCCAAGTTATTTTACTTGATGTGAGTATGCCGCAAATGAATGGCTATGAAGTGTGTAAAGCATTAAAGGCAAATCCAAATACAGCGCATATAATTGTTATGTTTGTTTCAGCTAGGGGAACGGTTGAAGAGCGTATGGAAGGCTACTCAGTTGGTGCTGAGGATTACATAGTAAAGCCGTTTGGGCATGATGAGCTTAAATCAAAACTTAAAAACTTAAATCAAGTATTAATAGAAAAACAGAGCCTCGAAAAACAAGTAGAAGATGCAACATCTACGGCATTTAACGCTATGGCAAATAGTAGCGAAATGGGGCAAATAGTTAATTACATTGAAAATATTGGGTTTATTAACAATCCGCAAGACTTAGGCAAAGCCCTAATAGACTGTCTGCAAACGTTTGACTTACAAAGCAATGTTGAATTTAGGTATGACGACACAATAGAGCACTTTGCCCTTAATGGTGTGTGTTCGCCTATTGTGGTTGAGCTGTTTGACATGCTTAAAAACAAAGGCCGCTTACATGAGTTCTCTCACCGTATATTAGTGAACTACGAAATGATAAGCCTATTAATACTTAACATGCCAGATCACGACCCAGATAAACACGGGCGTATTCGTGACCATGTTTGCTTTATTGTCAGTGTGACTGAACAGCAACTGCGGGCAATTATGACCAAGCAAATGCTTGAGTCGCAGCAGCAAAAGTTAAATGATGTAGCCAGCACGGTGCATAGTAAGTTTCATGGTTTAATTGGGTTGCTCAACGAAAACCGAGAAAGTAACGAAAAAGTATTCAAGCAGTTACAAGAAGACCTTGAAATACGCATACCTACAATGGGGTTAGATGAAGACCAAGAGATATTTATTTATAAAAAAGTAGACGAAACAATTCAAAATTCAGTTGCTAGAGAAGAGTCGGTTAAGCAAGTTAAAGCCGCATTTGCTGAAATTGAACAAGATTTGTCTTTGTTACTTAAAAAATAAACCTCTCAGACTATAAGGCTCACATGAGTGATTTACGCATCACGCGGTAAGCCTTTTTCGACTATTCTTATTAGGCGCTGTGTTTTACGAAGTTGTTCTCGTTGTTTATTATTTTGTTGCTCAAGCGCCCATTCTATATGCTCTTTTACTAGCTGCGAGCTAGATTCACGTTTGTTTTCTAAAGCGGAAATAATAGCAGGGCTAAAATCGGCATTGCCTAACCCCACCGCTAAATTACGAAGCCAACGTTCGTGGCCAATACGGCGAATAGGGCTGCCTTCGGTATTTTTTAAAAAAGTAGGTTCGTCCCAGGCAAATAGCTCAATTAAGTCTTTATTTTTTAGTTGCGTACGGGGATGAAAGTCTTGCTCATCGGTAATTTGACCATAACGGTTCCATGGGCAAACCAATTGGCAATCGTCGCAGCCGTAAACTCTATTCCCCAATAACGCACGGTATTTCTCAGGTATTGGCCCTTGGTGCTCAATGGTTAAGTAAGAAATACATTTACGTGCATCTACCACATACGGCTCTACAATTGCGCCTGTTGGGCAAAGCGTAATGCAAGCAACGCATTTACCGCAGCCTTCAAACGTATTTTCAGTATCAATTGGCAGCGGTAAATCAACAAAAAGCTCACCTAAAAAAAACCACGAGCCAGCTTCTTGATTTATTAATAAAGAGTGCTTACCTCGCCAACCCAATCCCGCTTTTTCAGCCAGTTGACGCTCAAGTACTGGTGCTGAGTCTACAAATGGCCTAAAACCGTAATCGCCAATTGCTTGTTCTATTTTTTGGCCTAGCTTTTTTAGTCGGTTGCGCATTAATTTATGATAGTCACGCCCTAATGCGTAGCGGCTAATGTAAGCTTTTTCGGTGTTTTTTAATGTTTTGGCAAAACTAGCATCAGGGGGCAGGTAATTCATTTTCACCGAAATAACCCGCTGTGTACCAGGTACTAGTTCAGCAGGGCGAGCGCGCTTCATGCCGTGAGCTGCCATATAGTCCATTGAGCCATGAAAGCCTGCATCTAACCAGCGCTGTAATTGTGCTTCGTGTTTAGATAGATCAATATCGGTAATACCAACCTCACTAAAGCCGAGTTCTTGGCCCCAGGTTTTAATATTTTTGGCTAGCTGTTGATAGTTGGGGGTTGAGTTACTCACACACATTACACACTTAAATAATTAGCTGCGTAATTTACCATATTTATAAAGCGCTGTTGAATGCTGCCTTTAAAATAGTAGGAAATTCACAGCCCAGCATTGTTTTGTAATCGCTATTGCACAAAGCGCTTTAACTGCTGCTGTGTTTGCTGACTAAGTGCATGTGATTGCTGACTATTACTTAGTGCATGATCAATGGCGCTTTTAGCTTGCTCGCCTAAGGTAACAATTTGCTCTACTGATTGGTGAGTGTGTTGCTGCGCTTGCTCTAGGGTATGCACTGCATCTGCTATTTGCTGAAGCTGCTGTTGGTTTTGTTCAAACTCACTTAGCATTGCTTTAAACCCTTCAGAGGTATTACTAATGGCACTTTGTGCGGTACTAGAGTGGCTAATTAACTGCTCACTTTCTTGGTTAGTTTCGTTAACCAGCTCATTCATTTGGTTAATAAAGTCGCTTATTTGTCGGGTTGCACCACTTACTTTTACCGATAAGGTACGTACTTCATCAGCAACAACAGCAAAACCTCTGCCCGCTTCGCCGGCGCGTGCCGCTTCAATGGCAGCGTTAAGTGCCAATAAATTAGTTTGATCCGAAAACTCCTCAACCATTTTTAAAATGCTGCGAATGTTTTCGCTGTTTTCTTTAAGGCCAGACACCGTTTTAGAAAATCTTTGTAGTAAGGTACCAATAAGCGACACTTTCTCGACTAAACTTGCAAGCTCTTGCGACGAAAGCTTAACAAAGTCTAAGTGTTCGCTGTTAACACTATGCACGCTATCAGTATTACTCACTATGCCCTCTAAGCTTTGCACTATTTGGTTGCTCGCATTAATTATAGTGTGGCTTAGCTGAGTTTGCTGTTCACTTAATTGCTGTGTATTTTGCATAGCGGTATTTACATCAACATTACTTTGCTCGCTGGCTTTAGCGCTGGCGTGAGTTGTACTCAGTAAATCACTTAAGTGGTTAGTAAATAAGTTATATTGCGTACTTAGTTCTTTAAATTCATCGAACGAAAATTGCGGTAAGTTGGCGGCTAAATTAGCCTCTTGCTGGTTTATGTTTATTAATGTGTCGCACATCGCTTTTACAGGGCGCACTATTAAATAGCGCATATAGAAAATAGTAAAGGCAAAGCCTGCAACAATAACCAAGGTTAACAACCAAAAAGCGCTAGTGCTGTGCTGATCACTTAAGCTTTGATATAACCAAAATAAGGTAATGGCCTGAAACAAAAATACAAAGCTTAAATTGCCCACTATTTTACGCGTAAGCGTATAAAAAAATGTTTGCTCAATATAATTATAAAATTGCATTACGCCACTCATTTATTGCTTACCCCATTTAGAGATTATCGACTAAGTTACCGTTAACTCAAGTAATAATGTTTGCTAAATATTTTTTAGACCGAGCAGGGTAATTAGTAAAAATACCATGCACCCCAATTTTAAGCATAAAATCTATGTCTTCGGGTCTATCTACGGTGTAGGCGTAAACGTGCAAACCCCGCGCTATGGCATCATCTACAAAGGCTTTATTTACAAAGCTTTTGTCTACATGAACACTAAACGCATTAAGCTTTTGTGCAAACTGTGCATAATCTAATGGAATTGATGAGGTTAATGCGCCAATCTGTAACCACGGTAACCTATTTTTTAGCCAATGAATTTGATGGTGATCAAACGACGACACTAAAATATTACCTTTAGTAATAATACCTTTAGCAATATTACTATTTAAAATGCTGACAAACTTTTCAAGCTCAAAGGTATGTTTTAGCTCTATATTGAGTAATGTTTTATTGTTATTCCAATCGAGTAATTGCTGTAAAGTGGGAATTTGCTCGCCGTTACCGGCATCCAGCTGGCTTAGTTGCTGCGCCGTAAAGTCGCTTACTTTTCCGTGCCCGCTGGTGGTTCTATCTAACCACGAGTCGTGTATGAGCATATAATCATCAAGCGCACTTTGAATATCAACTTCAATACCATCTACTCCCACATTTAACGCTTCTAAAATAGCGCTTTTAGTGTTTTCTGGGTAATGGCCACTTGCCCCTCGATGCGCAAATATTTTCATTTTTTAGCCTTTTGAGTAATAGACCATGTTTCAAAACAGGCTGCACTGACTATGAGTGCCCCACCAATAAGTGTTAGTAGCGTTGGGCGTTCATGAATAATAACAATAGCCAGCAACGTGCCATAAAGCGGCTGCAAGCACGAAATTAACCCCGCAGTAGCGGCCGATAAGTGTTTTAAACTCGCTGCAAATAGCGAGTGCGGTGTAGCGGTAAAAATAATACCCGCCACAGCAATTAAAATAAGGTCGTGGTTACTCACCTCATACACCGGCACTTCAATAAAAGCGCAAAGCATAACACTTGCCACTAAGGTTTGGTAAAACATGGTTTGAGGGCCGCCATACTGGCTAAAAAAACGTTTATGGGTAATATTTCTAATCGAAAAAAACAACGCTGATACCACACCCATAATAACCCCTAAGGTTACATCGTCACCCAAATTGGCACTGGGCACGAGTAAATATATACCAACTACAACCACCGCTGCGCTTACAATATCTTTTGCTTGGGGCCTGCTTTTATTAAACAAGGGCTCTAAGAACACCGTCATTACTGGATAACTAAAAAAAGCCAGCATGCCGACGGTTACGCCCGCCATTTGCATACCCGCAAAGTAAGTAACCCAATGCATGCCTACTGCCACACCTAAAAATAACGCAATAAGGTAGTCTTTTGGCTTGTTTAACTTAATGTGTTTTTTTTGAAAATACAGCATCGCTAAAAGTGCCATACCAGCAATAGCGGTACGGTACACTGTAATATCAATGGCATTTAACCCTATTAACTTTGCAAACAGGGCGGTGCCCCCAAAAAGTAATACGGCAATATGTAAGTAAATCAGGCTTTGCTGTTGTGGCTGCATTTTAATGAGAACTCCTTTTTTTATTATCTTATCACTGGGTGCGAACTCACAGGATGAAATTTTTAAAACATGACAAATGTCAGCAAAGTTAATGACATTTGACACGCTTATTATTTTTTGGCTTTGGCATAGTTAACTTATCTTAATGGGAGGTGGCTATGAATACGTTAATTTTAATAAGTCTCGCTATTAGTGAGTTTTTAGAATCATTTAGCTTTAGTGTTTCAATAAATGATTACTTTATACTCATTGGTATTTTTGTGTTATTTATATTTATTAATAAAAATAGTGTTATAAACAAAAATAATGAACTAAGGGCACTGGCATGAGTACAACAAATACGCTTTCAAAGCCCAGTAATAAAAAGTTTTGGGAATATGCGCCCCTAATTTTTACTGGGTTTTATTTACTTCCCACGCTTTTTAACTTATCTAACTTACCAGTCAATACCATTGTCATGAGCGTGGCCTTTTATATTGTATTTATTTTGCTTTACATAAAAGCCATGCATTGTGAAACAAAGCGTATAACAACATTGTTTATTGTTATGCTTTTGGTATGTTTTAGCGCCACATTTTATACCACAGGCACCTCTACTTTATATGGTTTTATCGCGTTTATAGCGGGTGAATCGTATGTTAAAAAAAGCAGGTTATATGCCGTTTTTAGCCTTATTTTTACAGTGGCGTTAAGTGCTTATTTAGCTGATATAGCAAACATAAAATACTTTTTAGCCGGCACTTTATTAATTTCAGGAGCGTTGTTGGCCTTTGGCATTGCAACTCAAAAGGAGCGCCTGCATAAAAAGCGCGAACAAGAAAGCGCAAACCAATTAGAGCAGTTAGCCGCTATTGCAGAGCGTGAGCGAATAGCCCGCGACCTGCACGACATTTTAGGCCACTCACTTTCATCTATTGCATTAAAAGCCGAACTTGCTAATAAGCTAAACCAAGGCGAGCGATACGAGCAAGCCAATAACGAAATAGCACAAGTGGCAGATCTGGCAAGGCAGTTACTTAGCGATGTAAGAAACGCCGTGAGCGATTTAAAGCAACTTAATTTAATAAGCCAAATAGCCCAGCTTAAACAAAGGCTAATAGAGCAAGATTTTAACGTTAACTTTAATGTTGTATTAGATACTTTGCCTCCCAAAGTAGAAGGGATCGCAGGGCTTATAATTAAAGAAGCGGTCACTAATTTATTGCGCCATAGCAGTAATAAAAACTGTGAGATACACATAGAGCAAACACAGCATCAGCTGCAAATAAGTGTGATTGATAACGCACCTTGCAGCACGTTAAACGCAGGTAACGGTTTAAATGGTATTAAAGAGCGCGCAGAGCAACTTAATGGCCATGCCACGTTTACTTGTGGCGATAAGTTTACTTTAAACGTAATGCTGCCAATTTCAGCTAAGGATTAACAATGATCAAAGTATATTTAGTGGAAGATCAAGCACTCGTGCGCGACGCAGTAGGGGCATTGTTAAGCCTTGATTTTAATATTGAAGTGATAGGCCAAGCCAGTAACGGCCAAGATGCCCTTAATGCAATAAAAGCACTGGGCGATGAGGCATTACCAGATATAATTTTAACCGATATTGAAATGCCACACATGAGCGGTATAGAGCTAAGTGAGCAAATAGCGGCCACGTTCCCGTCTATTAAAATGGTTATTATGACCACGTTTTCGCGAGCGGGTTATATTAGGCGCTCGCTCGCCCTAGGTGTTAAAGGGTTTATTTTAAAAGAAGCACCCAGTGATGAGCTTATCAATGCACTTAAAAAAGTAATGCAAGGGCAAAAGGTGATAGACCCAGAGCTTGCCATTAACGCGCTTGATGACGCCGACCCGCTCACCGATAAAGAGCGCAAAGCACTTAAGCTTGCAAGCGATGGCTTAAAAACAAGCGAGATAGCCAAACAGCTGTTTATAAGTGAAGGCACAACTCGTAATTATTTATCCGATGCTATCGCAAAACTCAATGCTACTAACCGCGTAGATGCAGCGCGTATTGCAAAGCAAAAAGGCTGGTTATAATCGCGCTTATATTAAGTAATGATTAAGGCCATAGAGCGTATGTTTTACTCATTAAACGGTTTATTAAAAGTTTCATACGCTTTTACCTGTCTCATTTTACGTATATGGGTTAAAATACCTACATAACCAACTAACAAGATAGTGAATGTCAAACCAAGATCCAAATCTCAGCCGAGAACAAGAAAAGTACGAAAACCCAGTCCCTAGTCGTGAGTTTATACTTACTCACCTTCAAGAGCGTTCAAAACCTGCTAACTTCACGCAACTTTGTGATGAATTAGCTGTAAACGATACCGAACGCCAAATTGCATTTAAGCGCCGCCTTCGCGCCATGGAGCGCGATGGCCAATTGTATTTTAATAAGTTTAAATGTTACGCCCTAATTGACGAAGCCGGTTTAACCAAAGGCAAAGTAATTGGCCACAGAGACGGTTTTGGCTTTTTAGAAGTTGAAGGCGAGAGCAAGGATTGGTTTATAGCCAAGCATCAAATGAACATGGTGCTGCATGGTGACATTGTACTTGCTAAAGGCACAAAGCGTGGCTCAGGCTCAAAATGTGATGCCCGCATAATTAAAGTCCTTACCAATGAGCGCGCACCTATTGTAGGGCGTTACTTTGTTGAGCATGGTATTGCCGTTGTTGTAGCCGAAGACCCACGTATTACCCAAGATATTATTATTCTGCCAGGCAGTGAAAACGGCGCGCGCCATAACCAAATGGTGCAAGTGCAAATCACTCAAAACCCTAGCCGTAACATGAACGCGGTAGGTAAAATTATTGACGTACTGGGTGAGCACTTAGCGCCAGGTATGGAAATAGAAGTGGCACTGCGCAATCACGATATTCCTCATGTTTGGCCAGAAGAAGTGGACGAACAAGTTGCTCATTTAGGTGAGTTTGTTGATGAAGCCGACAAACAAGGCCGTGTAGATTTACGCGACCTGCCACTGGTCACCATAGATGGTGAAGACGCTCGCGACTTTGATGATGCCGTATATTGTGAGCGTAAAAAATCGGGTGGCTGGCGCTTATGGGTAGCCATTGCCGATGTATCGCATTATGTAGGTATGAACACGCCGCTAAATAAAGAAGCGATAGCCCGTGGTAACTCAGTGTATTTTCCTGAGCAAGTAATTCCAATGCTGCCAAAAGTGTTGTCGAACGGTTTATGTTCGCTTAACCCTAAAGTAGACCGCCTTTGTATGGTGGCCGAAATGACGGTATCAGATGCAGGTAAGCTTTCGGGTTATAAGTTTTACGAAGCGGTGATGAACTCACATGCGCGTTTAACCTACACCAAAGTAAATGCCATTTTACAAGGCGATGAAAAACTACGCGAAGAATACGCACCTGTTGTGCCACATTTAACTGACTTACAGCAAATGTATATGGCGCTTAAGTCGGCGCGCCAAACCCGTGGTGCTATTGAGTTTGAAACGCTCGAAACACGTTTTGTATTTAACGCACACCGTAAAATAGAATCAATTGTGCCGGTTGTTCGTAACGACGCGCACAAACTGATTGAAGAATGTATGATTTTAGCCAATGTATCGGCGGCTAAATTATTAGAAAAACACGAAGCCAGTGCGCTTTACCGTGTGCACGATGAGCCAGATCAAGAAAAACTAGGTAACTTTACGCAGTTTTTAAGTGAGCTTGGCATTCAAAGCACATTAAGCGATGAGCCAACACCGAAAGAAATTACCCAAGTGTTAGCCCGTTTAGGCGACCGCCCAGAAGCCGAGCTTATTCAAACCATGCTACTTCGCTCTATGAAGCAAGCGGTTTATCAGCCAGATAACATAGGTCACTTTGGCTTAGCACTGCCTGCGTACGCACACTTTACCTCACCGATTCGCCGTTACCCTGACTTAGTGGTACACCGTGCAATTAAAGCGGTAATAAAAGCACAAGGTCAGCAAACATCGGGCGCATACGCGTACACCGATGATGAAGTAGACCAACTAGGCGAGCAGTGTTCAACCACCGAGCGCCGCGCAGACGACGCAACGCGTGAAGTTGCCGACTGGCTTAAATGTGAGTTTATGCAAGACCACGTGGGTGATGAGTTTAACGGGGTTATTTCATCCGTTACTAACTTTGGTTTATTTATACGCCTAGACGACTTACAAATTGATGGACTGATCCATGTTACTAATTTAGGTGAGGAATACTTCCATCATGATGGGGCAAAACACACCCTCATTGGTGAGCATACACATACCGTTTACCGCCTTGGTGACAAAGTAACAGTGCAAGTGGCTTCGGTAAGTTTAGATGAGCGCCGTATAAATTTAACGCTCAGTGGTGATGTAGCTCAAGATAGATACGCCCGTCGCCGTGGTGCAGCTAAAGGGCGCGGTAAACCAAGCCATGTACCGGCAAGTGTAAGATCGCAGCTTAAAGCGGGTAAAATCCCTGGAAAAAATACATCAGGTGATGAAAAACCTAAAGCGGGTAAAAAACCAGCCAGCAAAAGTAAAGGTAAACCTGCAGGTAAGTCTGGCGCAAAGCCAGCCGGTAAAAAAGCCGCTGAAAAAACCACCGCTAAGAAAAAATCGAAAAAAAAGGCTGTTAAAAAGCCTAAAAGACCAGGCAAAAATGCCCGTAAACGTAATAGCTCAGGAGCAAATAATACGTGAGTAATGAATTAATTTTTGGCTTTCACTCTGTTGAAGCAATTTTAGCAAAAGAGCCAGAGCGTTTTTTAGAAATTTATGCCCTAAAAGGCCGTGATGATAAGCGCTTAACCCCGATTATTAATGAAGCACGTAAATTTGGTATTTCTGTACAATTTATGCAGCGAAAAGCGTTAGACAACAAAGCAAACGGTGAGCAACACCAAGGTATAATTGCTAATGTAAAAGCAGCGCGTGTGTATAACGAAAAAGATTTAGATGAGATCATTGCTCGCGAAGACACGCCGTTTTTATTGGTGCTAGATGGCATAACCGATCCGCATAATTTAGGTGCTTGCTTACGTAGTGCCGATGCTGCAGGCGTACACGCCATTATTGTACCTAAAGATAAGTCGGCCAAGCTTAACGGCACAGCACGTAAAGTAGCCTGTGGCGCAGCCGAAACCGTACCGCTTATTCAGGTAACAAACCTGGCGCGTACGCTTCGCGAAATTAAAGATGCAGGCGTATGGGTTGTGGGCACCGCTGGCGAAACAGACACCCACGTGTTTGATGCAAACCTGACTGGGCCAATGGCAATAGTAATGGGAGCAGAGGGCGAGGGCATGCGCCGTTTAACGCGTGAGCATTGCGACGTGTTAGTTAAAATTCCGATGGCAGGAAGTGTTTCTAGCTTAAATGTATCGGTAGCCACCGGTATTTGTTTATTTGAAGTGCTACGCCAACGTAACGTAAATAACTAATATCCATTTGCTTAATTAATATATTTATTTTTAGGCAGCTAAGCGTGTCGATAGACAAAAACTCGTTATTTAAACGTTTAAATGAGGGGTTTAGTTAGCGCCAGGTTTAGCTTACAAAACGCCGAGGTTAGTTTAACCTCGGCGTTTTTTATGTAGCGTAGTTGGTAATTTTACAGGTTAAGCAAATCGCTAACGCGCACTAATAGCCTAAACGTAATGCGATAAACTCAGCGAGTTTGTCTACCGCGTGCTCTGACTCCCCCCCGCTTTTTATTAAGCTAATGCCTATGCTACCAAGGGCAGGTAAATGTTTACTTTGTACCTGAAAATTAAGATCGCTTGGTACCGTGCTTTTAGCCAGCACAGTAATTCCTAATCCCTCTTTTATGGCGGCTATTAACCCAGTTAAGTCGGCATTACTGTATACAATACGATACTTAATACCTGCGCTTTTAAGTGCATCGGTAGCACGGCGCCTATAAATACAGCCCTCGGGCGCAGTTACTAAGGTAACAACCTCATTTTTAGCCTGCGCTAAATCGCCCACCCAAACTAGCTCATCTTGCATAAAAATAGGAAACTTGTCTGAATTAAGGCGCTCGTTAAGCGCTAAAACAAGATCAAATTGATCCTGCCTTGAAGCCGACAGCAAATGCTTACTCAAGCGTGATTTAACTTCTAACGATACCTCTGGATAAAGCGAAACAAAGTCACCAATGATAGAGGGCAAAATACGCGCAGCAAATTCGCTAGGAATACCCAAGCGCACCTTACCGGTTATGCTCTCTGAGGTGAATTGCTGCAAAATAGCATCGTTATACTGCATCATTTGTTTTGCCATAGGCAAAAGTAGCTCACCGTACTGATTAAGCACTTGGCGCTGGCCTTGTTTTTTAAATAATTTATAACCGAGTAAATCTTCAAGGCGTTTAATTTGCAAGCTTACCGCAGGCTGCGACAAGCCCAGCAGGTCGCCGGCTTTTGCAAATCCACCTACTTCAACAACCATTACAAAGGTACGCAAACTGTCGGTTGATATGTTTTTCATATTTAAAATTACAATTTATATAGCCATATATATAAGTATTATTTATCAATTGATTAATAATTACAATTTGTTGTTGTCACAGTGGCGCAATATACTTTTGGTATCAAAAATACACAGGTGTTTGTTATGACTTTTAACCCAATAATGTTTGCCCGCCACAGCAATGCTGCAAGTGCAGTGACTAATGCCGTGCAAGCTAATAACAACCTGGTTGTAATGGACTTTAGTGGCAGTGAAACCAGTGTATTTTTAAGCACTATTTTAGGGTTAGATCTAACAAAGCTTACAGCCAGCGGCTTAGGCCTAAAAGGCACGCTTGATGGCGATTTAAATTCAGACTATAGCTTTGCTGTTTATTACTTTAGCGAAACCGCATTTAGATTTGTATTACCGCACAGCGCAAGCTTGCAATTACAAGCACTTATAAACGAACAACAACTTCGTTTTGATATTGACTATGTACTACGTAGCGACCTTGCAACCCTTGCGCTGTGTGGAGAAAATGCCTTTGATGCCCTAATTAGCGCGTTTAAATTAACGCCAGGGCTGCGTTTATCAAACCCGCAACTATGCTATGGCGCACAAAGCGGAGATGTATTTATTACTGCAATAGACAAAAACGATGAACAACATTTTGTGTTAGTCGCCAAGCAACAAGCACTACAAAAATGGCAACAGCACTTACAAGCACAAGGTTTTGCACTAATGCAAAACCAAGCTGCTTAATACATAAAATAACCGGTAAACATAACTATGTTTGCCTGTTTAGTTAAACCTATTTAAGCCACGCCCGCACAGGGTTAATTTAAAAGTGAAGGAATGTTATGACTTCTAAAACTGTACTACATGCTAAGCACCTTGAAGCAGGCGCAAAAATGGTTGATTTTCATGGCTGGGAAATGCCAATCAACTACGGCTCACAAATAGAAGAACACAATGCCGTGCGTACCGATGCAGGTATGTTTGACGTATCGCACATGACGATTGTGGATGTTGAAGGCGAGCAAGCAAAAGCATTTTTACGTAAGTTAGTAGCAAACGACGTGGCAAAATTAACTGTCCCCGGTAAAGCGCTTTACACTGGCATGCTTAACGAGCAAGGCGGCGTAATCGACGACTTAATTATTTACTACTTTAGCGAAACCTTTTACCGTTTAGTGGTAAATTCTGCCACCCGCGAAAAAGATTTAGCACACTTAGCTAAGGTATCTGCCGACTTTACAGTAAGCGTTACTGAGCGCCCAGAGTTTGCAATGATTGCAGTACAAGGCCCTAACGCAAAAGCAAAAACAGCCACACTTTTAAATGCCGAGCAACAAGCCGCTGTTGAAGGAATGAAGCCATTTTTTGGTGTACAAGTGGGTGATTTATTTATTGCCACAACGGGTTATACTGGCGAAGACGGTTACGAAATTGTAGTACCGAGCGAGCAAGCAGCTGATTTATGGCAGCAACTGCTAGATGCAGGTGTTAAGCCTGCTGGTTTAGGTGCACGCGACACGCTACGTTTAGAAGCAGGTATGAACCTTTACGGCCTAGATATGGACGAGAGCGTATCGCCACTTGCAGCTAACATGGCATGGACTATTGCATGGGAACCAGAAGATCGTGACTTTATTGGTCGTGACGTACTTGTTAAGCAACGCGCTGAAAAAAGCACCGACAAGCTTGTTGGCCTAGTGCTTGAAGAAAAAGGCGTATTGCGTAGCGGCTCAAAAGTAATCGTTGAAGGTGGAGAAGGGGTTATTACCTCAGGTACTTTCTCACCAACGCTTGGTTTTAGTGTAGCCCTTGCACGTGTACCGCGTTCAACAGGGGATACAGCCCAAGTAGAAATGCGCAAAAAATTAGTTAACGTTAAAGTAGTAAAGCCTAGCTTTGTACGTAACGGCAAATCAATCATTTAAAAATTTGGTTATACCAATCACAATAATTTTGTGATTGGTATCCTCCCAATATAAACCAAAGGAACAAAATAATGAGCAATATCCCTAGCGATTTAAAATACGCCTCTTCTCACGAGTGGGTTCGCAACGAAGGTGACGGTACATTTACTGTGGGTATTTCTGAGCATGCACAAGAGCTGCTTGGTGACATGGTATTTGTAGAACTACCTGAAGTAGGCGACGAAGTAGATGCAGGCGAAGACTGTGCAGTAGCAGAGTCGGTTAAAGCTGCATCAGACATTTACGCGCCAATTGGCGGCGAAATTGTAGCGATTAACGAAGAGCTAGAAGACGCACCAGAAACGGTTAACAACGACCCATACGGTGACGGCTGGTTATTCCGCATTAAAGCAACTGACGAGTCAGAGCTTGAAAACCTACTTAGCGCAGAAGACTACGCTAACACAATCGACGAAGAGTAATACTCTAAGTAGATGACAAAAGCCCCATTCACTGTTTTTGGGGCTTTTATGATTTAACGGCCTATTTCCCATACACAGTAAGTTATTAAATCATCACATATTTTAATCAATACTAATTACCCGTTAGTATTTAGGATCATAGGAATCTAGACGCATGTCAAACGCCAAATCTCTTGAACAGTTAGAGCAAAAGCAAGATTTTATTCGCCGCCACATTGGGCCAAGCCCAGCACAAGTAAGCGATATGCTAAGTGCTTTAGAAGTATCAAGTGTGCAAGAGCTGATCGACCAAACTGTACCTGCAAGCATTCGCTTAGCGCAGCCATTAACAGTTGGCGAAAGCCGTACTGAAGTTGAAACACTAAGCTACTTAAAATCGGTAGCAAGCAAAAATAAAGTTTTCAAATCGTACATTGGCCAAGGCTACCACCCAACGCACGTACCGCACGTAATTTTACGTAACGTACTAGAAAACCCAGGTTGGTATACTGCGTACACGCCGTACCAGCCAGAAATTGCGCAAGGGCGTTTAGAGTCGTTATTAAACTTTCAAACTATGACCCTAGATTTAACAGGCCTAGATTTAGCAAGTGCCTCGTTACTTGACGAATCAACCGCTGCTGCTGAGGCTATGGGCCTTGCAAAACGCGTATCTAAAGCTAAAAAAGCCAATGCCTTTTTTATTGCTGACGACGTACACACACAAACTATTGACGTAGTAAGCACCCGTGCTGAGCAGTTTGGTTTTGAAATAATTGTAGGTAAAGCAGAAGATGCCGTTAACCACGACATTTTTGGTGCACTTTTCCAATACCCATCTACATCGGGTGAAGTAGTCGATGTAACCGACCTAATTGCTGGCGTACAAAGCAAAAAGGCCATTGCCTGTGTTGCTGCCGACATTATGAGTTTATTACTATTAAAAGCACCGGGTAAACTAGGTGCTGACGTAGTACTTGGTTCGGCTCAGCGTTTTGGTGTACCTATGGGTTACGGCGGTCCACACGCTGCATTTTTTGCAACACGTGATGCTTACAAACGTTCATTACCAGGGCGTATTATTGGTGTATCTAAAGACCGTTTAGGTAACGACGCACTACGTATGGCAATGCAAACGCGCGAACAACACATTCGCCGCGACAAAGCCAACTCAAACATTTGTACAGCGCAGGTACTACTTGCCAACATGGCAGCGTTTTACGCGGTGTACCACGGTCCACAAGGCTTAAAAACTATCGCGCAACGTATACATCGCTTTGCTGATATTTTAGCTGCTGGCCTAAAAGCTAAAGGTATCGCACTTAAACACAGCACCTGGTTTGATACGCTAACAGTTGTAAGCGACAGCAAAGATGACGTAATAGCACGTGCACTTGCCAAAGGCGTTAACTTTGCCACGAACCACGACGGCGAGTACTCTATTTCGATTTCAGAAACCACCACACGCGCCGATGTAGCTGAGCTATTTGATATTGTACTAGGTGAAGGCCACGGCCTGAGTGTAGACGCTATTGCTGCCGATATTGAAGCAAACGGTAGCGACTCTATTCCAGCTAGTTTAGTACGTGATGACGAAATACTAACGCATCCAAACTTTAACAGCTACCACAGCGAAACAGACATGCTTCGCTACATTAAGCGTCTAGAAAACAAAGATTTAGCGCTTAACCACTCAATGATCTCGTTAGGTTCATGTACCATGAAACTAAACGCGACCGCTGAGATGATCCCTATTACTTGGCCTGAATTTGCAAACCTTCACCCATTCTGTCCGCTAGACCAAGCAGAAGGTTACCAAATAATGATTAACGAGCTGCACGACTGGCTAGTTAACATTACCGGTTACGATGCGGTTTCACTACAGCCAAACTCAGGCGCACAGGGTGAATACGCAGGCTTAATTGCTATTCGTAAATACCACGAGTCACGCGGCGATGCGCACCGTAACGTATGTTTAATTCCAAGCTCAGCACACGGTACTAACCCTGCATCTGCGCAAATGGCCAGCATGAAAATTGTCGTGGTTGATTGCGATAAAAACGGTAACGTAGACATGGCCGATCTTAAAGCGAAAGCTGAAGAAGTGTCTGAAAACTTATCGTGTATTATGATCACATACCCATCTACACACGGCGTTTACGAAGAAACCATTCGCGAAATTTGTGACATTGTGCACGAGCACGGCGGCCAAGTTTACATGGACGGCGCAAACATGAACGCGCAAGTAGGCGTAACAAGCCCAGGCTTTATTGGCTCAGATGTATCGCACTTAAACTTGCACAAAACATTTTGTATTCCACACGGTGGCGGCGGCCCAGGTGTAGGCCCAATTGGTGTTAAATCGCACCTTGCGCCATTTATGCCAAACCACAGCGTAATTAACGTACCGGGTACCAACATTAACAATGGTGCCGTATCAGCAGCGCCTTACGGCTCAGCCGCTATTTTACCTATTTCATGGGCTTACATAACCATGATGGGCTCAGAGGGCTTAAAACAAGCCACCGAAATGGCGATTGTGAACGCTAACTACTTAACGCACGAGTTAAGCCAGCACTTCCCAATTTTATACCGTGGCCGTAACAACCGCGTTGCGCACGAATGTATTGTTGACCTACGCCCACTTAAAGAGCAATCAGGCATTACTGAAATGGACGTCGCTAAGCGCTTGCAAGATTATGGCTTCCATTCACCCACTATGTCGTTCCCAGTAGCGGGCACGTTAATGATTGAGCCAACAGAGTCTGAGTCAAAAGGCGAGATTGACCGCTTTATCGAAGCAATGGTGTCAATCAAAGGCGAAATCGACAAAGTAATCTCTGGCGAATGGTCAATCGAAAACAACCCACTTGTGTTTGCACCGCATACACAAGCTGACGTGTTAGGTAACGAATGGGACCGCGCATACGATCGTTTTTACGCAGCCTTCCCAGTACCAAGCGTTGCTAAAGACAAGTTTTGGCCAACCGTTACACGAATAGATGACGTATACGGCGACCGTAACTTAGTATGTTCATGCCCAGCGGTTGAAACATATCGCGACTAAGAACCGCGACTAATTTTTGAACTTTCATGGGTAGTAAGTTCCATTATAGTTTGAAAATTTATCAAAATTATAAAAGCCGTTGCAGCCATGCAACGGCTTTTTTGTGTGTGTTAAACATTGTAGACGCACAGCTTGCTGGCGTGTTGGGCGCAGCCCAAAAATGGTTAATTGCTGTAGGCGTTTAGCTTGTTGATGTGCGAGAGGCAGCCCGAATAAGCATTTAAAAAGGTGCTTGAGGTTACTATTACAGATAGCGGGAATGCGTTTGGTACTTCTAGAAATTAGAAACCTTATTCAAGGTTTTTGCCAGATTGCCGGCGGCAACCAAGGGGCGGCTACCGCCGAACGCCCCCTGGAATCCCGCGGCACCCCGAGCATCATGCTTAATCCTTCAAAACACAATTGATGTGAACGTAAACGCCATGAAAGCACACCCATGTGCAAGCATGGTTTTCATTTCATTGCCTACATGGATGTAGGTACTTAGGATTTGTCGGGAACAAAATCCTGCCATGAAATGAATTACTCATCAATTACTTATTTTCAGGGCGTGATGACGGGAAAGGGTGTTAAACGTGAGATTGGTGTTTGGCTTTGGCAATAAATAAGATCTAACCCTCTACATTCTTGACTTGAAAAATTATTGTGGGAATTAGCCTGTAAACTAAAAAATCCCCTAAATAGGGGCTACATATACTATTTTGAGCTTTCAGTGAGGTTTTCTTTATTCTTCTTTTTTATTTTTTCCTCCTCTAGCTTAACTGTCCTTGCCTTATCTAAAAACTCAAACCAATCATTTAGACAAAGCTTAATCAGATATAATGAATACATTAGTACACAAATAGCAAATACAGCCGCAAGAATGGCGATTAAAGCTGCATAAAAGCAGTTAAACAACCCTAATGTTAGCTGTGTTATTGCTGCCCCAATGCAGCTAATTACCGTCCAAAATAAAAAGTCACTTAGGTTTTTCAGCGGAGCATAAAATACTAGTTTACTATTAAGCTTGCTTTGTTCTTTAAAGCGCTTTTCATACTGTTTATGGTCATAAACATTTTCTTTTAATTTAACGATAATGAATGTTTTTAAAGAGAGTAAAAATCCACCAAGAGTTAAAAAACCAGCAAACAAGCTACCACGTATATTTATTTGATAAAACTTGACCACTTTATTTGGATCTAGACCTAAGAAAATAGTACAGCTAAAAATAATAGCAATTACAAGGAAAGAAGCCACAAAGCAGCAGCATAGAACCTTTTTCCCAGCCATAGTTTGTTCCTCTATTTGACCTTAAGTTTAGCTTTAAAATACTCTGATCGCTCTTCACAAATATTAATCAACTCTTCAATCATCCAGCTACTTGCAAAATCATCGATGTTCAATGAGTCAATTTTTTTAGTGATATCATCAAAATCATACACACCAAAAATATCTAGGTTTTCTGAAATATTAAATGTTTGCTCATTATCGTTAATGTCGATTGCAATAACACGACCAGAGTCAGCATCGGAATTATTTACGCATGTCATGACATTTTTTACCAAATCTCTGAATTTTGATTGCTGACTAAAAAGAAAGCGTTGAGTGTTTTTTACTACGTGATCTTTTAATCCTCTAAATTCATCGGTCTCAGCCTCTAAAGTCGAGAAGTTTAATTCTAACGCTTTAATTCGTTTCATATGAGCAAGAATTTTGCTTAGCTTTTCTTCACTAACAAGCATTTGCCATTTAAAGCGGTCATGATTCTCTGCATTAGCCTTTGTTGTTGCTTTCTTTTTAGAGAGGTTTTCTGTCTTAATGTAAAGTTCTTTTGCTTCTTCAACTTTTTGGCGATGTACAATATTGAAACGCTGATTAAGCAGCTTCATCGTACCATTCATACTGCACGATTGGTGATAATACTGATAAAGGCCAATACCATTATCTTTTTTAACAATAAAGAAGTTAAACTCCATCAAGCTAGAATCAGGATCAAGATCAGATACAACTAATTTCATAGATCCATCTGCATCTTGTTTTAACTGACAATACGTTTTAGCATCTTTAGCTGTAATAACTAGGCCAACGTAATAATCGTTGTATGAGTCAGTGTCAACAAAAAGTAATCGACCACCTCTTTTCTCGTTCTCATTATTCGTGTCGATAAAATCAGCTTCAATGTTGGTCATTAAATCATTTAGGCTAGGTTTTTTAGTAGGATCGATAGTAAATCCCATAATGCGTACTTTCATAAAGTTCCCTCTAGTTTTGGAAACTCTACTGTATTACAAAAATGCTTTATAAAAAACTATACTGAATATGTTATTAACAAAATAAAAATCAGAGGGGTCACCCATTAGAAAGCTCCGATCAAGGAGGTCGCTGTGTTTTCTTGATCTTTTTATTCAAAAACCAAGTGTTCTTATTATTTATACTCAATTTAAATATGGCTACGCACCTAGTAATGATGTCGATTGGTGTGAACATGCAGCATGGCTTGAATGAAGAACGCTATATGAGTTTAAGCGTTTTAACTAAGCATTATTGATGATTAATTAAGGCCTTAGGTCTTAGGTTTGCACCTCATTCATCGTTTAGTGCCAGTATCAACCCAAGCTATAAATATCTTGAAATTATACTTTTAAGCTCTATAATTACGCGTAACAACACCCCTCCCGCTACCCGTAAGCTCAGCGCCCTGCGAGGGGTTAATTATTTCTATAGCATGGTAAAAGGATTTAGCCTTCATGCAGTTCCCTAAAGCCCCCATAACATTTGAAAAGCAAGTCGACTTACTTGAAGAGCGTGGGCTAGTAATTAATGATAAAGAAGCAGCAGCCTTTTATCTTAGTCATATCAATTATTACAGACTAGGCACTTATTGGTGGTCGTTTATTGAAGATCATCACAATCATACTTTTAAGTCTGGTACTACGTTTGAGCAAGTGTTAAATCTGTATTCTTTTGATAGAGAGTTAAGGTTGTTACTACTTGATGCCATTGAGCGAATAGAAGTATCTCTGCGAACTCAGTGGTCATATCATTTAGCAAAAAAGTATGGCTCACACGCACACTTAGATCCTACTGCATTCACTTCTAAATTTAACCATAACGACTTTGTTAGTAATATTTGTGCTGAAATTCAACGAACGTCAGATACAAATATAAAAAAGCAAAATCAGAAATATAATGAAGAGACCCCCGCTATTTGGATTGTTGCTGAAGTAATGAGTTTTGGCTGGCTTTCTAGAAGTTATGATGCAATAGGGCGACGAGCGCTAAAAAATGATATTGCAGATTCATATAAAGTAAAAGAAACAATACTCTCATCTTTTTTACACCACATAACGACGGTACGTAATATCTGTGCCCATCATAGTCGCTTATACAACCGAGATTTTACATTTACGATGAAGCTGCCAACAAATGGCGACAGTGTTTTACTTAATAGCTTTAGCGATACAACTAAACAGTTATACAACACACTCGTTATGTGTGGTTATTTTATGGATTTAATTAGCCCTAACCACCATTGGAAACAAAAGCTAGCTAGCTTAATTGAGGTATATGATATTAAAGTAACCGAAATGGGCTTTCCTGAATGTTGGAAAGAGTTACCTATTTGGAGTAGAGCTAATTAACTAAGAGCTATAAGCCCTTAGCTAACTTAAACCCTATTTTAATCATCAGGGCCTTTTAAAGTAAACACTAAGTGTTTACGCATATCTTTTAAAATCACGCCTTTTTTAAGCATTGCGGCGCTTAAACGCTTTTGCCATTTTAATAAATCAGGCTCTGCGGCTGCTAAAGCTTGCTCGTTTTCAAACTGAAAACACAAAAGTAGTGAACTTGGAAATAAGTGATATTCCACATCAAACCAGCACTGCAACATACCAGGGATTTCTTCGCGCCCTTGTGCTTCTAGTTTATCGGCAACGTTAAGCACAAGTGCTTGTTGTTTTACTTGCACTGCAGAGAGTTTTTTCATTATTAAAATCCAAATTAGCGGCTAATAGATACAGCCAGAATGCGGGCATTATACGCAAGCTTGTAGGTATGCAACAACCGTGGGTTGATTTGAGCGAAGCGAGACCTAACGCACAGCCAATGTAATAACCACAATAAGTAAAAATGCTATTACTTGTAGGCGCTTAGCTTGCAAGCGCGTTGGCCGAAAGCGCGCACTATTTGGTTTTACATGTAGAGGGAGTTTGTTTTAGTTTTTAAGCAGGAAAACGTATTTAAACTGCTATTACGCCTCCAACAATAATGATTTTTACACCGAAAATAAAAACAATACCATTTTGCTAAAAGCTAAAAGCTAAAAGCTAAAAGCTAAAAGCTAAAAGCTAAAAGTGCTCACATAGTAAACACTTTCGCCCTATGCTTTAATATTAAAAAAGGGAGGGCGTTATGCATAAAAATCGATTTTTATTTAATAAACAGGTTGCTGCAATGGCTGCGCTAGGGACTTTAGCTGCGCCGTTACCTGTATTGAGTAACGAGCCAGGGGTATTAGTTGAGCAGCTTTGTGCCAGTTGCCATAGTTTAAACAATCTTGAGCGCAGTGCGGGTTATAGCCAAGCGGATTGGCAAACACTTATAAGCTATATGGTTGATACAGGCGAAGGTACTGCACTTAGTAAAGATATAAGCGCGTATTTGGCTAAGCATTACCCTGTTAACACTAAGCGCGAGTCAACGGTGGTTAAAGGGGATTTAAAACTAAACTTTAAATACTGGCAAGTGCCTACGCTTGGGCAACGCGCTCGCGACCCTGTGCAAGGTGAAAACGGGCTTATTTGGTGGGTTGGCCAGTGGGGCAATATTTTAGGTAGGTTAAACCCTGAAACCGGTGAAATGAAAGAGTACACACTGCCAAGTGGTACGTATGCGCACAGTGTGTCGCTTGATAAAAATCAAACCCCTTGGTTTTTAGGTAATAAAAATGGCACGGTGGGGTATTTAGGAACCATTGGGGTCAAATCTTGACTTCAGGAACCATTGGGGTCAAATCTTGACTTCAGACTTCAAAGGTCTAGATTTATAATTTACAGGTTATCGAGTTGATTACTATGTCTAGGCCGCTGCGAATAGAGTATGAGAATGCGTTTTATCATGTAATGAATCGCGGCAGAGGGCGTGAAAATACCTTTTTGAGTGATGACGATTTTAAGCATTTTTTATATTGCATTGAGCAAGCAAGCCTTCGCTTTAATATTGAAGTGCATTCTTATTGTTTAATGACCAATCATTACCACCTGCTAATCAAAACCCCTGATGCAAATTTAGGCCGAGCCATGAAACATATTAATGGCCTTTATACT
>NZ_PNCU01000188.1:0-216 GCF_005886915.1 Pseudoalteromonas sp. S3776 | reverse complement strand
AAGACTTTATGCCAGTAGCAGAGAGTCCGCAGCTGACCGGTATGGTAGTCAATGCTATTCACGCCGATCCTGAGAGAATGGCTCTGAGTGGTAAGGTGTTGGTGGTAGCAGAGCAGGCTGATGAATACGGTATTCTGGATGTCGATGGCAACAAGAAACCCAGCTATAGCGATATGCTGGGGCCACCGGTACAGGCTCATCCTGCTATTGTCGAAT
>NZ_PNCU01000187.1:0-302 GCF_005886915.1 Pseudoalteromonas sp. S3776 | reverse complement strand
AACTAGTTCACCATCAAAACTTGCATAAGTAAAATTACGGATCCAATCCCCCAAATTAATATACCTGCTATTATTATTCAAAGTGAAATCTATAGGGTAATGCCTATGCCCAAAAATAAAATAATCAATCTCTCGTTGGGTTAGTATTTCTTTACAATAAAGGATCAGCCATTCATTATCTTCCCCCAAAAAAGCTTGATCGGAAGTACCGGTTTTCTCCCTACTTTTTCTACTGAAGTAGTAAGCCATACCGATTCCCCAATTGGGGTGCAACATGCTAAATAACCATTTACAAATTGGGT
>NZ_PNCU01000186.1:0-351 GCF_005886915.1 Pseudoalteromonas sp. S3776 | reverse complement strand
TCAACGATTCAGTTTTTGTTTGTCCATTTACGGAAATCACACCATAGAAGCCTACTAAGAATCCCAACAAATATTTTTTATACATATCAATTTTTTTAAATTTTTTTAGTCTACTAAAATAATAGACAAAAGTAAAATAAAATTTATTTATTACTTAATAATAGTACACTATTAATAAAAAGTCTTGCAGTTCCAAGCCAATAACTTCTATACGTAGGATCATCTGCAAACAGCACAACCTGACCGGCTCCTACAGCACTTTGGATAATGGCAGCCGAATTACTAATTCGCGAGATATTTTGTTTTGAGGCATACCCATTGATGAAGGGCTTATCGGTATATTTCGCTACT
>NZ_PNCU01000185.1:0-245 GCF_005886915.1 Pseudoalteromonas sp. S3776 | reverse complement strand
AACGAAAATACCAATGGTATTATTAGACGAACCTATCCGAAGAAGATGGCTTTAGGAGGTCTGACAAAGGATGACATCAGTACGATGGAATTATTGATAAACACCATGCCTCGAAAAGTTTTAGGTGGGCGAACACCGCTCGAAGTCTACACTGGGGAGTCGATTGCACTTATTGCTTGAATCCAGCTTTGGCTGGACTCGTGCTGACCAGTTCAGGAATGCTGGGATGTCGGTTATCGACATAG
>NZ_PNCU01000184.1:0-280 GCF_005886915.1 Pseudoalteromonas sp. S3776 | reverse complement strand
ACAAGCTGCGGTAAATCGCCCACAGCATCTAGATGAAGTTCTAGCTATCTTAACGGAAGCGAGAACGCTCGGCTTTAAATCTATCAATATGGATATGATCTATGGGCTACCATTTCAAACAGTAGAGAGCTACAAGCAAACGGTTGAGCAACTTATCGCGCTTTCTCCTGATAGAGTCTCTGTATTTAACTATGCCCATCTTCCGGATAGATTTGCAGCACAGCGTAAACTAAAAGAATCCGACATGCCGAGTGCGGGAGAAAAACTTGAAATCTTTAAG
>NZ_PNCU01000183.1:0-366 GCF_005886915.1 Pseudoalteromonas sp. S3776 | reverse complement strand
GTTTTTCAGATGCGTTTCTGGATAGAGGTATAGTCGGACTGCTCTGGTGTGGCTGCCAGTTTTGCTCGGATAGGATTCAGATCAACATAAGCCATGCAGGTCAGTAATGCTGCCTCATCCAATAATGCCTGACTTTTGAAGCGTCCTTCCCAGAATCGACCTTTACAGCCATCTTCTTTGTTGGCTTCACGAGCCAGGTGCTCGTTCAGACAACGAACCTGTAGAAAAACCAAAAAACAAAGCAGCGCTATTCAGCCATGGCTTATTTCTGCCAGTCTTTCACAGGGACATTAACGTTTTCGTTTATTTTGAGGGGTCAGATGAAAATGCCAGACTGATGCTCTCAGTCAATGGCGCGCCTTCAAT
>NZ_PNCU01000182.1:0-236 GCF_005886915.1 Pseudoalteromonas sp. S3776 | reverse complement strand
AAGACGTCAGTATGGTTGAAGGTGTTCGTTCAAACCAACTGGTTGGCTACGGCCTAGTTGTAGGCTTGCCTGGTACCGGTGAGCAAACCAGATTTACCGAGCAAAGCTTTAAAGCGATGTTGAATAGCTTTGGGATCACGATGCCCGCAAGCTTAAAGCCAAAAATTAAAAATGTTGCGGCTGTTGCGGTTCATGCTGACTTACCACCTTTTGTTAAACCCGGTCAAACCATTGAC
>NZ_PNCU01000181.1:0-273 GCF_005886915.1 Pseudoalteromonas sp. S3776 | reverse complement strand
TGCTTCGCCCAAGGCGAAAGACTTTCCTGCATATTTGGCTCTATTTGTGAAGGTTTCGCTGTTTGTCGCAATCCTTCATCTTCTTTATTGACGCTTGTTATAAGGCGATTATCTTATATCTAAACGTTTTTATGTGGCAGGCCGTAATACTATTAGATTATTACAGTATTTTTAAAGAGGTTTTTTGATTTGCGTCAACGCGGCTTCGGTTAATACCTGTCAAATGGGGGTTGTTGCAGGGGTGAGAGTGGAATAGCTGGCTGAATTTAAAGG
>NZ_PNCU01000180.1:0-286 GCF_005886915.1 Pseudoalteromonas sp. S3776 | reverse complement strand
CAGAAGTACTTTTTGTCCACGCTTTAAGCCTTGTGATTGCATATTGGCGATAAAGCGGTCTGAACGGGTTTTGACTTCAGCAAAGGTGAGTGACTCATAGGGACTTATCAACGCAGTGCTGTCGGCTGAGCTTTGTGCAAGTCGAACAATGAGCCTATCGATAGATGTATTTGTGTATTTACACTTTTGGCCATCTAATCGGGATAGCGCTATGAGAGAGTTGTTTAACACAATGGTTTCGTTAGCTGCCATCTGATTAAGTAGTGATTTATGTAATTCTACTAGC
>NZ_PNCU01000179.1:0-402 GCF_005886915.1 Pseudoalteromonas sp. S3776 | reverse complement strand
AACGCTGCCGAAAATAGGTGCTTCGCTACTCAGCCTGATTAACGACAATTTTCAAAGGTTAAACCCTGCATCTTGAATTCACTTGGGTATAGTGGCGACGCTGGTCTTTTAGCATCGTCCTGAACAACCTGACCTTGCCAAAGTCTTTGAGCCAGACATCCAAACCATCATCTGGTATCTCAAGGTTTTGAACCGGCTGCCATTGACCTTTTTCCAGTGATACCGTCCTGTTTTTCTCAACTGCAAACATAAATCCTGTCTGATGGTTTTTTATCGTCTTCAGATTCTTGACGCAGCTGTACCAGGAGTCACCGGTTACAAACGCAGGTTTCAACCCCCAAGTCAGCACTTCAATCAACATTTCACGAAAATAGTCGTTCTTGCTCTTACCTTCAGACTTGT
>NZ_PNCU01000018.1:0-70080 GCF_005886915.1 Pseudoalteromonas sp. S3776 | reverse complement strand
ACGTGTCGCTATCTGCGCTAAAAAAATTCTCATTTAGAACAACTAAATAGCGAATTTTTTGCCTTACTATCAACACGTTTATCCATCCTCAAAATAGATCACTTAATTATGTGGATTGGTATAAGCTGCCGTTTTTGATTTTTAGAATAACTCTTCTTCTGTTTTTGTATCTTCTTCAAAAATATCAGTTGGCTGAGACAGTACATATTTTGTTGGGGCTGTGCCTTTTTCAAAATATTCAAAGCGACTGGTGTAGTCGTTTTTATGACTTAACAAACCTGTTTTTAAATCGATACGAATTGAAACGAGTCCTTCAGGGGGCTCTATTGGCGCTTCTGGTGTGCCCTCAAGGGCCACTTTCATAAAATCAATCCAAGCTGGTTGTGCCGTTTTAGCGCCCGATTCAGCACCAGAGATTTGGCTGCTATCTAGGTTGTTATTATAGGTTGAGCGTCCTAACGAGTTTCCTGGGTTGTCAAAACCCACCCATACAGACGTTGCTACATTGCGGTTAAAGCCGCTAAACCAAGTATCAACAGAGTCATTCGTTGTGCCTGTTTTACCCGATAGATCGCGCCTATCTAATGCTTGCGCACGCCAACCAGTCCCGCTCCAGCCTGTTTTATGTGTCCAGCTACCGCCACCCCATACAGCGCTGTGCATTGCCTCAGCAATTAAAAAAGCATTTTGCTTTGATATAACACGTGGTGCACAATGTGGTTGTATGGCTTGCTCATCTGCTGTATCGGTATCTAGGTTATTGTTGGCAAAGCTATCCGTAGCTTGAGAGACGGGTAATAGCTCGTCTTCATCGCAAGCAAGAGCAGGGGATGCTTTAAATAGTACATTACCATAGGCATCTTGAATTTCAGATATAAAGTAAGGTTCAATTAAGTGGCCACCATTAGCAAATGTGCTCATGCCGCGAGCAAGCTCTAATGGCGTGATTGATGCACTCCCTAATGCTAAGGATTCACTGCGGTTAATGTCCTCATCTTTAAAGCCAAACTTAAGTAAGTGATCGGCCGTGCGCTGCAGCCCTACACCGCGCAGCAAACGCACAGAAATAACATTTTTAGATTGTGCTAGTGCACGGCGAATACGTATAGGGCCATTATAAACCGCAGGGCTGTTTTTTGGCCGCCACGCTACACCTAAACTTTTATCCCATTGGTTTATTGGCGCATCGTTTAAAATAGAGGCCAATGTATAGCCATTTTCAAGCGCAGCAGAATAAATAAAGGGTTTGATATTAGAGCCAACTTGACGTTTAGCTTGTACCGCTCGATTGTATTGGCTTTGTTCAAAACTGTAACCGCCCACTATGGCTTTAATACGACCATCTTGTGGGTCGAGTGAAACAAGTGCACTGGCCGCTTCAGGTATTTGGCTTAGCAGGTAACTGTCGTCGTTATTTTTACGTAGCCATATTTGCATGCCTGGGGTAAGAATGTCAGTAGCGGCTTTAGGAGCAAAACTTTGACGGTAGCGAGTAATATATTTGCGCGCCCATTTTAAATTATCCCAATTAAGTGTGGTGTATTGGCCATTTTTTAAAATAACGTCAGCGGTTTTTTCAGATACGTTTAATACCACCGCAGCGTGCAAATCAGCAATTTCTTTAACTGGTTTTAGCTTTTCTAGGATTTGTTGCTCACCTAAGGCTGGTTGTGTTTCTGGGTCCCATAGCACGTCTACAGGCCCACGAAAGCCATGGCGCATATCGTAGTTATGTAAATTATTTACTAAAGCCGTTTGCGCAGCCTTTTGTACTTTAGACTCTACAGAGGTAAATATTTTAAAACCAGAATTATAAGCTTTATCTACACCATAACGCTTAACCATCTCTGCACGAACCATTTCAGAGATGTAAGGCGCGTACAGGTCTATCTCGGCACCGTGAAAATACGCGGTGATAGGTTGGCTGGTTGCTTCGTTGTATTGTTGTTGTGTTATATAGTTTTCTGTAAGTAAGCGACCAAGCACTACATTACGACGTGCTTTAGCTCTTATGGGGTTACGAATAGGATTAAGCGCAGAGGGCGCTTTAGGTAAACCTGCAATCATTGCCATTTGTGCAAGAGTGAGGTCTTTTAGCTCTTTGCCGTAATAAACTTGAGCAGCTGCACCAATACCAAATGCACGATTACCTAGTTCTATTTTATTAAGGTAAAGCTCAAGAATTTCGTCTTTTGTTAATACACTTTCAATATGTAGCGCTATAAAAATCTCTTTAACTTTACGAATATATGCCTTTTCTCGTGTTAAGAAAAAGTTACGAGCGAGCTGCATGGTGATTGTACTCGCGCCTTGTTTTTTTTCACCTGTTGAAATTAAGACAATAGCGGATCGAACAATACCTATGGGATCAATGCCTATATGGTCATAGAAACGGTTATCTTCTGTTGCTAAAAAGGCATCAATTAAAGGTTGCGGAATTTCGTCTATGGTGACAGGGATGCGGCGTTTTTCACCAAATTGATTGATTAACAGTCCATCTTTTGTAAAGACCTGCATAGGGGTTTGTAATTGCACGTCTTTTAAAACTTGCACACTGGGGATATCAGGTTTAACGTAATAATAAAGGCTGATTAAAGTGATCAGACCAATTAACGTGCAAATGATAAAAAATTGTAATGTTCGTTTTAATAAAATCACTGATATTTCCCTAAATGGACTCCCAATTGCGAGTTTAGACTGCTAGTATATATTGATTAAAAAATGAATAATATTTTTTACTAAAAAAATTATAACTTGTTTATTATTAAAACAAAGGTCAAGTTGCAAACATGCTAAGTCAACTATTTCAAAAGCCATCAGCTGCGATGGTCGGAATTGATATCGGATCGCACTCTATCAAAGCAGTGCTTTTAAGTGAAATTGAAACGGGATTTCGACTAGAAGCACTTGCAATTGAACCTATGCCTAAAGGCGCGATGAGCGAGCGCTCAATACAAGATATTGAAGCAATTGGTAATGTGATTACAAAATTAAAAAGAAAACTACCAAAATCGCTAAAATCTGCGGCAGTCGCTGTATCAGGACAAACCGTTATCACTAAAGTTATTTTTATGGATGTTTCATTAAGTGACGCTGAATTAGAGTCACAAATTGAAATTGAGGCTGACAGCTTAATCCCATATCCCCTCGACGAAGTGAGCTTAGATTTCGAAAAGCTTTCTACTAATGAAGCCGATCCCAGTAAAATGAATGTACTACTCTCTGCTGCGCGTACCGAGAGCGTTGAGGCGCGTGTAGGTGCACTTGAAGCTGCTAACTTAACCGCTAAAGTGGTTGATGTAGAAAGCTATGCATTGAGCCGAGCAATGGATGTGTATTATCAGCAACTCCCAAGTGACGCCTTTAATAAGTGTGTTGCGGTGGTAGATATTGGCGCGGTGTTGATGTTGGTAAGCGTGGTGCAAGCCGGTGAAACAATTTACACCCGCGACCAAGTGTTTGGTGGTGACCAATACACCAATAGTATCGTGTCATACTATAACAAGAGCTTTGATGAGGCTGAGATAGGTAAAACAACAGGTGATTTACCCCCTAACTACACTTTTGAAGTACTTGCACCGTTTCAAACATCATTATTGCAGCAAGTGCGACGTGCGGTACAAATGTTTTTAACAACCACAGGTAAAGATCAAGTTGATTATATTGTACTAACCGGTGGCACATCGATGATCGAAGGGCTCGATCGTTTGTTAATAGAAGAGCTGGGTATTCATGCTGTTGTAGCTGAACCGTTTGCAAATATGGAAATTTCACCAAAAGTAGACCGAAATATTATGCAGCGAAATAGAACACAGTTTGCAATTGCTACTGGTTTGGCATTAAGGAGCTTTTCATCATGCCACATATAAATTTACTGCCTTGGCGCGAGTTGCAACGTGAAGAGTCTAAAAAGAAGTTCATCACAATTATAGTTGCGGTGGTCATTGGTTGCTTTGCATGCATGTACCTGCTTAGTTCTTTTTATGCTGGTTTAAAAGATGGCCAAAACTTAAAAAATAACTATCTCAGCTCAGAAATAAGCATGCTTGATAAAAAAATTAGTGAAATTCGAGATCTTGATAAACGAAAAGAAAATTTACAACAACGTATGCGATTAATCGAAGAGTTGCAAAGCAGTCGTAATTTAGGCACTCAAATTATGGATGAGGTGGCGAAAATTGTTCCTCAAGGGGTATATCTCACTAAGCTTGAGCGTCGTGGTAACCAAATACATGTACTTGGTCGAAGTGAATCAAACAATCGCTTATCTACGATGCTGCGTCAGGTGCAAGGCTCATACTTATTAGAAAGACCCACCATGCAAGGTATTGTGGCGGGCGATCAGACATCACGGTTACTCAGTGATTTTAATATGGAGTTTTATGTAAAACCATTTGATGAAATTGGTGAGGTAAGTGATGAACCTTGATTTAAAAGCTCTAAATGAAATAGATTGGAATGAAATTGAGCTCGACAATATTGGTGAGTGGCCTGTTGCAGTAAAAGCAATTAGTTGCTTATTTGTCGCAGGTTTAGTGTTATTTTTTAGCTACAGCTTATTGGTATCTGACGAAATAGACAGCTACCACAGTGCTGTAGCAAAAGAAGTGGAATTACGTAGCACTTATAGAACTAAGTATGCTGTAGCGAGTAAACTCGACATATACCGTCAGCAGATGGTTGATATGGAAGATAAGTTTTCTCAATTGTTAAAGCGACTACCCACATCAAATGAAACACCGGGTCTACTTGATGATTTATCTTATGTAGGGACTACTAGCGGTTTAACATTTTTAAAAATAGGTTGGTTACCGGAAGTCGAAAAAGAGTTTTATACAGAGCTCCCTATTAAAATCGAAGTAATAGGTACTTATCATGAGTTCGGTGAATTTGTTGGAAAAGTAGCCCAATTACCACGAATTGTTAGTTTACATGACTTTTCGATTGTATCATCTGGGGAAAAGCAACTAACATTCAGTGTAGTAGCAAAAACATATCGTTATGAAGAAGGGGTTAAAAAGTGAGATTAGTCCCTTTATTATCGCTGTCTATTTTATTTTTAGCAGGTTGTAATGACGATACCTCTGAGCAAAAAGAGTTTATTGACCAAGTTAAAGCCAGTACCACGGCTAAAGTTGAGGAAATACCTGAATTAACTCAGTTTGAACATTTTGAATATAACGCATCGCAATTGCGAAGCCCGTTTGTAGCACCACAGCCTGAAATTATTCAAAATAAACTGACACAAATTAAAAATTGTTTACATCCTGACCCTGATAGAGTGAGAGAGCCGCTAGAAAAATACCCGCTCGATAACCTATCTATGAAAGGGACGTTAGGCTCTAACGGACAAATGTGGGCATTGATCACCGCAGCTGATGAAACGCTGCATAGGGTAACGGTAAATAACTACTTAGGGACATACGACGGTAAGGTTAAATCTGTAAGTAGTGATTATGTAGAATTAGTTGAATTAATCCCTGATGGGTCGGGTTGTTGGAAAGAGCGGCTGACTAAATTGGAAATGTTAGAGGCGGCAAATAATGGCGCAAATTAATAATAAAAAAGGTAAAACACACATGCATAAGGATGTACTTTGGCATCATCGTTTTCAAACGATGTTTTTTGTCATATTGGCTCTTTTTGTTGCAAAAACAGCCAGTGCAGCGCCATTACTTTATGATGTACGCTATAACCCATTGCTTAAAGGCGAGACCGAGTTACAACTTGTATTTGACGAAGAGCTAACACAACAACCTAAAATTCAGGTACATAACACACCAGCGCGTATAGAGATGCTGTTTGATGGTGTTGAATTAGAGCAGGGCCTTGAAAATGTACCGGTCGATCACGCAGGTATTAATAGTGTTAGCAGCGTACAGACAGAGCAAGGCTTAAAAGTTACGGTAAATTTGGAACGTTTAAAAATATACGAAACACAAGTTAATAATAACTTAGTGTCGTTGCGCGTATCGGATAACCCACTTACTGAACAAGCTTCTGATGAAAGCAGCAATGGTTATGATGCCTCAAGCGCTTATATTAACCGGATTCAATCTATTGATTTTCGCCGTGGTGAAAAAGGTGAAGCAAAAGTTTTAGTATTTTTGCAAGACACGCAAGCTGCAATAGAAGTACATGAAAGCGGTGGAAAAATAATTGCAGAGTTTCATCATACAGATATTTTAGACGACTTACTGTATGAACTAGATGTATTAGATTTTGGCACTGTTGTAAGTACCATTGAAACCTTTAAAGAAGATAGCCTAAGCCGTGTAGTTATTGAGCCTAATGCTGCTTTTACCTTTACCTACCAGCAAATAGATAACATTTTAACGTTAACGATTGAAAAAGATGAAACGCAAAATGCTTATTTAGATGGGGGCAAAGAATACCAGGGTCGTCCAATGACCTTAAACTTCCAAGATATTTCGGTTAGAGCTGTACTGCAAATAATAGCGGGCTATAACGAGTTTAACTTAGTAACGAGTGACTCAGTAACCGGCAACATCACGCTTCGTTTAGATGGCGTTCCATGGGATCAGGCTTTAGATGTTGTGCTGCGTATTAAAGGCCTTGATAAGCGCATGGATGGCTCTATATTGATGGTGGCGCCAGCTGAAGAGCTAGCCGCCCGTGAAGCGAAAGATTTATTAGCTAAACAAAAGGTCGAGGATTTAGAGCCGCTTTACAGTGAGTATATTCGTTTAAACTATGCTAAAGCTGAAGACTTTGCGGATTTACTTAAAACTGACACGAACAGCATCATTTCTGCCCGTGGCAGTGTATCGGTCGACCAGCGTACCAATACTTTACTTATTAAAGATACAGCGAAGAGTATTGAAAGTATCCGTCGTATGATTGAAACACTTGATATCCCAGTGCAACAAGTTGTTATTGAATCACGTATGGTAACGGTACGCGATAATGTCACAGAAGATTTAGGTGTACGTTGGGGATTTAGCGACCAACAAGATAGTGATGGTATTTCAGGCTCACTTGAAGGTGCTGAGTCTATCTCAAATGGTACTATTCCTGACTTATCAGATCGTCTTAATGTAAACCTACCTATTACTAACCCTGCGGCGAGTATTGGTTTACACATAGCCAAGTTGGCTAATGGCACCTTAATTGATTTAGAGCTGAGCGCTTTAGAGGAAGAAAATAAAGGTGAGATTATTGCGAGCCCGCGCATTACTGCAGCTAATCAGCAAAAAGCACGTATTGAGCAAGGTACTGAAATCCCCTATACCGAATCAGCCTCAAGTGGTGCTACTACTGTAAGCTTTAAAAAAGCGGTATTGAGCCTTGAGGTTACACCGCATATAACGCCGGATAACAAAGTTATTTTAGACTTAGTTATTACACAAGATACTCGTGGCGAAACGGTCCAAACCGGAACAGGTGAAGCGGTGTCGATAGACACTCAACAAATTGAAACACAAGTGCTGGTTGATAACGGCCAAACCGTTGTGCTGGGTGGTATTTTTCAGCAGCAAATAATTAATACCACAAATAAAGTACCTGTACTTGGTGATATTCCCTATGTTGGACGCTTATTTAAGAGCACCAGCGAGTTTAATGAGAAACGTGAATTACTTATTTTCGTGACACCGAAAATACAAATAGACTAAAATTTAGTGGTTTTATGTTCGCCAACGAGTGTTTATTGATAATAATTGCTCGTTATATGGCTTTTTATTGTAATAGACTTGAAATACCCGGCCAATTACTGAGATAATCCCCTCCTTAATTTTGGGGCCAGGTCGTTAGGCGGGGTTTTATTTCAAATTTTAGAGTTCGTTTGTACTAAAAGATATGGCTGAGAAACGTAATATATTTCTAGTTGGCCCCATGGGGGCTGGCAAAAGCACGATTGGTCGTCACATCGCTGACCAATTACACCTTGAATTTGTCGATTCTGATCAAGAAATCGAACGCCGTACCGGTGCAGATATTGCCTGGGTGTTTGATCTTGAGGGTGAAGAAGGCTTTAGACTTCGTGAAGAATCTGTTATTGGCGACTTAACCGAAATGCAAGGTATTGTACTTGCAACCGGTGGTGGGTCAGTAATGAGTAAAGAAGTTCGAAACAAGCTTTCGGCTCGCGGTATCGTTGTATACCTAGAGACACCTATAGAAAAGCAAGTTGCACGCACGCAACGCGACAAGCGTCGCCCATTACTGCAAACTGAAGAAGCACCTCGTAATGTACTAGAGCGCTTAGCAGAAGAACGCGAGCCACTATACAAAGAAGTTGCCGATTTTGTTGTACGCACCGATGAGCAAAGCGCTAAAGTTGTTGCTAACCAAATCATCGAGAAATTAGATTTTTAAAAACCAATAATAAAGGAAATAACAAAGCATGCTTGAATTAACTGTTAATTTGGACGAGCGAAGTTATCCTATTTTTATTGGTCAATCTGCACTTCAAGATAATGGCCGCCTTGTTCACCACATTGGTGATTGTCGGCCTATCATTATCACTAACGACACAGTTGCCCCTTTATATTTGCAAGGACTGCTAGATTCGTTAGCTGAGCTAGACCCTCTTTCTTTTGTCATTCCAGATGGTGAGCAATACAAATCACTCGAATGGTTTGAGAAAATATCTGCTTTTTTATTGCAAAATAATTGCGGTCGAGATACCTGCTTAATAGCATTAGGTGGCGGTGTTATTGGCGATTTAACAGGTTTTGTTGCTGCATGCTATCAACGCGGTGTACCGTTTATTCAAATTCCTACCACGGTACTATCACAAGTTGACTCCTCTGTTGGGGGCAAAACAGCTGTAAACCACCCACTGGGTAAAAATATGATTGGGGCATTTTATCAGCCGCAAGCTGTTTTTATTGATACTGAATCACTTCATACATTACCGGCGCGTGAATTTGCAGCGGGCATGGCCGAAGTTATCAAGTATGGTCTGATTTACGATACCGAGCTCTTTACTTTTATTGAGCAAAATGCAGAAAAGCTACAGCAATTAGACGAAGCCAGTTTACAGCATATCATTTATAGATGTTGTGAAATTAAAGCGCTTATTGTTGCGCAAGATGAAAAAGAAAATGGCCTTCGTGCGTTACTCAATTTAGGGCATACCTTTGCTCACGCAATTGAAGCGCAAATGGGGTATGGCGTATGGCTGCATGGTGAGGCTGTTGCGACCGGAATGGTACTGGCTGCTAAATTAGCCCATACACGCGGTGATTTATCGCAAAGTGAGGTAGATAGAATTGTAACACTACTCGAGCTTTATAATTTGCCTACTGAGATCCCAGCAGAAATGACTGCTGAGCAGTTTTTGATGCATATGCGCAAAGACAAAAAAAATAAAAAGGGCACTATCCGTTTTATTTTACCGACAGAGTTTGGTCAATGCGCATTGGTAGATGACGTATCAGATGACCACGTTAGAGCGTTAATCGAGCAATAATGCAGGCGCAAATTTTACCAAGCCGAGCGGCGTTGGTGGATAGAATCGCGCTGCAATTTGAATATGGGCAAAACTTGATTGTATTGCTAGGCACCTCAGGCCTTGGCAAAAGTTATATGCTCGAAACCTTCATCACCGACAAATACAACAGTTTTAATAAAGCATTTGTACAAGTAAGTGCCAGTGTAAATGATGTATCACTGATGAGTGATATATTAGAGCAAAGCTTTAACTCTCCGCTGATTGACCACGATTTATCGTTAAGTGAAAACTTTTACCAACTGCTAGAACAACAGCCGTGCGAGGCCTGTTTATGGGTGCTCGATAATGCAAGGCATTTATCTGAAGAGTTATTACAAGAGTTAGAGTTACTTGCCAAAAATAGCCCTATAACGCTTTATATTATGCTAGCCTCGCAATCAAAGCTGGCTATTAATAATGCCGTTGAAATTTACTTAGAGCCTTTATCTTCCCGAGAATCTAAACAGCTAATGAGCTGGTATTTTCCTAATTTACCGTACGATGAAGACCCCGTATTTAGCGCATTTTTAAATGAAGCAAAAGGCAACCCCAGTTTATTATTAGCATGGCAACCAACGGAGCATGTAGCTGATATTGTAAAAAAAGATACAGTGTCATGGCGTATACACTTAATCTCGTTGTTAATTATTATTATGTTACTAATTATTGGTCTGCTTTATAAAAATGACATGACCCAATGGTGGCAAACGTACTATCAAAACCAACAAAGCCAAGACATAGATACCGCTATTCCTGCTGCTAAAATTACCGCTATCCCAAGAGCGGATAAAGAAGTCAGTAATGACAATGCTGATATTTCAAAAGCGGATTTGCCTTTAGAGCCGGTCAGCGATAAATCACAAGGGAATGTAGCGCCACATAAAAACGATGTGCCGGCGATAATGCAAAGCCTAACGCGTCAGGCTCAACAAAGCGCTCAAAGTGAGCAAAGCGAGGCGTTACCACAAAGCTCAAACACTCCTGAGACTATTGAGCTAATTGAAAGTGACGATAAAGAAAGCCCGCAGTCTAAAACCTCAAATAACGTATCAGATAACGCGTGGTATTTAGCTCAGCCAGATAATAATACAACTGTGCAGCTGCTTGCCGTGACGCAGGAAAAGATCACCCGTGAGTTTATTATTCAACATAATTTAAGCCAGCGGGCTAGGGTATATCAAACTAAGCGGAACAATAAAGTATGGTGGGTAGTTACTCTTGGCAGTTATGCATCACTCGCTGATGCTAAAAGTGCGTTGTCTGCCTTGCCAAGTACGCTTAGAAAGAACAAGCCTTTTTATAAAAAAATCAGCAAAATAAAACAAGAAATTGCACGACTTGATCAGTAAACTGACTCACTTTAGTGTAAAATCGCGCTACAGCAGATTGAAGTTAAGAACCAATGCAACAAAAGAGTAGAGCCTTCCTTAAATGGGCTGGCGGTAAATACAGCCTAGTTGAAGATATTAATGCACGATTATCTCAAGCCAGCAAACATGCTGAAACCTTGGTAGAACCGTTTGTAGGTGCAGGCTCAGTATTCTTAAACAGTAATTTTAAACACTATTTACTTAACGACATCAATGCTGACTTAATTAACTTATACAAAGAGCTCAAGCGCTCACCTGATGAGTTTATAAGTGACTCTAAAAAGCTGTTTGTTGATTTAAATAATCATCCAGACGCTTACTACGAATACCGTGTACAGTTTAATAAAAGCAATGATGTATATGAGCGCGCAATGCTCTTTTTATACATGAATCGCCATGGTTACAATGGATTGTGTAGGTATAATCTCAAAGGCATTTTTAACGTGCCATTTGGTAAATATAAAAAGCCTTATTTTCCAGAAAAAGAAATGTACTTTTTTGCCGAAAAAGCACAAAAAGCCACATTTACCTGCCTAAGCTACGATGATGTGTTTAAGCTTGTGCCAAACAACGCGGTTATTTATTGCGATCCGCCTTATGTGCCGCTAAGTAAAACAGCGTCGTTTACCTCTTATGCTAAAGGCGGGTTTAATTTAGACGATCAAGCAAACTTGGCAAACTTAGCCGAGCAAGCTGCGTTTGAAAACAATACCCCAGTGCTTATATCTAACCACGATACCGTGTGGACGCGAAAAATTTATAGCCAAGCTACGCTTGGTAAAATTCAGGTAAAACGTACTATCAGCCCTAAAGGTGGCTCACGCAACAAAGTTGACGAGTTAATGGCTATGTATTTAGCACCCAAGCAACCACTGCATAAATTGTCACTACAAAAATAACGAAAAACAGCACAGCTAAAGCAATAATAAAAAGAGGGGAGTGTTGTTGGAAGTCGGCTTGGCGTTTGTGCTCTGATTGCACACCAAAAAATGCTGCTAGCACACTTTGCAACGCGCTAATAAAGTGCAGCATTATTTAAAAAAGAGGTTTTATTGAAGGCGTATTTTTAGCGTCTTCTGAGCTAGTTAATAGCTCTAATAAATCTAAATAATGAAATTGCGCACTGCGACTATCGCCTGTTAGCCACGAAAACCACGACGAATCTTCTTCTACTTTCGTACATGTTAGGGCGCTTGGAGTGTTATTACTACTTGCCTGATTGTGACAGTTGCTAACTAAGCTTAAATCTTGCTCAGAACTTGGCGCAAAACTAAATGCCCCAATAAATAACAATGCCGACGCAATTAAGATCCCTGTTTTAAAAGCACGCATAATATTAGCCTAAAAGTAAGTTACTCCTTCAATAATAACAAAAGCTGTATAAATAACAAACTAATATTTCCCTGTGATAGTTAAAGCTTTATATAAATAAATTCTTATGTATTTAAATTGCTATTTTAGTTATACCCAATTTGCCGTGTATTACTTGGGAAACTCCAGTATTTACGGTACATTAAGGCATATTTTATTGATTGACGGATTACTATGCTAAACCCTGAACAAAAATACTTAATAGCGCCTTCTATATTGTCAGCTGACTTTGCAAAATTAGGTGAAGATGTAGATAAGGTACTCGCTGCAGGTGCTGATGTAGTACATTTTGATGTCATGGATAATCACTACGTGCCTAATCTCACAATAGGCCCTATGGTGTGCAAAGCGCTTAGAAATTACGGGGTAACGGCCCCTATCGATGTACACCTAATGGTAAAGCCTGTAGATAGTATAATCCCTCAGTTCGCAGAGGCCGGTGCATCAATAATTACCTTTCACCCTGAGGCGAGTGAGCACATAGACCGCACCATACAACTTATTAAAGATCATGGTTGTAAGGCCGGTTTAGTATTTAATCCTGCCACTAGCCTGAGCTATCTCGATCACGTTATTGATAAGTTAGACACTATATTACTAATGTCGGTAAATCCAGGTTTTGGCGGCCAAAGCTTTATCCCCCACACCCTTGAAAAACTAGCCCAAGCTAAGCAGCGCATAGTTGAGTCGGGTCGTGATATTCGCTTAGAAGTTGATGGCGGTATTAAGGTTGATAATATAGCCGCAGCAGCGCAAGCAGGTGCCGACATGTTTGTAGCAGGGTCTGCTATTTTTAATGAGCCTGATTATAAAGTGGTTATTGATCAAATGCGTGAGCAGTTAGGAAACGTAAAGTAATGAAATATGATGTAGCTTTGTTCGACCTTGACGGCACACTTGTTGATAGCGTTTACGATTTATACTTAGCAATAAATTTAACACTGAGTGATTTAGCATTCCCTATTGTTAGCCAAAGCTTGGTTGAAAGCTGGATAGGCAACGGTATTGAAACCTTAGTCAAGCGTGCACTCAGTGGTGATATGCAAATTAGCGAACACTTAGATGAAGCGCTTAGTGCAAAAGCTATTGCTTTATTCTATCAACATTATGAGCAGCTAGTGGGCGAATATAGCGTGTTGTATCAACATGTAGAAACAGGGCTTAATGCGCTCAGTGGTATGCCTAAAGCGCTCGTTACCAATAAGGCGCGCATATTTACCGAAATACTACTTGATAAGCTTTCCCTTACGCGCCACTTTGAAGTAATCGTGTGTGGAGATGATATGGCTAAAAAGCCGTCGCCAGCGCCTTTGCTGTATGCATGTAAAAAGCTGAATGTTGAGCCGAGTAAGGCTATTATGATTGGCGATTCAAAAAGCGATATATTGGCAGCACATGCCGCTAAAATTGATGTCATAGCGGTGGATTATGGTTATAACCAAGGCGAAAACCTAAGCGACTTTAATCCACAGTACCTATGCGAGAACTTCTTAGATATAATACCAACACTAACACAGCGTTAAATTTTTTAATTAACTAAACAACATTAAAGGAAAATCATGAGTAAACCAGTAGTTTTAAGTGGCATTCAGCCAACCGGTGGTATGACAATAGGCAACTATGTTGGCGCTATTAACCAGTGGCTAAAGCTACAGGAAGACCACGAAAGTTTCTTTATGCTTGTTGATTTACATGCGATTACTGTTCGTCAAGAGCCTGAACTTCTTCGCTCTCGTGTATTAGATGGTATAGCCTTGTACGCGGCTTGTGGCATAGACCCTGAAAAATCGGCCTTATTTGTACAGTCACAAGTGCCAGAACACGCGCAGTTAGCATGGGTGCTAAATTGTTATGCGCAAATGGGCGAGCTTAACCGCATGACTCAGTTTAAAGATAAATCATCTAAACATGCTAATAATGTAAACGTCGGCTTATTTTCGTACCCAGTATTGCAAGCAGCGGATATTTTATTATACCAAGCAGACCAAGTACCGGTAGGGGATGATCAAAAGCAGCACTTAGAGTTAACGCGCGATATAGCTACACGCTTTAATAATTTATACGGTGATGTATTTAAATTACCTGAGCCTTATATCCCAGAGTTTGGCGCACGCGTAATGAGCCTTCAAGATCCGCTTAAAAAAATGTCTAAGTCTGATGAAAACCCTAACGGCTACATCATGCTATTAGATGAGCCTAAAAAGATTGAGAAAAAGCTTAAAAAAGCAGTAACTGATTCAGACGAGCAAGCACGTATTTACTTTGACCGTACTGAAAAACCAGGCGTTTCTAATTTACTTACTTTATTAAGCGTAGCCACTAAGCGCTCAATTGAAGACTTAGTGCCAGAGTACGAAGATAAAATGTATGGCCACTTGAAAAAAGATACAGCCGATGCTGTAGTGAGCATGATTGAGCCAATTCAAGCACGTTTTAAAGAGATCAGAGAAGATCAAAACCTACTTGATAGCATCATGAAATCAGGTGCAGAAAAGGCAAGTGTACGTGCAGAAAAAACCCTTAAATCAGTTTACGATGCACTAGGATTTATTCCTCGTACATAAAATGCTTCAACAGACCCTAGTATAAGCGAATAAAAATGCCGCTAAATTTAGCGGCATTTTTGTATGTAACTTCTAATACTTGACTCATCGCTTAAAGGTCATCATTGTTCATCTAATGGGTCTAAATGCAGGTGATTCGCAGGCTTTCACAATAAAAGAATAGCCATAAGGCATAGTTTCATTTGGCGTAATCTCTACTATTTCGTAATCGTTCAACTCTACCACTTTGCTATTTTTGGCTTTTTTACACCTTGAGTACTCATCTGCTTCGTAATTAAATGCAAACATCGCTATAAGGCGTTTACTACGTTCAAAATAACCTTCAGTAGCAACAAATGAACTTGCAGATTCGGCGAGCTCATTTATTTCTTCTGTTTTTGGTGAGCCAGGTTCCTGTTTAGCTAGCCTTTTATTTAGATTGTCCACAGCTTGCTCCTTCACCTCAGGTGAGTCACTGGCCAGCTCTCTTCCAAAATAAAAGCCGTTTTCTATGTCTGATAAAAATGTTGCTTCATCCCTATCGTCTACTAAGGAATAGAGGGTACTTAAAGTTATGAAGGCTAATATTAATCTAATAGATGCGGTAAGTAAGGGAGAGTAGCTTTGACTTATATATTTAATGCTTTGCGATCCAAATGGCTTTATAAGTAACAGCATTATGATATAAAAGGGTAAAATAAATTGAAATATTAGTAATGTACAGAGTGTAATTCCTAATGCCCAAATGGGTAAATATATCAAAGTTGCAAAATTGTGTGTGTAGCTCATGTTTGCAGCTGATACGTGAGTTACATCGTTAACAATGCTGCTTGCATTTGCCAAAACAAAATTAGCAATGGTTGCATAAAAAACCAAAATTAAAGCTTTGCCTGCTAAGGAGTGCCAAAGTTTATTAAACTTTGGCCAAAATTCAATGACCAAGGCAGTCATTGTTAAAAGCGCACAAAGTGACCAAGATTTAAAGAAAATCACAGATATAAGCGCTGCTAAGTAAAGCTTTTGCGCGGTGCTAAGGCTAAACCATATGGGTTTAATATGCTCATCAATATCAGCTTTAAAAGGCTGCGATTTTTTTTGCAGCTGTTTAAATAGCCTACTGGCTCGCCATTTTATAATTTTAAAAGGCCTTAACACCGACTTTCCTTATCGTAAGAAGTAATAAACCCCAATTAGTTTAATAGGGGCTTTAGGTAATGCCCAGTATGCGAGCGCTCACATTTAGCGACCTCTTCAGGTGTGCCTGCAATGAGTATTTCACCGCCGCCAGCACCGCCTTCAGGGCCTAAATCAACCACCCAGTCTGCGGTTTTAACCACATCTAAGTTATGCTCAATCACTACTATGGTATTACCGTGATCACGCAGACGATGTAATACCACAAGTAGTTGTTCAATATCGGCAAAGTGAAGGCCGGTTGTTGGCTCATCAAGTATGTAAAGAGTTTTACCTGTATCGCGTTTAGATAGCTCACGAGCCAGTTTTACACGCTGAGCTTCACCACCAGAGAGCGTGGTAGCAGCCTGCCCCAAACGAATATACGATAAACCAACATCCATAAGGGTTTTAAGCTTGCGGGCTATTGCGGGTATTTTATCAAAATAGTCGTGCGCGTCTTCAACGGTCATTTCGAGTACTTGGTGAATGTTTTTACCTTTGTATTGCACTTCTAAGGTTTCGCGGTTATAGCGCGCACCCTTACATACATCACACGGTACATATACATCAGGTAAAAAGTGCATTTCTACTTTAATTACGCCATCGCCTTGGCAAGCTTCACAGCGCCCGCCTTTTACGTTAAAGCTAAAACGACCTACTTTATAGCCACGTGAACGGGCTTCTTGTGTTCCTGCAAATAACTCACGAATACCGGTAAAAATACCTGTGTAGGTTGCAGGGTTTGAGCGCGGTGTACGGCCAATCGGGCTTTGGTCAATATCAATCACTTTATCAAAATGATTAAGGCCACTAATTGACTTGTAAGGCGCGGCTTCCGCTGTGGTCGCACCGTTAAGTTCAGTATGCGCAAGCTTAAAAAGTGTATCGTTAATGAGCGTTGATTTACCTGAGCCCGATACTCCTGTAATACAGGTTAATAAGCCAAATGGAATTTTTAAGTCTACATTTTTAAGGTTATTACCTGTGGCGCCAAACAGCTCAAGCCATTTGTCGCCTGTTGGGTTACGTTCTTGTGGTACTTCTATTTTACGCACGCCAGATAAAAACTGGCCCGTTACCGAGTCTTTGGTCGCTAAAATATCGTCACGTGTACCTTGTGCAATAATATGCCCGCCGTGTACACCCGCGCCTGGGCCAATATCAATAATATGATCGGCTGCGCGAATGGCATCTTCATCATGCTCAACCACAATTACGGTGTTACCTAGGTCGCGTAAATGCACCAAGGTTTGTAATAAACGGTCGTTATCGCGCTGGTGTAAACCAATTGATGGCTCATCCAGTACGTACATTACACCTACAAGGCCTGCACCAATTTGGCTGGCTAAACGAATACGCTGCGCTTCACCACCAGAGAGGGTATCGGCACTGCGTTCAAGCGATAAATAGTTAAGGCCAACATTAATTAAAAACGATAAACGGTCGCGAATTTCTTTCAGAATTTTTTCAGCTATTTGGGCTTTTTGACCTGTGAGTGATAACCCTTCAAAAAAGTCCATTGCCTCACCAATACTCATATTAGTAATAGCAGGCAGGTTTGTTTGACCTATAAATACGTGGCGTGCTTCTTGGCGTAAACGTGAGCCATGACAGCTAGGGCACGCTTGGCTAGTTTGATATTTAGCCAGCTCTTCGCGTACCGAGTTTGACTCCGTCTCGCGATAGCGACGGTTCATGTTATTTAACACGCCTTCAAACTCGTGGTTACGAGTTATTAAATCGCCTCTGTCGTTACGGTAGTTAAAGGCTATTTTTGTTTTACCTGAGCCTTCTAAAATAATTTTTTGTGATTCTTTAGCAAGTTTTTCAAATGGCACATCTAAATCAAAATTATAGTGCTCGGCAACCGCTTGTAGCATTTGAAAATAATAAAAACTGCGTTTATCCCAGCCTTTTATTGCACCACCGGCCAAGCTTAGCTCAGGGTTATGTACTACGCGGTTAGGATCAAAGTATTGGCGTACGCCTAAACCGTCACAGCTTTGGCATGCCCCCGCAGGGTTATTAAACGAAAATAAACGTGGCTCTAACTCGGTCATTGCATAGCCACAGGTAGGGCAGGCAAAATTTGCCGAGAACAGCATTTCTTCTATCGTGCTGTCGTCCATGTAGGCTACATTTGCTACACCGCCAGACATTTCTAGTGCGGTTTCAAATGATTCGGCTAAACGCTGCTGCTGGCCATCTTTTACTTTAAAGCGGTCAACAACCACTTCAATAGTATGCTTTTTATGAAGCTCAAGCGTTGGTGGATCGGATAAGTCGCACACTTCGCCATCTATACGAGCACGAATATACCCTTGGCTTGAGAGCTGCTCCAGTAATTTAACATGCTCGCCTTTGCGGTCTTTAACTACCGGGGCTAAAAGCATTAGCTTAGTGCCCTCTGGCAGTGCTAAAACGGTATCAACCATTTGGCTAATTGTTTGAGCTGCAAGGGGTAAGTCGTGAGTTGGGCAGCGTGGCTCTCCCACACGGGCAAACATTAAACGCAAGTAATCGTATATTTCGGTAATGGTACCCACTGTTGAGCGAGGGTTGTGCGATGTAGATTTTTGCTCAATAGAAATGGCGGGAGAGAGGCCTTCAATATGATCAACGTCAGGCTTTTCCATTAACGATAAAAATTGCCTTGCGTAGGCAGAAAGTGACTCTACATAACGACGCTGTCCTTCTGCATATAAAGTATCAAATGCCAGTGATGATTTTCCCGAACCAGATAGGCCTGTGATAACAATTAATTTATCACGTGGGATGGTTAGGCTGATGTCTTTTAAATTGTGCGTACGGGCGCCTCGGACTTCAATGTTTTCCATGCTATCTCGTTTATTACCAAAATTATTTGTCCAGTATCGCATAATACGAAACATTATTAATCAATGATCAACGAAAAAATCCTTACTTATAGGCGATTAATTATTGCCAAGCTTGTGGTAGAATCCCAGCCTAAATTTTTCATACCGTAAGATTACGCAGATAATGACCGCATCTTCACTTAATTCACGAGAAAAACGCGCCGCAGTATCGCTGGCGAGTGTGTTTGCATTTAGAATGCTCGGCTTGTTTATGCTGATGCCTGTATTGGCTATTTATGGTCAATCGCTTGATGGGTTTTCGCCTATGTGGATAGGGTTTGCTATTGGCGCTTATGGTTTAACCCAAGCAGTACTGCAAATACCCATGGGGCGTTTGTCAGATAAAATAGGCCGTAAAAAAGTCATTGTTGGTGGCTTAGTTGTATTTGCGTTGGGCTCAATTATTGCAGCACTAGCTGAATCTATTCAGATGGTTACATTGGGCCGAGCACTACAAGGTATGGGCGCTATAGCCAGTGCATTACTTGCTTTTGCCAGCGACCTAAGCCGCGACGAACAACGCCCTAAAGTAATGGCTGTAATTGGTATGAGCATAGGCATGAGTTTCGCCTTTGCTATGTTACTTGGGCCCATAGTTGCAGCGTCGTGGGGCGTAGCAGGGGTATTTTGGTTAACAGCAATCCTTGCCGTGTTTGGTATTGGTATTATTTTATTTTTAGTGCCTAATGCCGTTAATAAAGCGCCTAAAGGCGACACCTTGGCAAGCTTTAGCGACATAAAAAAATTAATTAAGCATCCGCAATTATCGCGCTTAAATGCTGGTGTGTTACTGCTACATTTAACACTCACCACTATTTTTGTGGTACTACCAAGCCAGCTAATAGAAGACGGCTTAGTTGCCAACCACCACTGGTATTTATATATTCCGGTGTTGCTGCTAGCGTTTATTTTAATGGTGCCAATGATGATTATTGCCATTAAAAAAGAAAAAGAAAAACAGGTTTTTATTGGATCAATTGCGCTGCTTTCGGTCAGTATGTTTGCCATGTCTATTTGGGTAAATAGTGTGGTTGGCATTGCCATTTGTATGCTGCTTTATTTTGTCGCATTTAATTTCTTGGAAGCGACTATGCCTGCGCTTGTATCGCGTATAGCCCCTGCAAGCCAAAAAGGTTCGGCGATGGGCGGGTATTCCTCTAGCCAGTTTTTAGGGGCTTTTTTAGGTGGTATTTTAGGGGGTTACGTAGCACAAACAACAAGTACACAAGCTGTGTTTGCGGCAGCGGCACTTGTTGGGTTAATATGGCTTATTATTGCGTGGAAAATGCAAGTCCCACCGAAAAGTAAAGTTATTAGTTTAATGACCAATTTAAGTTCTGAAGAGCAAGCTCAAGAACTTGCTTCTCAGCTAGTTGCTTTACCTGGCGTAATAGAAGCAACAGTAGTACGCGACGAAAGCCGCAGCTATTTAAAGATTAATGATAAAGAATTCGACCTAGACCAAGCACGTAAAGTAGCTGGTTTAATCTAACGTTTATAGGAGATGGTTCCATGGCACGCGGTGTGAACAAAGTAATTTTGGTTGGTAATTTAGGACAAGATCCTGAAGTTCGTTACATGCCTAATGGCAATGGTGTAGCAAATATTACCTTAGCAACGTCAGATAGCTATAAAGATAAAAACACTGGCCAAATGGTTGATAAAACTGAGTGGCACCGTGTCGTGTTTTTTGGCAAATTAGCTGAAATTGTTGGCGAATACTGCCGCAAAGGCTCACAAATTTACGTAGAAGGTAAACTACAGACACGTAAATGGACTGATCAGCAAGGCCAAGAAAAATACACAACTGAAATTGTCGTTGATGGCTTTACAGGTCAAATGCAAATGCTAGGCGCTCGTGGTGGTGATCAGCAAGGTGGTGGCTATCAAGGTAATCAAGGCGGCCAACAAGGTGGCGGTTACCAGAATAATCAGCAAGGCGGTGGTTATGGCCAAAATAACCAAGGTCAGCAAGGCGGTGGCTATGGGCAACAACAGCAGGCGGCTCCAGCACAGCGTCCGGCTGCAGCGGCTGCACCACAGCAAAATAACCAATACCAGCAATCAAACAATAGCGGCTTCGCTCCACAGCAAAATAGTGCACCACAGCAGCAAGGTGGTTTTGCACCTAAGCCGCAAAATGCCCCACAAGGCGGCGCATCAAATCCTATGGAACCAACAATAGATTTTGATGATGACATTCCTTTTTAACCAAAGACAAAAATGTTGAAATGTAATTTTAAAAGCCGCTACTAAGCGGCTTTTTTAGTTTTTACTTACAGATAACCACTGCCCAGAGAGCATTTTTTACGATCGAAAGTTAAATGCCAATCTCATACCTGTCCGCAATAAGCTTCATCATTTTGAGGGGCTAAAAGTGTCGCTATCAGTGTTTAAAAATTCTCATTTATAACTGCATGGAAGCAGAAGGTAGAGCAATGCAGAAGCAATTGCCGAGAGAAACTAAATAGCGAATTTTTTTCCTGGCTATCAACACGTTTTTCCATCCACCAAATAGCTCACTTAATTAAGCGGGTGGGTATAAATAGAGTTGACTCTGATGTCTTTATATGTGAAATTTCATATATCTGTTTTTTCATATGTGTTTAGTTCACTACAGAGCTATAAGGTTAAAGGTTATGAGTAAATCAATTGAACACGAGCTACCTAATTTAGCACTCTTACAAGGCACTCCTCCTAGCGTTAAGGATTTCACGCTAACGTTTTCATCTCATAAACCTAAAATTTTATTGTTATACGGATCGCTGCGAGCCCGCTCATATAGCAAGTTGGTTATAGAAGAGAGTGCGCGCTTGCTAACCCACTTTGGTGCTGAGGTTAAAATATTTAACCCTGAGGGGTTACCCATAACAGATAGTGAAGATGAGACGCACCCTAAAGTGCAAGAGCTACGCGATTTAATGCTTTGGTCTGAAGGGCAAGTGTGGTGCTCGCCGGAGCGACACGGTGCTATGACGAGCGTATTTAAAAATCAGATTGATTGGGTTCCATTAAACCTGGGTGGCGTAAGACCTACACAAGGTAAAACGCTGGCTGTAATGCAGGTTTGTGGTGGTTCGCAGTCATTTAATGTGGTTAATCAGTTACGCGTACTAGGGCGCTGGATGCGCATGGTAACAATACCTAATCAGTCATCTGTGCCTAGAGCGTTTTTAGAATTTGAAGAGAGTGGCCGAATGAAGCCTTCCGCTTTTTACAATCGAATAGTGGATGTAATGGAAGAGCTCGTAAAATTTACTTTATTAATGCGTGACCAAAAAGAACACTTTGTTGATAGGTATTCTGAACGAGTAGAAACAGCAGAGCAGCTCAGTAAACGCTTAAATCAAAAAGATATTTAGGAGGTTACTGTGGGGTTATTTGAACGTTTTTTATCGGTGTGGGTAACGCTGGCAATTGCGGTAGGCATTATAGCTGGTTACGTGATACCCGATATATTTAGTGTTGTTGCAAGCTTAGAATATGCACATGTAAATATTGTTATCGCTGTACTTATTTGGTTTATGATTTACCCGATGATGGTGCAAATTGACTTCTCCTCTATTAAAGATGTAGGTAAAAAGCCTAAAGGCTTAGTGCTGACAGTTGTTATCAACTGGCTCATAAAGCCCTTTACCATGGCCTTACTAGGATGGTTATTTTTCAAAGGTATTTTTGCAGACTTTGTTGACCCACAAACAGCGACAGAATACATAGCCGGTATGATTTTATTAGGTGTAGCACCATGTACTGCAATGGTGTTTGTGTGGAGCCAATTAACAAAAGGTGATGCTAATTACACGTTAGTGCAGGTATCTATTAACGATATTATTATGATTTTTGCCTTTGCGCCCATTGCAGGCTTATTACTAGGGGTAACAGACATAACGGTACCGTGGGACACGTTATTACTCTCGGTGGTTTTGTATGTACTTATTCCATTAATAGCAGGCGCTATTACCCGCAAAAAGTTAGATAAAGGTGAAGATCACACACGGTTAAATCACTTTTTAAAGGTAATGAAACCATATTCCATCATTGGTTTACTGGCAACGGTGGCGCTTTTGTTTGGTTTTCAGTCTCAAACTTTAATAGATAAACCAGAAGCCATTGTATTGATTGCTATTCCGTTGCTTATTCAAACGTATGGTATTTTTGCAATAGCTTATATAGCTGCAAAAAAAATGGGCCTAGCTCATAGTATTGCAGCGCCAGCTTGTATGATTGCAACCTCTAACTTTTTTGAACTGGCTGTTGCCGTGGCTATTTCATTGTTTGGTTTACACTCTGGCGCTGCGCTTGCCACCGTTGTAGGCGTGCTTGTTGAAGTACCTGTTATGCTTAGCTTAGTTTATTTTGCTAATAAAACGCGTCATTGGTTTAACTAGGAGAGTGTTATGGTTGTTATTCATCATAACGCCGATTGTGGTACATCGCGCAATGTATTGCAGATTATTAAGGCGCTGGCTATAACCCCATTGTTATTGAATACCTTAAAGAGGGCTGGACAAAACCTCAGTTACTAGCGTTATTTGCCGCAGCAAACTTAACACCAAAAACAGCGTTGAGAGTGAGTAAATCGCCAGCTAAAAAACTAGGTTTGTTGAGTGAAAACATAACAGGTGAAGCTATTTTAGAGGCCATGCTTGCGCACCCAATACTCGTTAACAGACCTATAGTGTGCACCGAAAAAGGGGTTAAGTTGTGTCGCCCTAGTGAGCAAGTTTTAACGCTGTTAGCGCTATGGCCTAAAGGTGAGCTATACAAAGAAGACGGCGAAATGATATTGAACGCGCATGGCGAGCAACCTAAAAATTAATAAATTATTTGCCAAAACCCCGTTTACACGGGGTTTTTTTGTTTAGCAAAATTATAAACATTTAAACTTGCTTAGCGTGCTTGTGCTAATGACTATTTTGAACAACACTTTAAATAGTCGCGTTGCCACAGAGAGCACTATGCATAAAGCCTTTATAAAACTTGGTAAGCAAAAAAAAATAATGTACTTAACGAGTTTTTTGCTGGTAGTCATTATTTTTAATGTGCTTTTAAATAATACGCTTCATAAAAAAATCCACAAAAATGGCCAGCAGTTAACACAGCAAATTTATGAGCTGCAAATTAACGCTAATGCTGATAAAGAAATAGTGCAGGCTTTGGTGCAAAGTAAGGGCTTTATGCTGGCTGCACACTCAAATGCCGAACACTTCAAATACTTAGTTGATATACAGCACGATGTATTTAGCTATAAAACGCTCAGCATAAGTTTATACCACTGGCCTGCCTGGGTGGAGCAAGCCTACTTATTTTTACTATTAAATATCATTATATTAGGTGCTACTAGCTGGTGGGTTAAATGGTGGAAAGTATTAGTAACAAAACCGGCAGCGAGCCTGCCATTGCCTTACAGCAAAACTAAAGCAGCAAAAAAACTTTCTACGCAAATCACCACATTAAACTGCGAAGTAAAGTCTATGTACGGTGTTAGTGCAGCGCGGCATAGCTTATTTGCCATAGTGAAATGTGATTGTGTGTTTGATGAAAATACCGATACCCAAGCAAGCTTTAAGGTATTGATAGCAAAATATTTTAAAGAGCTTCCTGCAGTATCAGTTAATGTATTTGATGCTAACAACCTTGCTATTACTTTAAATAATATCCCTGTAGCAAAGCTAGATACATACAGTGAAAGCCTACACGAATGCGTTTATCAAATTTGTAGGCGCTATCGAAGTACTGTAAAACGCAAAAACATAAAAGTTGGTTTGTGTGATTATCGGTATGCAGCCGAGCAACCTGTTATTTTTAAGTTAGCTAAGTCTGCCTTGCTTTTTTCAGAAAAAAACGTGATGCAACACTGGCATAGGCTCGCGTTACAGCACGAGCAAGGGAACTTAATTTCAAGTAAGCAGGTTATTGAAAATATTAAAAAGAATAAATTTATCTTGTTCTTTCAACCGTTATTTATGATCACCAGCGGCGATATTGTACAACATGAAGTGCTAATAAGAATTAGGCAGCAACCGCACGGTTTACTAGCTGCGCGTTACTTTATTAATCAAGACTTTAACAATCACCAAGCATTTGAGTTAGATAAAGCGGTGCTACTTCAAGTTAAAAAGCTTATTTTAGCTGAGTCCAGCGCACTAACGGTGAGCGTTAATTTGCATATAAGTAATTGGTTTAACAAGCAGTTTTGGAGCTGGTTTGTCACCAATATGAAAGATTTTACGACAAAGCGAAAATTACAGTTTGAAATTAGCGAAGCAGACTTTATTAAGTACCAAGGGCAACTAGCTGGTGCCTTTGACAAACTGACGGCCCTACAAAGTTTGCTGGTGATTGATAATGTACAGAATTTGGAGCACATTAACCAAATTGCTTCTCAAAAATTAGTTAGCGGTATAAAACTAGGGTATCCGCTTGTTCATAATGTGGATGAAAAAACACAACAGCAAAAGCAAGTTAAAAACATTGTGGCGCAAAGCAAGTTGCTCAATATACCTGTATACGCGGTGGGTGTAGAAACCCAAAAAGAGCTACTTATGTTGGCTAAACTAGGCGTAGTTGCTGCACAAGGCTTTTACTTTTCTGAGCCCTTGCAAGAGTACACACATGCCACGTTTTATTAGGAATTACACTAAATCAAGCCACGATACTTTAAACCATTAAGCCCCTGTAAACCGCCTGTATGAATAGCCATTATGTGACTACCAGCAGCAAAGTAGTCTTGTTCGATCAGCTGCCATAATGCATACATCATTTTACCACTGTATATAGGTTCCAGGGGTAAGTTATGGCGCTGCTGCATGCGTTGGCAAAACTGCCACAATTCATTGGTAAACTTTCCATAACCGCCATCATGAAACTCTGTAAGTAGTTGCCAATTTGATTGCTGGGCGGCTTTTTTACTAAGTGTTGTAATTTCTTTGTTAAGGTATTCGGCTTGCTTTAATACCGCAATTCCTAGCAGCTGTGTGGCCTCAAAGCTGCCTTCAATTAAACCTGCAAGTGTACCGCCACTGCCTGTGGGACAAATTAAGTAATCATGCTTAGGTAAGCTTTTAGCAAGCTCAGCACACCCTGGCAAAGCATGTGTATTACTTCCACCCTCTGGAATTATGTATGCATAGGGGAATTGTGCTTGCAGCTGAGCTAAGTAATCTGGGTCATGGCGCTGCTTATATTCAATACGCGTAACCGCATGTAAGTCCATTGCACATTGTTTAGCAAATCGCACTGTGGGGTTTTGGGTGTCTAAATGTGGTCCTCTAATGATGGCGTGGGTTTTTATATTAAATAATTTACCCGCCCCAGCGCAGGCATGAATATGATTAGAAAACGCGCCTCCAAAAGTGAGTAACTGTGTTTTATTGGAGGCTTGCATATGCTGTAAATTATATTTTAGTTTACGCCATTTGTTACCACTAATAAGTGGGTGGAGCAGGTCATCTCTTTTAATGCTTAAGCGTATGTTTCTTTTTTTTAGACAATCGCTATCTATTTGTTGTATTGGGCTTTCTTTTTCAATATTAAATAAATTAAGCATTATTTCTCGTGTTTATACTTGCAAACCAACAATCTTGTACGACACTTAGTTAATCTCTTATTAACAATAGTAGCTGTATGAAAAAAAAGCTGTTTTCGTTGTTATCTTGGTTAAATCGCAGTTTAGACTCTAGCACATCAATTGGTATTGCTACTTATGCAGATACTGTAAAAGCAGTGTGTTTAAAAAAAAATCAAGGGCAGTGGTACGTTCATAACTCATATAGCGTGAATGTTGAAGACCTCACAGATTATACAGCTGCTATTGCAACTTGCACAAATGAAGTTTGTGCAGAGGTGTGCCCAGTAAATTTAGTGGTGCCTCACTATTTTTATCAAATAGTGCAAATGGATAAACCCATGTTGAGTGACGAAGAAATCATTCAATCCTTACCTTGGACAACAAAAGATTTAGTTGATATTCCGCCAGAGAACATTGTTGCCGATTTTATCGATTACCCAATCGTTCAGCCTATGCAAAGCAGTAAAATGAATGTGTTTATTACCAATAAACTTCAGTTACTGCCTTTTATCGATAGCTTTTCAAAAATAAAGCCTGTCCTCAGGGCAATGACCTCGGAAGAGATGATTTTAGTAACCTTGTTTGGTGAAGATAAAAGTGCACACATGCTTATAGTGCAACATGCAGGGCACGAGCCTCGTATTTTAATTATTCGCGATGGTCAGCTTTTATTAGCTAGACGATTGAACGGGTTTTTAGGTATTTCGGATAAAGAGCGTACACACGGGCTAGTTGAAGCCCTTGGTCTTGAGATTCAAAGGTCGATGGACTTTTTCGAAAGCCAATTAAAGCAGCCTCCTATTAGAAGTATTCAGCTGCACTGCGATGACCTGTCGTCTTTGACTTTAAGGGCTGGCCTTGCAGAATTTTTACAAGTAAAAGTTGTTGATTTCAAACCTAATATCGATCTAGCCCAAGATCTTGAGCCGAGCTTCTATTACGCATTGGGGGCAGCGTATCAATTAACCAGTCCGGATTCAGTGCTATGAAAACACGGATTAATTTTTACCAAAAAGCGATTAGGGTTAGGCGCGACCCCGTTCCTTTTAAAGGCATGCTCGTACTTTGGCTAGCTACCTTATGTGTAGTTGCATTAACTTGGCTTTTTTATTTATACGAAGAGCATAAAAGTCTGCAATTAGTAACACAAAGCGAGGCCTATTTAACACACACACAACAGCAATTAAGAGTGGTAAAGCAGCGCTTAGCTGATAAACAAAATAAATCGCACTTGATTGATGAACTAAAAGTACTGCAACAAGAGATATTGCATAAACAACAGGTGTTTGATTATTTAGAAAACACATCTATGCATACCAAAACAGATTACGCAGATGTTATGCGTGATTTGGCAGCGTACCACGAGCCGCAGATTTGGCTTGACCAGATAAAATTTGACGGTCAAAAAATAATACTTAGAGGGCGCGCGCAGCAAGCAAAATTTTTACCTATTTGGCTTACCAATCTTAAGCAATCGAGCTTTTTCAATGGAAAGGAGTTTTCAGTTATAGAGTTGTCGAGCAGCGAGGGGGTGAGCGAGTTTAATGTTGCTACGCAGCTGAGTGAAAGTGAGGTAACGCAATGAGTGAGCAAAGTGAAAAAAAAGGCTGGCCATTATTTGTTAAATACCAAACAAGATTCGCAACGTTGCAGCAGCGCGAAAAGTATTCAGTGCTATTTGTTGGCTTATTTCTGATTGTTTACTTGGGATTATGGTTTGTAGTGTTCCCACAGCAAGATGCAGTAAACAATTTACGCATTAAGCAAAATGAATTGTGGCAAAAAATAAACCAAAATGAAGCACAGCTTTCTATGCTTACACAGGCATTAGAGCATGACTACACAAAAGTACTAAGAAATCAGATTGGGCAAACACAGCGAGAGTTAGAAGAGATAAATAATAAGCTAAGCATGTTTAGCCAAGGTTTTATTTCGGCTAACAAAGTACCCGCTGTATTAAGGGATCTATTCGTAAACACACCCGATGTGCGTGTTGTTAGCTTTAGGGTAAACCCAGCAAAAGCAATTGATGTAGAAAAACTGGGTGAACACGATACGCAAACGCTGTTTTTTGAGCACCAAATGGTGGTTACATTGCAGGGACGTTATTTTAGTTTACAAGGATACTTAGCAGGCCTTAAAGCAAGCCAACAAAAGCTGCTTATACAGCAATTTAATTATCAAGTGAAAACATACCCTAATGCAGAGTTAACATTACAAATAGCCACGGTGAGCGCCAATGAAAAATTTATTGCTTTATAGTTTGTGTGTGATTTGCATATGTTTTTCCCCTGTTATCAGTTCAGCTGAAATACTGCGCGACCCTACACAACCTAGCAAAACACCAATAATAAATGGCGCTGCAGTAAGTAATACAGCGCTGTTGTTACAGTCAATTATTAAAACCGAAAAGCAATACAAAGCGATTATTTCTAAGCAGGTATATAAGCCAGGAGATGTAGTAGGTGAATTTCGGGTGCTAACAATAAACGCTAATTCAGTGCTGTTAGCAAATGATGATAAGCAAATAAAATTAGAATTATACGACTATGAAATTAAAAAATAATACAACAAAGCCATGGCTTGCGCTTATTTTAATACCGCCTTTTTTAACGGCGTGCCATAGTTTTAAGCCCGGAAAAGAGATTCAGCCACATATTGCTCAAGAGCTTGCGCCTGTCAGTAACAAAGCAAAAAGTGTAGCTCCAGTAGAAGTAAGCAGTGCGCTAACACAAAGCCTACTTTCATCACTTAATAGTGAGCAAAGCCTAACCAATGAGTTAGCTGTAAAACGTTTTGATGTAGCCGCAAAAGAGGTAGAAATAAGCTCATTTTTTAATGGCTTAACGGCTGATACGCCATACAGCGTGGCAGTACACCCACAGGTAAGCGGTGTTATTTCTTTAAATTTAAAAAACGTAACCTTTGAAGAAGTGATAGCGGTTATTAAACGCATGTACCCATTAGATATTGTTCAAGAAGGGCGTATTGTACAGGTGCTACCTGCAATTATGCGCACAGAAACTATACCGGTTAATTATTTAATGATGCAGCGCCATGGGCAATCAACGGTAAGTGTTGTTGCAGGTGGGGTAAGCCAGTTCTCACAAAACAACTCAAGTTCAAATTCAAACTCATACAGCAGCAATAATTCGAGCCAAAATAATCAGTTTGGCAGCGATAATCAAAATACTGAGTTGAATGGCTCTCGCATCCAAACAATTAATCAAAACGACTTTTGGAAGGAGCTTGAACTTGCTCTTAAATCGCTTATTGGCTCAAACGATGGGCGCTATGTGGTTGCCAGCCCGCAGGCTAGTTTAGTCACGGTCAACGCCTTACCAAGTGAAATAAACCAGTTAAAAGATTTTTTACGTCAAAGCCAAGAAAACCTTCAGCGACAAGTTATTCTTGAAGCTAAAATTGTCGAAATAACTCTAAAAGATGAGTACCAACAAGGAGTTAACTGGGAGCGGATTTCTAGAGGGTTAGAAGGCGGGGTGTCGTTTGCAACAACAGCAGGCAGCATAGGTAATTCTATTTCAGCTACTTTAGGAGGGGTTTCCTCGTTAACGATTGAAAAAGGCGACTTTAGCGGCGTAATTAGCTTGCTTGAAACCCAGGGTGACCTACAAATGCTTTCTAACCCCCGTGTAACGGCTACAAACAATCAAAAAGCCGTGATTAAAGTAGGACAAGATGAGTACTTTGTCACTAACGTTTCGAGCACAACAGTAACGGGCACCTCAACGACTACGTCTCCAGAAATAGACCTAACGCCGTTTTTTTCGGGCATTGCGCTCGATGTCACACCGCAAATTGATAAATATGGCTCAGTCATTTTACATGTTCATCCGTCGGTAACCGAAACAGAAGAGCAGCTAAAGGTGATTACATTAGATGATCAGCGTTTTGAGTTGCCGCTTGCACAAAGCAATATTCGAGAATCTGATACGGTGATCCGCGCTCAAAGTGGTGAAATAGTCGTAATAGGTGGGTTAATGCAAACCACGACGGAAGATGAAGAGTCGAAAACACCGATTTTGGGCGATGTGCCAATATTAGGCAACTTGTTTAAAAGTATCAGTAAGCGCCAAGAGAAAAAAGAGCTCGTAATTTTAATTAAGCCAACGGTGGTGATGCCCGACACATGGAAAAAGCAACAGGCTCATAGTCGCGCGCTATTAAATACATGGTATGAGAACTAACTATGTATTTAAGCTTTTTTAATTTAAGTGAAATGCCTTTCACCTTAACCCCAAACACTGAGTTTTTTTGTGCGCTTGAACCGCACCACGAAGCCATGCAAGTACTGACCACTGCGCTAGAAATGGGTGAAGGGTTTATAAAAGTAACAGGGGAAGTAGGGACAGGCAAAACCTTACTATGCAGAAAACTTTTAAATCAAATTGAAGAAGACTACTTCGTGGCTTATTTACCTAATTCATATTTAAGCCCTGAAGAATTACGTTGGGCTATTGCTGTAGAGCTTGGCATGGAGGTAGATAAAACGCTAGATCAGCAATCGTTAAGTCAGCAAATAAATCATTACTTACTTGAGCTACAAGAAGATAACGAACGGGTTGTGTTATTAATAGACGAAGCACAGTGCCTGAGTTGGGATACACTTGAAGCACTTCGATTATTTACAAACCTAGAAACCGAAACCGAAAAGCTTATTCAGGTGGTGCTATTTGGCCAGCCCGAATTAGATGAAAAGCTAGCTAATAGTAAGGTGAGGCAGTTACGCCAGCGTATCAGTTTTTCGTACTCATTGCGTGCAATGACCGCCAGTGAGGTTATTTATTATATTAATCACCGTTTACAGGTGGCAGGCTTTAATCAGCCGCTACTATTTACTAATCGATTAGGATCAAAAATAGCGCGTGCAAGTCGAGGCATTCCACGGTTGGTCAATATTTTATGCCACAAAGCTTTACTGCAAGCATACGGCGAAGGGCTTAATAAAGTGACACCGCGCCATGTACATCTTGCTATTGCAGACACCGAAGATTGCAAAAAGCACCATGCTAACCATTACTGGGCTTACGGCTTATTAGCTATTAGTGTGTTTGCTATTGCAGTTATGTGGTTATGGAGGCAATGGCTATGAGTGTGATTAATAACATGCTCAAAAACATCGACCAGCGCCAAAATGCTCAGCGTAAGCAGCAAAGTGCTGGAGTCGCTATTACCCCTGTACGCGACTACCATGATGTATTATTTAAAGTGTTGAGCGTGTTACTCGCGATTGTAATTATTTTTACAGCCTACCTTTATTTGCCTTTTGCACAAGCACCTCAACCGAGTAGCGACACAGCTGAAAAAGCCCATGCTGTTAAAAATAGCAGCCAGCCGGTTGAAATTGCTCAAGCTAAAATTACCCCAGTAATTAAGCCTTTAAAACCATTAAACGAAGAGAGCACAGCTGCTGAAGCGGCTTACACTCCTGCAGTTGCGCAAAAAAAACTGGCGCAGGAGCAAAGCAATAACGCGTTGCTTAAGCAGCCAAAAGACGAAGTAATACAGCAACACGCTGTAGAGAAAGACACGCTACTAAGCAAAAAAAACAGCCCCACAGAGACAAGCGTAAAAGTAGCCGCTAGTACAGAGATAAATGCCCCACTTGAAGCAAAAAGCAGTACACCAGTAAAAAGCATTACACAGGCTGAGCAGCCACCCGTTGAAAATAAATTAGTAAAAACTGCCAGTGTTAAGCAAAGCAAAGCCCAGCGCATAGCACAGCAATTAAAGCGTGCTAAACAAGCGTTGGAATTTGCTTTATATGATGATGCGATTAACGATTTAACCGCTATTTTACAAACACAACCTGAGCATATAGAAGCGCGAAACTTACTCGCGGCAACCTACTTTCAGCAACAAGATGTACTTATGGCTCAGCAGCTATTGGTTGCTGGCATAAAAATAAACCCTGAGGTTGTGCAGTGGCGAACCATGCTCAGTAAAATCTTAATTATGCAGCAAGAGTATGAAGGCGTACTTAAACTGCTCATAGCCAAGCTTGAGCCTCAGGCAAACCTTGAGTTTTGGATTTTAAAAGGCACCGCAGCACAAAATGCGCAGCAACATCAAATAGCGCTTGCGAGTTTTACACAACTTACACAGCTTCAGCCTCAGCAGGCTAAATGGTGGCTGGCGTTAGCAACTTCAAAAGATGCGTTGGGAGAATTTGCTGATGCAAAGCACCTTTATAAAGTTGCACTCGATTTAGGCGGTTTAAATGCCGCAATGACGCAACATGCACTACAGCGTTTAGTTGCATTGAAGGAGGCTGTATGAGACCCAGTTTAAAAATGCGTTTAGGGGATTTACTCGTTCATGAGCAAATGATCACCGAAGCGCAGCTAAGTGAAGCACTTAATGTGCAAGCCGCGTCAGGGCGTAAGTTAGGGGCTACATTAATTGCGCTTGAGTTTATAAGTGAGCCGCAATTATTACGCTTTTTAGCTCAACAATTACAAATACCATTTTTAGATATTTCGCAGCGGAAAATATCTTCAGATGTATCTAAGCTACTTTCTGAGGTTTATGCCAGACGTTACCGAGCATTAGTCATAGAGGACAATGGCGATTCAGTTTTAGTCGGGATGAGTGACCCCGCAGATTTGAGAGCGTTGGATCAGCTAGCGCCAATGCTAGCCCCTAAGCGAGTTGAGTTGGCTGTAGTGCAAGAAAGCCAACTTATGGCTGCGTTTGATAATGTGTACCGCCGAACAGAAGATATTACTAACTTTGCTGAAAAGCTACACGAAGAATACGAAGACGTAGAAGAGTTTGATCTTAATTCCTTAGCAGATGAAACCTCTGATGCCACCGTGGTAAAACTACTGCAATCTATATTTGAAGATGCAGTGCAAGTACGCGCCTCAGATATCCACATAGAACCCGATGAAAGGCTATTACGCATTCGCCAACGCGTTGATGGTGTATTACAAGAGCACATACTAAATCAAGTAAAAATAGCCTCAGCCTTAGTGCTTAGGCTCAAGCTTATGTCGGGGTTAGATATATCGGAAAAGCGTTTACCGCAAGATGGCCGTTTTAATATAAAAGTACACGCGCACAGCATTGATGTGCGTTTATCGACAATGCCTGTGCAATATGGTGAGTCAGTTGTGATGCGGTTGCTCGACCAATCTGCAGGGCTTTTATCGTTAGATGAAACAGGCATGCCGGTGCATATTTTAAAACGCCTGCGCAGCATTATAAAACGCCCGCATGGCATGGTGTTAGTGACTGGGCCTACAGGCTCAGGTAAAACCACCACTTTGTACGGCGCTTTAAGTGAACTTAACCAACAAGAAAGTAAAATTATTACCGTAGAAGATCCGGTTGAATACCGCATTGGGCGGGTAAATCAGGTGCAAATAAACAACAAAATTGGTTTAAGTTTTGCCAGTGTACTAAGAACCACACTACGCCAAGACCCCGATATTATTATGGTTGGCGAAATGCGTGACCAAGAAACCGTAGATATAGGGCTAAGAGCTGCATTAACGGGCCACTTAGTGCTTTCTACACTTCATACCAACGATGCCATATCAAGTGCAATGCGCTTAATTGATATGGGGGCGCCAGCTTATTTAGTCGCCAGTTCACTACGGGCTATTATTGCTCAGCGCTTAGTTAGGCGCATCTGCAATGAGTGTAAAACACCGTACCACCCAGATAAACAAGAACAAAGTTGGCTTACCTACTTAGGTGAAGATGCTAACAGCACACAGTTTTGGCGAGGTGAAGGCTGCACTGCCTGTAGCCATAGTGGCTATAAAGGACGAGTGGGGATTTTTGAACTGCTAGAAATGAACGACGCTATGATGGATGCTCTGCGTATTAACGACACGCAACGTTTTGCCGAAGCGGCTAAAAGTAGCGCTAATTTTGCACCACTATCTTATATGGCTTTAACGTATGCAAAGCAAGGAATTACCTCGTTAGATGAGGTATTTAAAGTGGCTGAATATGTACCTGAAGTAGTAGGTGGTGACGATGCAGCTATATAGTTACAAAGCCAAAGACACCAAAGGCGCGCTGGTTAAAGGGCGTGTTGAGGCAAATAACGAGGCTGGTGTAGCCGATAGCTTACTAAAGCGCCAGTACATACCTATATCAATTTCATTGGTTGAAACAAAAAACAATATTAAGTTATTCGATAACTTGTTTAGTGAAAAAATAACCCTTGATGACATGATTATGTTTTCACGGCAAATGTATTCATTACTTAAAGCGGGTATTCCTATTATTAGAGCAATGATAGGCCTGGCTGATACCACGCAAAATAAAGAGTTTAAAAGTGTATTGCTTGAAGTCACCCGCCAACTTGAGCAAGGCCGCGAATTATCGAGTGCTTTGGCCATACACAATAAGGTGTTTAGCCGCTTAACTATTTCTATGGTTAAGGTTGGTGAAGGGTCAGGGCGATTAGAAGATGCGTTTTATCAACTGGCTATTTACTTTGAAAAAGAACAAGAGACGCGTAAACGAATAAAAGCGGCTATGCGTTACCCCACGTTTGTTATTTTGGCGCTTTTAGTCGCGATGATCATTTTAAATATTTTTGTGATCCCAACCTTTGCCAGCATGTTCGAAAAATTTGATGCAGAGCTGCCTTTAATGACCCAAGTTCTCATCGGTACAAGTAACTTTTTTGTCAATTATTGGTGGCTGCTGGCGCTAATGTTAATTGGTGGAGTCCTTGCTTGGCGCCGCTATATAAATACCTCGGCTGGACGTTTTAAGTGGGATCACCACAAACTAAAAATTCCTTTTGTCGGCGATATCTTAAAGCGCACCTTGCTTGGACGTTATAGCCAAAGTTTAGCTATGGTGCTTCGCTCCGGCGTCCCTATGACGACAGGGCTGTCGTTAACGGCCCATGCAGTTGATAACAGCTACATGGAGAAAGCCATTATCACTATGCGTCAAGATATCGAAAAAGGCGACAGTTTGCTGCGTGCTTCGCGAAGTAGCGAGCTATTTTCACAACTGGTACTGCAAATGGTGGCTGTGGGTGAAGAAACGGGCCGAGTAGATGAATTACTGCAAGAGGCGGCCGACTTTTATGAGCGAGAAGTTGATTACGACTTACGCAGTTTAACCTCGAAAATAGAACCTATTTTGACCGTGTTTGTTGCCATTATGGTGCTTATTTTAGCGCTGGGCATATTTATGCCGATGTGGAACATGATGTCGGCTATTAAAGGATAGCCATTATGAATAACTGGCGCGCTCATGAAACAGGTTTCTCATTGTTTGAGCTGATTTTAGTAGTTGTTTTACTGGCAGTTATTATGGCTTTTGCTATACCTCAATACATAGGGGTTAAAAATCAGGCTCATAACGCGAGTGTCGATGTAGTCGCTGGTGGGTTTGCTTCAGCGGTAACGATGATAAGAAGTCACTGGGAATTATCGGGGCGCCCGAAAGGCGTTAATAATACAACACATATTAACTACGGAGGTGTCATTGTTGGTGTCGATGGAAATAGGGGCACACCAACGGGTGATAAAACGACTAATACTGATACGCGGGCCAGCGCAATGACAGCACTGAAATGCCAAAAAGTATTAAAGGTAATTTTACAAGATGCGCCTACAAGTACATTAAGTACCGAGGTTTCTGCAATAACCGAGGTGAGTTATTTAGTGCGTTATAACGCTAAAAACAACCAGTGTATTTATTATTTAACGCATAATTTAAACACTAACAACTTACCTACCGATGGCGCTGTGATAGCAAAAAACGTAGGGTTTTCGTACTTTCCAACTACAGGCAAAGTGCAAATTTTTAAAAACTAAGTAATAAAGAGGCTTACTTATGAAAATGCAGTCATTAAAACAACCAATGAATAAGCAAGCAGGTTTTACGCTTGTTGAACTAATAATTGTAATCGTGATTTTAGGTATTTTAGCGGTGACCGCCGCCCCTCGTTTTTTAAACCTGCAAGGGGATGCTAATGCTTCTACACTCGAAGGCTTGCAAGGTTCAATTCGAAGCGGTATGAACATTGTTAATGGTAAATCTATTATCGCAAGCGATCATAAAAAAGCGACTGCCACGGTGACCGTTGATACCGGTGATGCAGTAGCGACTGCTTATGGCTACCCTGCGGCAACAGAAGCAGCCTTTGAGGCTTTTTTAGATGTTACATTTGCATCTGACGACTCAGCTGATTTTAACCTTGTAGAGGTTGCCGCTGATGAAAAAGCAATTATTTTCCCTAATAGCTACGTGCAAACTGATGATTGCCGTATTGAATATACACAAGCATCTGATGAAAACGACGGCACGCCGCCAGTATCTGTAGTACCTCCTACGGTTACGCTTATCACGAGTGGGTGTTAATTTATATAAATGAATAGCAGTAGTAATCAACGATTGCGTGGCTTCACCCTTGTTGAACTAATTATTACCTTAGTTATTTTGGGCATACTGTCGGTAACGGCAGTGCCCAAGTTTCTGGGCAGTTCAACAGAGCAAGCATACTCATACAGAGATAGGGTATTAAATGCCCTGCGCACCGTACAATTACGTGCAATGCAAAATACTGCAACAAGCAGCTGCCACAAACTGTATATTTCACCTACCTTGGTTGCGGGGCCAGAGCCAGAAACCTGTGCGGGCGGCCCAAGTACCAACAATAGCGAGCATTTAGTTGTCGAAATAAACACTGGGCGTAGTAACGTACGTTTTAATGCTTTAGATAGCAATGGCAATACGTTTTCGCAAATAAACTTTGATCCACTTGGAAGGGTTGATCAAAATTGCGCAGTGTTTTGTAAAATTGATCTCGGCCTTGCAGCTGTATGCATTAGCGGTGAAGGGCTTATTTATGCCTGCCCCTAAAAAGCAAATAGGCTTTACCTTAATAGAACTGATTATAGCCATTGTCATGTTTGCTATTGCGCTAAGCATTATTACAGCGCTTATAGCACCGCAAGCAAAGCAAAGCGCTGAGCCTATTGTCGCGCTGAGAGCGTCAGAGATTGGGCAAGCATTAATGAACGAAATATTAGCTAAATCATTTGATGAACATAGCGAACGTTCGCCACCATTTAGGCGCTGCTCTGAGACCAGCTTAGGTGCACAGCCTTGTAGTACTAGCTCTGAACTGGGTGCAGACAGCGGAGAAACACGGACAAATTTTAACGATGTTGATGATTATATTGCGCTCACCGGGCAGCCTATTAGTGATAGTTTAGGGAATACATTAGCGCAATACAGCGATTTTTCACTGGCTGTGAAGGTGCAATACGACAGCGACCTAAACGAGGCCACCAATAACGATGGCGTTGTCTTTAAACGAATTACCATTGAAGTAACCTCACCCTTGGGGCAAGTGTACGGCTTTAGTGCATACAAAGGTAATTATTAATGAATAGAGCAAAGCAAAAACAGGGTTTTACCTTAGTTGAGCTATTACTTGTTATAGTAATTATTGGCATTTTAGCTGTGGCGTCATTTTCGTTTATCAGCGCTGGGTTTAATATTTACAGCCAAGGTGTAAAGCGCCAAGAAGCGGTGGCGCAAAGTCGCTTTGTTTTAACCCGATTAAGTAAAGAGCTTCGCCACGCAACCCCTAATTCGTTGCGCTTAAATTGCGACAACGCCAGCAACGGAGCGTGTAGCACGCAGCAATGTTTAGAATTTACGCCGTTTTTATCTGCCACTCACTATACCGATTACTTACCCACTAGCGCTCCTTTTGAGATTACCGCCGTGAATTTTGCGCTTAATAATTTAACTGAGCCACAAATAAACGCTTGGGCAAGTGTCTACCCATTAAATAGCAGCGATATATACGATGAAAGTCAAAACAAGCGTTTAAAAGTCATCGGCTATAGCGCTGTTACAGGTGAGCTCGATACATGGCAATTTAGCAAAGCATTTGCTCAAGAGTCACCGAGTAAGCGCCTTTATTTATTAGATCAGCCCGTTAGCTTTTGTGTAGAGGGTAATTCATTGTATCGCTATAGTAACTACGGTTTTACTACAAGCCAATTAAACGCTGCCAGCTTACAGGTTAGCTCGGGCGTTAAACGCGATTTAATGAGTAATTATATTTCAAATGACTTAACGAGCAGCGCCTTTTTTATATTGAGTGAGGTTACACTGCAGCGCAGCGCGGTTGTTAATGTGTTTGCGCAAATGGGGTTTAACGACACCGAACAAATAAGTATTAGCCATGAGGTGCATGTGCCTAATGTTCCCTAAGATAAAAAACATCACTTTAGCTAAAAAACAGCAAGGCAATTTGCTCATAATTACATTGGTGATCATCGTCACTATGCTGGCACTGGGGCTGGCGCTTTCAAAAGTGTTATCGGGGGCGTCGCAACAAAATACCATTGAGTATTACGGCGCGCGTGCTTATATGGCAGCGCAAAGCGGGTTAGAAACTGGTTTAAGTGAAATTTTTGCACTAAAGAGCACAGCACAAACATGCAGTGCTGTAACCACTAATAGGAATTTTAGCACCCTCTATTTAGCCAACTGTGAGGTTGAATTGAGTTGTAGTGAATATATCGACTTGCCCGATAGTAGCACCCGCTCTGGCACAGTTAATATTTACTATTTACAAAGCTCAGCAACGTGCGCCGCCAATGACTGTGCTGCCGGTGCAGCGTGTCAAAAAGAATATTGGCAAACCCAGCGTACTCTAAGTGTGGAGGCTAAAACATTACCATGAGCAAATATACCCTCTGTATTTTATGTTTAATAAGCTTGCTACTAAGCCGATGCGCTATGGCTGTACCGCCTAAAATTGAAGGGCGATTTATAGAGTTACAAGACACTTACACTTCACCCATTTGGACAAAAATAAACTTTCAGCAGCAATATATAACACCGCCTGCGGTATTTATGCTGTCAACTAATCAAGGCGGTAACCCCGCTATAGTGAGAATACGCAATGTAACAACCACAGGGTTTGAAGCACTTCCCCTCGAGCCATCGGGAGAAGATGGCGAGCATATAACCATGGGCGCGCATTATTTAGCGGTAGAATACGGAGTGCATGAATTTCCTGATGGTACCATTATGGAAGTAGGGAGCACCGACTTACGCCTTGAGCTGCAATATGGTGCTAAGTCGGGATTTGCCCCCATCACACCGAAAGGTTATAAAGCCCTGACTTTTGATAAACCATTTACTGTTAGACCCAACTTTTTTCACTCGTTACAAACACTTAATAGTTTAGATAGTAACCCGCCATCTCAAGCGCTTGTGCCCTTTTTAACGGTTGCCGTACAAAGCGGTTCTTTATCTACAGGTGGGGTAAATATAGCGTTAGAGGCCTCCGAAACCGCATTAGGTGTTATTCAAAGTGAAACGGTGGCCTACATGGCCGTAGAGCCTGGCAGCAATCGCACCTTTACTGATGACAACGGGGTCGAAGTGTTGTGGGAAACTTTCTTTACAGGGTTCGAAGTTGATGGCTGGAGTGATGGATGTAATTACTTTAATTTTAACAATAACTTTAGCGAAGCGCCGCTGGTGGTGGCAAGTAAGAACTCCCGACTTGAGGACGATGGTGGGTGGCTGCGTAGCTGTAATTTAAGAGCGGATAGGTTAGGGTTGGTTGTTGATGAAGACCGCGATGGCGATAGAGAGCGTAACCACGTAAAGGAAGAAGCCTCTATATTGGCCATGACCAGTACGTTTGTATTTAATGGTGACATTTTAGATTGCGATACTTTATTTCCTGGCGCTATTTCTACCTACAATGATGGACAAGTGCAGCTTGTTCAAGGCGTGGAAATAACCGATAGCAATGCCCAATTTATTACTACCACTAATTTAATATCAACGGCGCTAACTAACCCACCTTTATGTAATGGCCAAGGCTGTGTGGCAACCGGGTATAACTCCCTAGAGCCAAATCAAGCTGCGCAAGTCCCCACGGTCACAAACGATGGAAGCTCTACCGGTGACGTGCCTATAATGCTAGCTGGCGATTATTTTTATGACGAACTAACACTTAACTTATTAGAAGATGATTACAAGGTAACAGCACCCACACGTATCTTTTTAAAAGATACGACATCGCTAATTTCTAGCGCATTTTTAAACATAGGTAAAACAAATATAGCGGTTGAAGAAGGGGCGTATTTAGCCATATACGTAGATGGTGATGTTGCCATTGCGGCCGATGCAAATATTGCTGCATATATCGTCGCAACGGGGGAGGTAAGAATTGCCCAAAATGTTACTTACCAAGGCTCAATAACAGCTGCAACACAAGTAATAACCGAGGGCAGCTCTACGTTTGATGCGCTAGAGGTCCCTGAGAGTATCCCTGGGTTTTGCGGTATTTTTACGCCGATTTTGCTTGATCACTACCGTATATCAATGAGTGATAACCAAGGCTTAACCTGCCAAGCAAAAGAAATGACGTTAACCGCCTGTGCAAACGATGCATGTGATTTACTCTATGATGAACCTTCTGCCCTTGACCTTTCTCCCGATAACAATGGTCAACAAAGCTGGGTAAGCGGTGAAAATATTACCTTTACAGGCTCTGCCACAGTGGCCCTCGCAAAGCGCACCACCGGTACCGTAACGCTTGGCTATAATACCGCCGACCCATCAGCACCGCTGCGTTGTTATATTAATGGCAATAACGTAGGGCTGGGCGGGTGCAAAGTGATTTTTTCTGATGCGGGGTTTATTTTTAATAACGACACAGCCAATACAGCGAGTATCCCCACTCAATTATCTGGTAAACCCTCTAGTGAGGGTTTTAATGCCGCCGAGTTATCTATTCAAGCGGTTAAAACAAATACCACCACAGGCGTATGCGAAGCCGCATTCCCTGCAGGTGGTCAAGTTGATTTAGATTTAGCGTATACCTGCAGCGCCGGCGCTATATGTTCAGACCCAGTACAACTGAGTAATAATGCCAATACGTATAGTGTGCGGCAAGCATATCAAACCTTTTCGCTCACCTTCGATCAAGACTCAAAAGCGCCTATTGCTATTAACTACCCCGATGCCGCTAAATTAAGTTTAAATGCACGGGCAACAATTGTATTAGACCCAATAACTAATTTATCAAAAAGATTAACCGGTAGTTCTAACGAATATGTAGTTAAGCCCTTTGGATTAGCAATGCAAGTTGCAAGTGACGGCTATGCTCAAACAGCAAACGATAGTTTATTTAGATTAACGGGTGAGTCATTTGATTTAAAAATGAATGCAGTACAGTGGCGAGCAGGGCAAGACAATAACAACGATGGCATACCAGATAACTACAGCGCTATTCATAGCAACCCCATTGCCAAACACTTCATTAGTGGGTCCCCTACAGTAACACATAGCTTAGTATTACCCAGCTCTGGTAATGAGGGGCAAATTGAGGCGCTAAATACTAATGCGTTTGCTGATACGGGAAGCTTGAGTGAATCCATATCGCAGTACGCTTATGACCAAGTAGGTATTATAAACGTGTTTGCGGGTTTACAAGATGGCGATTATTTTGGGGTGGGCGATGTAAAAGGGCAGTTAAACAACGTAGGCCGGTTTGCGCCGTCGCACTATCAAGTATTAGGTGTTCAAGCTGCTGCGCAGTGTACACAGTTAGGCAGTAATCTAACCTATTTAGATCAGCCCTTTGAGCTTGGTTTTACGGTGCAAGCACTTAATCATAACAACCAGCTAATGGCTAATTACAAACAAGGCTTTGAAAAAGCCCAAGTACAAATAAATGCCGAAAACAATCAGGCCGGAAATTATGTACCCGCATCAACATTAACCAGCAGGTTAGCCAATATAACGAGTAATAGTTGGAACACCTTAACTGATGGACAGTGGCAAATGAGTGACAGCACGGCCATGTTAACGCGATTAGGCATAAATAACTCCGACGGTCCATTTACTATGGTTAATTTAATGGCCACTGTCACTAATACAGAAGGCGCTACATTAATCGATGCAAATGACGAACCGAACACGCAAACCAGCTGCAGTGGTAACGAGTGCAATAGCGTACGTTTAAATGATGTACCAATAGATTTTAGATTTGGACGTTTAGTGTTAGGAAGCAATGTTGGTTCAGATTTAGATTCCTTACGCGTACCTATGCAGGCTCAGTATTTCAATGGAACCGGGTTTGTATTAAATACCGAAGATAACTGCAGCGTATTTGAGCACCCGCAGTTATCGCAAATATCGCCATCAACGCCAATATTAAGCTATGAATATAGCGCAGGAGGAGCAGGTACATTAGAGGCTGGCAGCTACCCTACAAACAATGCAATTTATGCTACACCAAATGGTAGTGGTACATTTACATTAGAATACGAAACCGAAAACTGGTTAAAGTGGGATTGGCTTGGCGACAACTCACAGCAAAATCCCCATGCTATTTTGCAATTTGGCCGCTTTAGAGGAAATGATCGGGTTATTTACTGGCGTGAAACAAGAGAATAGTTGTAAACTAAGATAATAATTGAACAAAGCTTGTGTTTTGTGCTTCAAGTACATAGCATAAGGCATTGGGTGTATTGATTTTTGATGGTTGAAAATTGTTCAGCTTTCAAAAGTGAGTACACTCTAATAAACAATAATAACGACCAAATAATTGCCGCTTTTTGGGACTGGAATATATGCGAATTGCTCCTTTATCTCTGTTAATTTCCGCTAGTTTGTTAGCTAGTAGTGCATTTGCACAAGACACAGCAACAGTAACCGGAATTGAATCAGAGATTAGTATTAAACAAACAGAATACGATAACTCGACACAAATACTCGAAAAACACTTAAAAGAAGAAAGTCAGTTACAAAACCAACTTGAACTACTTCGCTCTCGTTCTACAGAGCTAGACAAAGAGAAAAACCAAGCACTTGATGCGATGAACGAAATGTATCGCCGCATGATAGATGACCCTACGCTTGATATTAGCGCCGCCCAAGCGCGCTATCAAAAAGCCGTGGTTGATCATAAGCAAAACAAAGACGACATCTCAATGCAGTTGGCGGCAATTGCATCTCACCGTAAAGATATCGAGCAAATTCGTGTTGCAAAACATACACTTTTAAATACGCTAGAGAGCTTAAAAGAGCAATTAACCACAGCCCGAGTTGAACGTTTACGTAATGAGTTTACCCGTGAAGGGACACTTGAAGTAAACCACACAATTAACTGTAAGCGTACCGAAACGCTCGCAGCTTGTGAGCAACGCGGCCAGCAAATGGGCTTACAAAAAGCGACTAAGCGTTTTGTTGATCAAATATTTGCTAATTTAACAGAAGAGCGCATTGTTGAACCAAAACGCAACATGGCAGGCGCGCAAGTACAAATTTTAAGTAGCCATGTGGTTAATAGTGCATTTAGCGGACAAGGTAATTATAACGTTAACTTAAGCGTGACAATGCGTGGCGAAGTAAACAGCAGCCGCTTATGTAACTTACTAAGTGTAGATAACCGTTATTGTTCTGAATATGGTTCGCCACTGGCAACAACGTATCAACCAGGTTATGGCGCGACTTACTCTGATAGTCAGTTAACATTCAGCAACACCGCGGATAATACCGACACTGTGTCTGTATCGCGATTGAATAAACAGCCTGTGCGCGATTATTCAGTTAACGTTGCACCTACAAAAAAAAACTATCCATCAATTTTAAATAAAGAACAAAATCAGCAAGTTGAGCTGACTTTACGTTCGAATGTTTACGATGATGAAGTGTTTATTGACGGGGTGAGTTTTGGCTCTACGCGTTTAGTTACACGTTTGCCGCGTGGTGTGCACAACATAGAAATACGTAAACTAGGTTATAAGCCTTACAAAGTAAGAGTTGATCTAACTAAAGCACAGACTATTCATGCTAACTTAGTAAAAAAGTCTGAGTCGATTGCTGCACCGGCTTACACTCGCGAGCAACCAAAACCTGTAACACGTACAGCAAGCACTAACCGTGCTACTAATGTACAAAATGATGTTGTAGTTGTGCCCGCGGGTAAATTTAAAATGGGCGATATTAACGGCAATGGTTTAGCAAATGAACGCCCTGTTATTGAAAAAGTGATAGCCAGTTCGTTTGCTATGCAAACCAAAGAGGTAACCGTAGGTGCCTACGAAGCGTTTGTTGCCAGCACCGGTTATAAAACACAAGCAGAGCAAAGCAAAGGCTGTGCGTATTATTTAAATGGCGAACCCGTATGGGAAGCTAATTTAAATTGGCGTAACCCTGGTTTTGAGCAAAGTAGTGATTTTCCTGCTGTGTGTTTAACATTTAATGACGCGAAAGCGTATGCAGAATGGCTTTCTGGCGAAACCGGACAGCAATACCGTTTACCTAATGAGGTTGAATGGGAATACGCTGCTCGCGCAGGGACAGAAACAGAATACCCTTGGGGTAACGAAATAGGTAAAAATTTAGCTAACTGTGGTTGGTGTGGTAGCGAATGGTCAAACAAACGTGCAGCACCGGTAGGTTCTTTTTCTCCTAACGCATTTGGATTATACGACACCGTAGGCAATGTGTGGGAATGGACAGCTAAAGAGTCAGGTGAATCTGATGTGGCAGTAAGAGGCGGTGCGTGGAACTTTGCGCCTAGCCTTGCACGTGCTTCAACACGATTAATTTTAGCGCCAGATTTTAGATCTAACTACATTGGCTTTCGCTTAGTCCGCGAACGATAGCATTTAACCAAGGAAGCCTAGCTTCCTTTTTTCACAAATTAACAAAGGTAGTTGCGCTTTATATTGCTCATCTAATTAGGCATGTTAAAGTGAGTGCAGCTAACATAAGAACGTATTTCAAAGGTCATCCAGCCTCATGTTTAAAAAACTCCGTGGTATTTTTTCAAACGATCTATCGATCGACTTGGGTACAGCCAATACCCTTATTTATGTAAAAGAAGAAGGGATCGTACTTAACGAACCTTCAGTAGTCGCTATTCGTCAAGAACGCGCTGGTGGACCTAAAAGTGTCGCTTCTGTGGGTACAGAAGCCAAACAAATGCTAGGGCGTACACCGGGTAATATTAAAGCGATTCGCCCAATGAAAGATGGCGTAATAGCCGACTTTTATGTAACCGAAAAAATGTTACAGCATTTTATAAAACAAGTGCACAACAATAACTTTATGCGCCCAAGCCCGCGTGTACTTATTTGTGTACCGTGCGGTGCTACCCAAGTAGAAAAGCGCGCAATCCGCGAATCAGCAATGGGTGCTGGCGCGCGCGAAGTGTACCTAATTGAAGAGCCAATGGCCGCAGCAATTGGTGCAGGACTCCCTGTATCAGAAGCAACCGGCTCTATGGTTGTTGATATTGGTGGTGGTACTACCGAAGTGGCTATTATTTCATTAAATGGGGTTGTTTACTCATCGTCTGTGCGCATTGGTGGCGATAAGTTTGATGAAGCCATTATTAATTATGTGCGCCGTAACTTTGGCAGCCTAATAGGTGAAGCAACGGCTGAAAATATCAAGCATCAAATTGGCTCTGCGTTTAAAACAGACGAGCCAATTGAAATTGAAGTACGCGGTCGTAACTTAGCCGAAGGTGTACCACGCTCGTTTACGCTTAACTCGCACGAAATTTTAGAAGCACTACAAGAGCCACTAATGGGCATTGTAAGTGCTGTAATGGTTGCACTGGAGCAGTCTCCACCTGAGCTTGCATCAGATATTTCAGCTCACGGTATGGTTTTGACGGGCGGTGGTGCGCTATTAAAAGATTTAGATCGTTTATTAATGGAAGAAACAGGCATTCCTGTGGTTGTTGCCGACGACCCACTTACGTGTGTAGCACGTGGCGGCGGTAAAGCACTTGAAATGATTGATGTTCATGGTGGTGACGTTTTTAGTTACGATTAATGAAATTACTGTTTGGACAAACCATCTCTTTGCAACTGCGACTTTTTGTCGCAGTGCTTTTGAGCATAGTGCTCATTGCGGGCGATAAGTTTACACAAGGCGGCACGGTTGTGCGTACAAGCCTTAATACACTTGTCAGCCCATTAATTTACGTTGCCAACCTACCTTACGAAATATTTAGCTTAGGCGCTAAAAGCCTACACACTCGCGACCAGCTACTGAGCGAAAACGAAGCGCTGAAAAAAAAGCAAATGCTACAAAGCGAGCAATTGCAGCAATACCAATTTTTAGCTCGCGAAAACCAAAAGCTACGCGCGTTACTTGGCTCATCGGCTAAGCAATCTAATCGTAAAAAAATAGCCCAGGTGCTTTCTGTACATTCAAACCCTTATAGTCATCAAGTGGTTATTAACCGCGGTACCACCGACGGCCTAAGCGAAGGCCAAGCGGTAATAGATGAAATGGGGGTTGTTGGCCAGTTAACAAAAGTAGGCTCTACCACATCACGCGTATTACTGATGACCGACACAACCCATGCCACGCCGGTACGTATATTACGAAACGACGTGCGCACTGTGGTTGAAGGCATAGGTAAAATTAACGTTGTAAAGCTTTCGCATGTACCTCATAGCCTTGATGTTCGCATTGGCGATGTACTTGTGACCTCAGGACTTGGCGGTACGTTTCCAGAAGGGTATCCGGTGGCGGTTGTCACCGAGATAAACCGTGATGAAGGACGCCCATTTGCCCAAGTGTTTGCCGAGCCAATTGCACAGCTAGACCGCATTCGATTGTTGGTTATTTTATGGCGCAATCAACAGGAGCAAATCAGCGATGATTAATCGTTATTCATTGTTAATTGCCCTAAGCATCTTTTTTGCTTTAATTATGGCATTAATGCCATTGCCTTTTTCGTTTGAACCCTTCAGACCCGACTGGGTGTTACTGGTATTAATGTACTGGTCGCTGGCAGTGCCACATAGATTAAATATTGGTACCGCGTGGGTTGTTGGCTTATTAATGGACTTAGCCTTAGGCTCGCCATTAGGAGTAAACTCACTCACGTATTCTATTTGCATATTTGTGACTGCAAGTAACTTTCAAAAAATACGTAACTTTTCGCTTTGGCAACAAAGCTTATTAGTGGGTTTATTTTTAACCTTGTATCACTTAATGCAATTTTGGCTAAATCACTTTTTATTAGGTGTTTACTTTAACCCACAATACCTGTGGCCAGTGGCAACCGGTATGGTTAGTTGGTTTTGGGTCTTTTTACTTCTTCGTAAATACCGTAGACATTTTAGGATCAGGTAATGACAACCGCAGTATATTTGGCATCGGCCTCCCCTCGACGTAAAGAGTTATTGAATCAGTTAGGCATTGAGTTTGAACAATTTAGTGTAGATGCAGACGAAACCCCACTTGCAAATGAGCAGCCTCATGTATTGGTTGAGCGCTTAGCCCGCTTAAAAGCGCAAACAGGCGTAGCGCTCGGTTACACAGACCGCCCAGTGCTGGGTAGTGATACTGTGGTTGTTATTGATAACGAATCGCTGGGTAAACCACGCGACAAAAACGATTTTATTACAACGCTTAAACGTTTATCGGGCAATACACATCAAGTGCTAACGGCGGTTGCTTTTGCTACACAAACAGATGTACTGAGTTGTGTAGTAAGTACCGATGTAACGTTTAAAACCCTCAGCGATGAAGAAATAAATGCCTATTGGGAATCTGGTGAGCCACAAGATAAAGCCGGCGGTTATGGCATTCAAGGCTTAGGTGGTCGCTTTGTTACACACATTGCGGGTAGCTATTTTGCTGTTGTAGGCTTACCTTTATACGAGACCGAACAATTATTACAAGCATTCTTAAGAAGGTAACATGAGTACAGAATTACTAATAAATGTCACGCCAAGTGAAAGCCGTGTTGCCCTAATCGAAAACGGTGTATTACAAGAAATTCAACTAGAGCGTATAGGTAACCTAGGAATTGTTGGCAATATATACTTAGGGAAAATAAGCCGCGTATTGCCAGGCATGCAAGCAGCTTTTGTTGATATAGGCCTAGAGAAAGCCGCTTTTTTGCATGCATCAGACATAGTTAATAGCGCCTCTATCGTTGAGGGTGTAGACGACGAGCCAATTAAAAAGGTTCAAGACATACGTGAGCTAGTACGCCAAGGCCAATACATTATGGTGCAAGTGGTTAAAGATCCACTAGGCACAAAAGGGGCCAGGCTTACCACCGATATCACTATTCCTTCTCGCTATTTAGTGTTTATGCCAGATGCAACGCATGTAGGTGTAAGCCAACGCATCGAAACGGAAGAAGAACGTGCGCGGCTTAAAAAAATAGTGGCAGAATACGGCGACGACAACGGTAGCTTTATTGTCCGTACTGCAGCAGAAGGCGCCAGTGAAGCGGAGTTAAGACACGATGCTGAATTTTTACAAAAACTGTGGCAAAAAATTGTATCTCGTCGTCAAAAAACTAATAAAGCCAGTATATTACATGAAGACTTAACGCTTGCATTTAGAACTCTACGTGACTACGTAGGTGAGGATATGGAGCGCATAAGAGTTGACTCTAAGCTAACCTACCAAGAACTAAAATTGTTTACTGAAGAATTTGTACCTTTGCTTTCGCAGGCACTTGAGTACTACCCTGGTGAGCGTCCTATTTTTGATTTATTTGACGTTGAGACCGAAATTCAAAAGGCATTGCACCGCAAGGTTACGCTCAAGTCGGGGGGGTATTTAATTATCGACCAAACCGAAGCGATGACCACAGTTGATGTAAATACCGGCGCATTTGTAGGGCATCGTAATTTAGAAGAAACTATTTTTAACACCAATGTAGAAGCCACATCAGCCATTGCTAGGCAGCTACGCCTGCGTAACTTAGGTGGTATTATTATTATCGATTTTATCGATATGATCAGCGAAGATCACAAACGCAGAGTATTACATTCACTAGAATCGGCGTTATCTAAAGACCGTGCAAAAGCCAACATAAATGGCTTAAGCGCATTAGGACTAGTAGAAATGACCCGAAAGCGCACTCGCGAAAGCCTTGAGCATATTTTGTGTGATGTATGTCCTGCTTGCTCTGGGCGTGGCTCACAAAAAACAGTTGAAACCGTATGCTATGAAATACTGCGCGAAATAGTGCGTGTTAACCGTGCCTACGATGCCGATAAATTTATGGTGTATGCAGCCCCTGCAGTTAGTGAAGCCTTACTCAACGATGAGTACCATAACCTAGCCGAACTTGAACTATTCATTGGTAAACAGGTCAATATCCAAACAGAGAGCCTATACAGCCAAGAGCAGTTTGATGTGGTAATGATGTAATGAAAACAAAAGCGGTCTGTTTTTTTTGTTTTAGAAAGTTATGGCAAACCTGCGCCATAATTTTAGTATTACTGGCCGTAATTGTTTCTATTTTAAAGTACACCTTACCTTATGCAAACGACTACAAAGGCGACATAGAAACCTACCTGCACGATAAATTTGCCATTAGTCTTTCTATAGGCGCAATCTCTGCCAGCTGGCATGGCGCAGGGCCTGCCTTGGTATTAGAAGATCTGTCCTTTAAGGATAACGAAACGGCGCCCATATCGCTTACTATTGCCAAAACAAGCCTAGAACTTAACTTATGGGAGAGCATTAAAGCCTTTCAGGTAAAGTCTAATTATTTTGTTATTAATGGCTTTCATACCAGTGTAAATATTCAAAATTTATTTAATAACACCAATAACGATGACGTCTCGTTTGAGCAAAAAGAGTTAATTGAAGAGCTGTTTTTAGGAGATACAGGGCATTTCGCTATTGAAAATTCGAGTATTAATTTTATTTTAGAAGATGGTAGAGAGCGTAAATTATTACTCGAAAACATAGTATGGCAAAACCAAGATGAACAACACCTAGGCAGCGGCAGCCTAGCTTTGCCTGGTATTAGTGTGGGTAGCTTTGACGCACGTATCGCGCTTAGTGGTAAAACTATAGAACAGATTGCAGGTGATATTTACGTACAAGCAAATAGTGTAGATGTATCTAACTGGTTAGCGCAATATATTAATACTGAAAAACAACAGCTTTACACAGACATAAACTTAAAGTCTTGGCTTAAGCTCGAAAATGGGTTTATCAGCGATGTAAAAATGCAGTGGTTACCGAGTTTTGTGCACTGGCAAAATAACCAACAAGCCAAGCAAGTGAGCTTAAGCGAAGGGGGATTTCATTTATTTCCTGAGGCAAATGCTTGGCACTTAAAAAGCACGGGTCTGACATTTAGTAATAACGACACAACCTGGCCCAGTCTAGAATTTGAGGCAAACTTAGGTAAGCAAAATAAAGTGTGGCTGCAGCAGGTTGATCTTTCTTTACTGAGTAACTTGGCATCGTTAACTAATTTTGAAGCATTGCAGCCACTTTTAAACCGCAAACCAAGTGGTTTTATCGATCAAGCCTACCTAGAACTTAATCCTGATGAGCAATGGCAGTTATGGTTTTCAGCTAATAAAATTGGCTGGCAAGAAGTCTCTGGTATTCCCGCAGCGCAGGCACTTAGAGTCTCGGGGCTTATAAATCAGCAGCGTGGGCGAGTGCAGCTATTTGGCGAAAACGGCACTTTAATAACCGGCGATAGTTTCAGTAAAAACATTGATTACAACCAAATCAATATCGATCTGGATTTAGCAAAAACAGATAATTACTGGACTGTAAGCAGTAATAATATTTGGTTTGATAATAACGAAGTAACTTTAGCTGCTGAACTTAATCTAAGCCTTAGCGACGATCCGCGTTTAGATCTTTACGCAGAAGCCTATGCTGAGGATGCCACAGTAGCCGGTCACTACTTTCCGTTAAAGGCAATGAGCCCTCAACTTGTAAGCTACTTAAACGGCGCGATAAAAGGGGGCGAAGTAGCTAAAGCGCAAGTATTATTTGCAGGCCCGTTATCTGGCTTTCCTTTTACAGATGGCAGCGGCCAGTTTGATGTACTAGCTCAAATAGACGATGCAACCTACGCGTTTGACCCTGAGTGGCCAGCGGTGAGTAATGCTAATGTGCAACTGCATTTTGCCAACGAGCGAATGGATATTTACAGCCAGCAAGGCCAGTTAGTTAATTTAGAAGTAGGCGATAGCGTGCACGTTAGTATTGCCGATTTAATGCATGCTGATGAGCTTATTGTACAAATAGATAAACGCGCGCAAATGGAAAAACTACATGACTTTTTTGCCGCCACGCCGATTGCAAACCCTCTGGCTAATATTTTTGAGGTGGTACAGGGTAAAGGTCAAGCTGATGCAAGCGTAACACTTTTAATTGGTTCTAAATTTAAAGGTGGAGCCAGTGTAAGCGGCAAAGTTAAACTAAAGGATTTGCCTGTTTATATTGCAGCCCCAGGTATTGCGCTTGAAAAACTAAACGGCGAGCTTAGTTTTGAAAACGATACAATTAGCATGCAAAACGCCAGTGCTTCATGGTTGGGTATGCCGCTTAGCATTAACTATAATAGTGCAAGCGAAGCTCAGCAGTACGCCGCTAATATTGATATAACGGCGCTGTTAAATGCAGATACGCTAACAACCCAGGCGCAAGGCGTGCTGAAAGGGTACCTGAGTGGGCAAAGTGAAGTTGATATAGGCCTTTCCCTTAACTTTACCGAGCAAGGCTTTAATTATCGCGCTCAGGTTAGCTCAGAGCTACGCGGCTTGACGAGCACATTACCTGCGCCTTATGGCAAAACAAGTGAGCAGGTTTGGCCGTTAACGGGCGTTGTGCAAGGCGATGATATTTCAAATCTTATTACGGCTAATGCTAATCAGCAGCTCTATTTTAATGCGATTTTAGAAAACGGTCAGCCGCAATTTAGTAATATGCATATTGTACTTGGCGAGCAAGATTTAGGGCTAAATCAAAAAGATTTAAGCGTTAATATCAATCTTGAACAAACGCAACTCGAAGCATGGTTTGAATTAATAGACCAAATAATTAAAGCTGCTCAAGCGAAGCCTGGCCAGCAGTCTAAGGGTATTATGCCGCCATTAAATGAAGTGGTTGCGCATATTAACAAGGTTAATGCTAGCGACATTATTTTTAACGATTTTGAAATGCGCTTAGCACCCCAGCAAAACGACTTATATTTAAAGCTTAATGCCAAAGAGCTGCGTGCTGGCGTGTTTATTCCCAGCTCTCAGCCAAGCCAGCCGATACGTATAAATAGCGATTACTTGAGACTTAACTTTGCACCTAAAGCAGAAGACGAACTTGAGATCACCGATGTACTGCCAGAGCAAAACCTAGCGTGGCTTAACACAGTCCCTGCTATTGAATTTGAATGTGCAGATTGTAAAGTGGCCAATTACCAGCTTGATAAAGTGAGCACTTCGTTGGTCGGGGAAGGCGACAAGCTTACTATTTCTGAGCTTGTGGTTGATAAGGGCGATCATATTTTACGTACCAAAGGGCAATGGCAAGGTGGCTTTACGCAATTTAATGGTGAGCTTAAAAGTGACGATATAGGCGCGCTATTTGATGAATTTGATATCACCACCGCCATAAAAGATTCAAAAGCCGATATTAACTATAATCTCGCTTGGCAAGGTGCCCCGTATGACTTTGATATACCAAGTTTAGGCGGTGAAGTTAAATGGGATTTAGGCGAAGGTCACATTGCTGAAATAAGCGATGGGGGGGCGCGCGTATTTTCGTTACTTAGCCTTGACTCGCTGGTGCGTAAATTAAAACTCGATTTTAGAGACGTATTCTCAAAAGGCTTTTTTTATAACAGCTTACAAGGCTCTATGCAGCTAGATAAAGGCATAGCCTACACTAAAAATACCAAAATGGATGGCGTGCCTGCCGATTTAACGATTAACGGCTATGCTAATTTAAACACCCTTGAAATAGATTACGATTTAGCAGTGGCACCGCAAGTAACATCCAGCATTCCAGTTATTGTGGCTTGGATGGTTAATCCTGTTACGGGGCTTGCTGCACTCGCGCTAGATAAAGTGATTCACTCAGCAAGGGTGATATCTGAAATTAACTTTAAAGTAACCGGTAAAATGAATGATCCAGTAGTGCAAGAGCTTGATCGTAAAAGTAAAGAAGTGACCTTACCGCAAGCTGCACAAAATCAGCCCCAAGCAGCTAGTACGCTTAAGCTTAAAGATGCCGCGGTAACAGCAACACAATGAGTACACTAAACGCCAATATTGTTGCTTTGCAAATGTGTTCAAGCACCGACCCTGATGAAAACTTGGCAACCCTTGCCAATGCGTTAAATAAACTACCCGCAACGAGACCAATGCTTGTGTGTTTACCCGAGGCGTTTTTAGTATTTAGTAAAAGTGGCTATGATACGCTAGCGGTTGCTAAACGCATTACACACTACAAGCAGCAACTTAGTGCATTGTGTAAAAAGCATAATATTTGGTTAAATGCGGGCACTATCCCCGAGCCACATAAAAATGATAAGTACTTTGCGGCCTCACACTTATTTAATAGCCAAGGTGACTGCGTAGCCACGTATAATAAAATGCATTTATTTGATGTTGATGTGGCCGATAAAACCGCTAGCTACCGAGAGTCAGACTTTACCCAGGCAGGTGAAGATGTAGTGGTGGTTGCTACACCGTTTGGTAAAATTGGCTTAACAGTATGTTATGATTTGCGCTTTAGCGGATTATTTAGCGCACTTGTACGCCAAGGGGCAGAAATAATTTTAGTACCCAGTGCATTTACAGTCCCTACCGGGCAAGCACATTGGCAACCCTTATTAAGGGCACGTGCAATAGAAACGCAATGTTACGTTATTGCAGCGGCGCAGTATGGAACGCATCAAAATGGCCGCCAAACATACGGCCACAGTATTATTATTTCACCGTGGGGCGAGCAAATAGCAACGCTTAAAAGTGGGGTAGGGTTTATAAGCGGTTACGCCGACCTAAACCAATTAAATAAAATTAGAAGAGATATGCCCGTGCAATCTCATCAACGATTTAGAGAGCATTTATTATGAATTCGGTTGAACAGCATTTATTACACGACAGCCAGCTAAATCGAGAAGAACTCGAAAAAACGCTCGGGTATATTCATCAGCACAAAGTGGATTACGCCGATTTATACTTTCAATCAAGCCATCATGAGTCATGGGTGCTTGAAGATGGCTTAGTAAAAGAAGGCTCTTACAATGTAGAGCGTGGCGTAGGTGTACGTGCCGTTAGCGGTGAAAAAACAGGTTTTTCTTACTCTGATGCCATTAACCTTGAAGCGTTAAACAAAGCTGCAACGGCGGCTCGTAGCATTGCCGATGCAGGCGAAGATAAAACCATTAAAGTATTTAGTGATGTGAAAGCAAAAGAGCAATTTGCCCCGCATCAGCCAATATCAAGCATGAGTGACAGCGATAAAGTGAGTTTATTGCGTGAGCTTGAAAACTACATTCGCGAACTCGCCCCTGATGCGCAGCAAGTAATTAGTTCAATGTCGGCGGTATACGAAGAGGTATTAATTGCTGCCAGCGATGGCACGTTTGCTACCGATATACGCCCGCTTATTCGTTTAAACTGCTCCGTTTTGCTTGAAAAAAACGGTCGCCGTGAACGTGGTGGCGCAGGGGGCGGTGCACGTTTAGATTATGGTTACTTTAAAGAGCTAGTTGAAGGCAAGCCACGTTGGATGGGCTTTGCAGAAGAAGCCGTACGCCAGGCTAAAGTAAACCTAGAGGCAATTGATGCACCGGCTGGCACAATGGAAGTTGTACTTGGTAATGGTTGGCCAGGTGTGTTGCTACACGAAGCGGTAGGGCATGGTCTTGAAGGCGACTTTAACCGTAAAGGCGCGTCGGCATTTAGCGGTAAAGTGGGGCAAAAAGTAGCGTCTGAGCTGTGTACTGTAGTTGATGATGGCACCATGGCCGATCGCCGTGGTTCACTTAACGTTGATGATGAAGGCACACCTGCAGCTTATAACGTACTTATCGAAAACGGTATATTAAAAGGCTACATGCAAGATAAGCTCAATGCGCGTTTAATGGGCGTAAACCCAACCGGTAATGCACGTCGTGAGTCGTATGCGCATTTACCTATGCCACGTATGACTAACACCTACATGCTAGGGGGCGAGCATAGCCAAGCCGATATTATCAGCTCAGTTAAAAAAGGGGTATTTGCCCCTAACTTTGGCGGCGGCCAAGTAGATATTACTTCAGGTAAGTTTGTATTTAGCGCATCAGAGGCGTATTTAATTGAAAACGGTAAAATTACCCAGCCAATTAAAGGCGCAACGCTAATTGGTAATGGCCCAGAGGTTATGCAGCATATTTCTATGGTAGGCAACGATTTAGCCCTTGATAAAGGCGTAGGTGTCTGTGGTAAAGATGGCCAAAGCGTTCCTGTAGGGGTAGGTCAACCAAGCCTTAAAATAGACCAACTTACAGTAGGTGGCACCGCATAAAACAATAAAGCGCGAAGCAATTAGCGCTTTATTGGTTAGCAATGCGAGGTTTATGCCTCGCTTTGGTCTTCTTTATTTTTCTTCGCTTCTTCGTACCACAAATCCATAAAGCTCTCAGTTAACTTATGCTCAATCTCAAGGGCCTTATTAGTTGGGCAAAATAGCGTAAAGTTTGCTTTAAACTCCCCAAGCTCTGTAGTGCTAAAATGTATTACAGGTTCAGGTCCTGAAATTTTAGCATCTAACTTACGCTCTATCATTGAGTTGTAACGGCTTGCTACTTCTTCAAACTCTTCACAGTATTGCTTCGCTTTTTCGGTGAGTGGTGCGTGAATAGGGTAAGGGTTAAAACTTTCTCTTCTTACAATTGTAAAGTGATGGGTGGCAAAACGTTTTACAAAATTTAAATTTTTTATAGAGCTGGTAATAAGCTTGTTGTTGGGGATGTATATAGTTTTACGTGAAAATTGATAAGTGTGAATATCAATTTCATGTAAGGTGGTTTTTATCCAATCAGTCTCGGCCACTTCGCCAAAGTAATCACCTACTTGTATCCAGTCACCCACTCTAAATGGGCGCGTCGTAACAAGGTAAAAAAAGCCGATAACGCACTGTATAAACTCGCGAGTTGCAAGCACTATAGCCACCGCAAACGCAGCAATAGACAGGGCAAAATTTTGTATTTCGGTCGACCATACAAATAGCAGCGACAACACCATAACAAAATTAATAAAGTGCTTAATATTATGAGTGATGTAACGAATATCTTTTTCTTTTTTTTCAGCGCGGTTTCTTGCCAGTTTATCAACCAGTACTTTAAGTACGAAGGCAATGGCAAGCACGAATAGCGACACTAAAAAAGGGTGCATGAGTATGTCTTTAATCATAACGTCCAAATAGGAGAAGGGATATGCACGCTAAGTATATTGAGTAATCAATCCAATTAGCAAATTTAAGCTACATAAAATAACGTATACCAATTGTGTTAGGTTATGAGTCATTTATAGCAGCAGGCAAATAGCGTGATAACAGGCATAAATTTCAATATGTAGTTACTCTACTTAAGATACTTATAATGCCGTTAGCGCTTTATTTAGCACGCCCAAGTGACTAAATATTTAATTTAGTTGCTATTACTTAGCAGCTAGGCTGTTTGCTGTGTAATAGAGACCTGCGCGTGTTTAGCGTGTTTTAGGCAAAACAATACAAGCTCAATAGCAGCGATAAAAATAAGTGTATAACCTAGGGTTTCTATGCCTTCCTCAATAATGTTTTTAACTACCCGAACGTAGTGTTCTCCCATCACTGAGTGCCAAAACTCACCCTTACCCATCATTCTCGAAAATGCGAGTAAGGTTACTAAGCCAGATAGGCAAATACCATAGCTCGGTGTTTGAGCATAAGCTTTTAAGGAGCGGTAGATAAAGCCTCGCTGAGTTTTTAAATAGAATATTACGCCCCCTAACAGCGTGTACACGATAGTTTGCCACGCGCCATCAAACACATACATATCTAGGTAAGTATCAAATTCTCTGACAAACATAGCAGCTGATAATGCAGCCAGTAACAAAGCGGCTATTTTAAGCTCAGAGTGAATGCGTGAGGCGTAGAAGAAAAGCAGGCAACTCAAAAAGGTTAAAATATCTTGCATGTGTTCGGTTAGGGTTTCTTCACTGTAAAGTGCGTTTTGCTGTAAATCAAAGCCTTCAAGTTGAATTAAAAAAGCCACACCTGCTAAGCATAGTAAGTAAATAAACGATCGTAATAAGAACATATAAAAACCTAATTTGAGAACAATGCGCGGCAGTTTAATTGCAAAAATGGACAAAAGCCAAAGCATTCTCGAAACTTTTACGTTATTTATCTGTCTAAATTTTTCACTGTTAAATTAATAGGTTGGATGTTTGTTTTGTGTATTTATGATGTGTTATTTGTAACGCTATGAGTTGATTAATTGATCAATATACGTATAAACATGCAAGTATAAAAAAGCCCTTACGCAAACAGAGTAAGGGCGTTTAATGTTATAGGCCGGATATGCCTAGCGCATTGTTACAAACTCTTCAGAGCCTGTCGGATGCAGCGCAACCACGGCATCAAAATCAGCTTTAGTTGCGCCCATTTTCATTGCTACTGCAAAGCCTTGAATCATCTCATCAACAGCAAAACCAATGCCGTGTAAGCCAACAACTTTTTCTTCTGGGCCTACACATACCAGCTTCATTGCACACGGTTGGCGATGTTGCGTAACAGCTGTGTACATAGCGGCAAAGCCCGATTTATACACTTTCACGTTTTCTTCGCCGTGGCGAGCAATGGCTTCTTGCTCGGTTTCACCAATAGTGCCAATAGGTGGATGGCTAAATACAACGGTAGGTACAAGGCTGTAATCCATTTTTAAATCATCAGGGAGTTCTTTATTAAATAAACGCTCTGATAGGGTACGGCCGGCTTTAACAGCGACAGGCGTAAGTTCTATACCGTGTTCAATAATATCGCCTACAGCATAAATACCAGGTACATTGGTGTTTTGATATTCATCTACTTTTACATAACCAGAGCTATTTAGCTCAACCCCTGCTGCTGCAATGTTAATAACATCAGTGCTTGGCTCACGGCCAATAGCCCAAATTACTTGGTCAACGTTTTGACTGTAACCATTTTCAAAATGTATGGTTAAGCTACCATCGCTTTCTTTAACAATTTCTTTAGGCGAGCACTCAGTATGCAGTGTAGGGCCTTCTTTTTTCATGATCTCTACAAGGGTATCAACCAGTAGCGTATCAAAGTTACGAAGTGGCGCATGTTTACGTACAAATAAATGGGTTTCAGTGCCCAAGCCATGCAATACACCGGCAAGCTCTACAGCAATGTAGCCTGCGCCAATAACTGCAACTCGCTTAGGTTGCTCTGTTAATTCAAAAAAGCCATTTGAGTCTATGCCGTATTCTGCACCGGGTATATTAGGTGTGTGAGGACGACCACCTACTGCAATCAAAATATGATCAGCCGTGTAATGCTCGCCGTTTACTTCTACGGTTTTGCTATCAACAAATTTAGCAAACCCGTTAATTACGGTTACGCCATTGTTAGATAAGCCGTTGTCGTACCCTTTATGAATGCGACCAATGTAGGCTTCGCGGCTTTCAACGAGTTTGCTCCAGTTAAAGTCTTTTACTTCTACGTTAAAGCCGTAATCAGGTGCATATAAATTAATTGCTTCAGCAACTTGTGCGCCATGCCACATTACTTTTTTAGGCACACAACCTACATTAACACAGGTGCCGCCCATGTGTTTTGCTTCGATAAGTGCTACTTTAGCGCCACGCATTGCCGCACGGTTAGCAGAGGCAATACCACCACTACCACCACCAATCGCAATGTAATCAAAATGCTGAGCCATGTTTTATCCTCAAAAAAATATTTAACTATAATGTGCCGATGATAGCATATGCTAAGTGCAAGTCACCCAGCGCGGCGCGCTAAAAAGCTGATAAATACAACAAACGAAATTGTTTATTATGCGGATCAGTTTCATTCTAAGCTATATTAGACCCATTAATGGAGGCTTGTATTTCATCGTTTTGCCCCAACTTCAAATTCATAGTCATTTAAATTGAGAAAATTCATGAGCGAAGCACAAACAAATCCACTCATTGGCCTAGAAGGCTTACCCCCGTTTTCAAAAATAAAGCCAGAGTACGTAGTACCGGCACTAAAGCACGGTATAGAGCAATGTCGTAAAGCCATAGATGAGGTGCTAGCGAAAGGCTCGTTTACATGGAACGATTTAGTATTACCCCTTGAAGAAGCGGACGATAAACTCTCGCGTATGTTCTCACCGGTATCGCACCTAAATTCAGTCATGAATAATGATGAATTACGTGAAGCCTACGAGCAATGTTTACCACTTATATCTGAGTACTCAACGTTTGTAGGGCAGCATCAAGGCCTGTACGATGCGTATAACACACTTTATAACAGCGATGAATTTAAGACACTGAGCACTGCACAGCAAAAAACCATTACCAACGCCCTACGTGATTTTAAACTCTCTGGCATTGCCTTATCGGCAGATGACAAAAAGCGTTACGGCGAAATTAGCACGCGCTTATCTGAACTGGCCTCTAAATTTGGTAATAATGTAATGGATGCTACGCTTGCATGGCATAAGCACATTACCGATGAAAGCCAATTGGCAGGCTTGCCAGAGTCGGCCTTGGCGCTTGCCAGCGAAACAGCTAAAAGCAAAGGCTTAGATGGCTGGGTATTTACGCTTGATTTTCCGTCTTACTTACCGGTAATGACCTATGCAGATGATCGAGAACTAAGAAAAGAAACCTACACGGCATTTTGTACGCGCGCTTCAGATCAAGGCCCTAATGCAGGTGAGTTTGATAACTCAGACATTATGAAAGAAGAGCTTGCGCTTCGCCACGAACTAGCGCAGCTGTTAGGGTTTAATAACTATGCTGAAAAATCATTAGCGACTAAAATGGCCGAGTCGCCAGCGCAAGTTTTCTCTTTTTTAGAAGATTTAGCAGCTAAGTCTAAACCTCAAGCAGAGCAAGAAGTAGCAGAGTTAAAAGCCTATGCTGAGCAAAAGCATGGTATAGCTGAACTAGAAGCTTGGGATTTTGGTTACTACAGCGAAAAGCTCAAGCAAGAAAAATACGCTATTTCAGATGAAGTATTACGTCCTTACTTCCCTGCGGACAAAGTGCTGAGTGGTTTATTTGAAACCGTTAATCGCCTTTTTGGTATTCAGGTAAAAGAAGTCAGCGATTTTGATACTTACCATAGCGATGTGCGCTTTTTTGAAATTTTTGATAGCAGCAATACATTGCGCGGCCGTTTTTACCTTGATTTATATGCACGCGAACGCAAACGTGGCGGCGCTTGGATGGACGACTGCATGGGCCGCAAAGTGCGAGCCAGTGGTGAGCTACAAACGCCAGTGGCGTATTTAGTGTGTAACTTTAACAAAGCAGTCGGTGATAAACCGGCGCTATTTACGCATGATGAAGTAACCACATTATTCCACGAATTTGGCCACGGTATTCACCACATGCTTACCCAAGTTGATGCCGCGCCTGTTGCGGGTATCAACGGCGTTGCATGGGATGCCGTAGAGCTACCGAGCCAATTTTTAGAAAACTGGTGTTACGACGAACAAGCACTGAGCTTTATTTCAGGCCACTTTGAAACCGGTGAACCATTACCAAAAGAATTACTTGATAAACTACTGGCTGCTAAAAACTATAATTCGGGTATGCAAATGCTGCGTCAAATTGAGTTTTCATTGTTCGATTTTAAAATTCACCACGACTACCAAGCAAATCAAGCGTGCCAAATTCAAGCGATTTTAAACGACGTACGTAGCCGTACATCGGTTATTAATCCACCTGAATTCAACCGTTTTCAACATGGCTTTAGTCATATTTTTGCAGGCGGCTACAGTGCTGGTTATTACTCGTACAAGTGGGCTGAAGTACTCTCTGCGGATGCATTTTCTAAATTTGAAGAAGACGGTATTTTTAATGCCGAGACAGGTAAAGCCTTCTTAGAAAATATTTTAGAAAAAGGCGGCAGTGAAGAGCCTATGGCGTTATTTAAAAAGTTCCGCGGGCGTGAGCCAAACGTTGATGCGTTACTGCGTCACAGTGGTATAGCTGCATAAACAATTAGTTAACCTTATAAAGCGCCTATATGGCGCTTTTTTTATATTTTTAATATATTGGACAATTGTTTTTAGTAATTTTAATCACCCGTACTATGCTTTGTGTATACGCAGCAAAATGGACTAGGGCATGGCAAAGTTGGTATTAACGATTGATGACGATTTGTATGTTCATCGAATTATTGAAGAGGCTTTAGCGGGCTTTTGTAAGCTTATTCACGCTAAAGACGGCGAACAAGGACTTAAGCTAGCCAAAAAACACACGCCCGACATCGTTTTACTCGATATAGAAATGCCCGGTAAATCAGGCTATGAAATTTGCCAAGCATTAAAAGCAGATGAGTCTACACACGATATACCTATTATGTTTTTGTCCTCTAAGGTGGAGCTTAACGATAGAGTAAAAGGCTACAGCGTAGGCGCGTCTGACTACATCATCAAACCCTTTAATACAGAAGAGCTTATGGCGCGTATTAAAGTGCTTTATGAGTACCGACAGCAATGCGTAAAACTTAAACATGATGTCGCTAAAGCACAAAACACAGCGGCAATGGCCTTAGCTGAATCGGGAGACATGGGCCGTATAGTAAGGTTTGTAGGACAAAGCTACCACTGTCATAATTTTCAGTCATTAAGCGAGCACTTACTTGCTTTTTTTACCCCGTTTAATTTAGATGTGGTCATTGTATTTTGGTATCAAGGGGGAAGCTATTTTTATAGTTTAGAAAGTGGTGTATGCCCACTCGAGCAAGAGCTTTTAGAGCAGCACCGCAATGCTAATCGATTTGTTGATATTGGTAGCAGCACCATTATTAACTACCCCAAAATATCTTTATTAATTAAAAATATGCCGGCTGATAATCGTGCTTTATACGGCCGCTATAAAGACTTATTCCCGCACATACTCGAGGTGACAAACGAAAAGGTCGTTGCTATGGACAGAAACGAAAATAGCTTTGAGCAAGCCACTCAAATTAGCACTGCTTTGCAAGATATCGTAAAGCAACTTACCAGCCAAAATGTTGTACAAAATGACTACACTAGGCAGTTTATAGAGCAGCTGCATGAACTAAACTGCGCTATTAAACAAACACAAGCACAGGCAAACCCTGCAGATTTAACCTTATACATGTCTCAATTAGACGAAACTATGCAGCTGTTAGTGACCGCAAATAGTGATCTAGCATTTATAAAATACCAGCTTAAACAAGTGACCGAGAGCCGCAACGAATTATTGTGTAACCTGCGTAGTAAAGTAGAAGAGGCCAGCTCACATAGTCTTGCGCATCAAAGCGATATAGAGCTATTTTAGTGCGTTAACGCTTGTTATACTGCAGCCGAAATTTTTCGTCGGAGTGTGTAGTGGTTATTCAGTGTGCTTTTAAAGAGTGTCGCCCGTATTTAAATGAGCTAGAAACGCGTTTTAACTTAATCCAATGGGCGCAAAGTTGTAGCGGCTTTAGCCTATATTTTGACGAAACTGGCCTAAACCTACTAAAAACTGATGAACCTAAGCTCGGCGCTATAAACGTAGACTTTGTAACCGGGGCTGTGGCGCACAGGCGAAAATTTGGTGGCGGAAAAGGGCAATCTATAGCTAAAGCGGTGGGCCTAAATAAAGGCGCAACGCCTGTTGTACTTGATGCCACCGCAGGCCTTGGACGAGATGGCTTTGTGCTGGCCTCTCTTGGTTGCAAAGTAATACTGCACGAGCGTCACCCTGTGGTAGCTGCTTTATTGTTTGATGGCTTAAAACGTGCCTACGACGACGCTGAAATTGGCCCTTGGATGCAGCAAAATATGAGCTTAGTGTTTGGCTCAAGCCATACATTGTTAGAGCAATGCGAGAGCATGCCCGATGTAGTGTATTTAGATCCTATGTTTCCTCACCGTGAAAAATCAGCGCTAGTTAAAAAAGAAATGCGCGTATTTCAAGAGCTTGTTGGCGAAGACACCGACGCAGATGATCTACTTGATTTTGCCTATCCACTAGCTAGTAAGCGTGTTGTTGTAAAGCGCCCTGATTACGCCCCATTTTTAAATGACAAAACACCCAGCATGCAAATTAAAACAAAAAAGAACCGTTTTGATGTATATGTAAAAGCGGCCATGGTTTAACGGCATTTAGCGTGTTGATCGGGCTTTAAGGATCTAGGATCTTATTGCTGTTTTATGTTAGAATTCGCACAATTTTTTGGCATAGAAAAGTAGCACAGCAATGATCTTAGATGATATTCGCATCGTTTTAGTTAACACCTCACACTCTGGCAACATTGGTTCGGCGGCCCGCGCCATGAAAACCATGGGCTTATCAAAGCTTTATTTAGTAGACCCTGCTTGTGAAGTAGATAGCCATGCAAGCGCGCTTGCAGCCGGTGCTACCGATGTATTAGGCAATGCGGTTATTGTTGATACCGTGGCTGATGCCATTGCCGATTGTGCATTAACAATTGGCACAAGTGCACGCTCGCGCACGTTGTCTTGGCCTATGGTTGAGCCACGTGAATGCGGTGAAAAGCTAGTTGCTGAGGCGGTGAATGGTCCAGTAGCACTTGTATTTGGTCGTGAAAATAGCGGATTGACCAACGAAGAGCTACAACTGTGTAACTACCATGTATGCATTCCTGCAAATCCTGAATATAGCTCGCTTAATTTAGCTATGGCTGTGCAAACGCTAAGCTACGAAACGCGTATGGCGTTTTTAAATCAGCAGCCAAAGGCAGAGCAAGCAGACGATGAGACTGCTTATCCTAGTTCAAAACAAACAGAGTTATTTTACGAGCATTTAGAACAGACGCTTGATAACACTGGTTTTATTATTAAGCAGCACCCAGGTTTAGTGATGACTAAGCTACGTCGTTTGTTTAACCGAGCTCGCCCAGAAGAGGCAGAGCTAAACATACTGCGCGGTATTCTTACCTCAATTAATAAATCTATTCCTAAGTAAGGTATAGCGATTGGTTATAAAAACCTGCGGGTAAATAACGAGCTAATACTTGACTAAAACACTCAGGTAATTACAATACACCTAATACTTGACCAAAAAGGTCAGGTATTAAAAATTTGTTAATAGAACAGGGTTCTTAATCAAATTTTTATCAAGTGATAATACTTGACTATTTTACTCTGGTAATTAAAATTTGCACTCTTTTGTGCGGGGGGCGTTATGAAGTTAACATCAAAAGGCAGATATGCCGTAACAGCTATGCTGGATGTTGCACTACATGCGAGTGTAGGCCCTGTAGCCCTTGCTGATATTTCACAAAGACAAGAAATTTCTTTGTCATACCTTGAGCAATTATTTGCCCGTTTACGTAAGAATGGCCTAGTGAGCTCGGTTCGTGGTCCTGGCGGGGGGTATTTGCTAGGCCGAGAAGCCACGGTTATCTCTGTTGGCGACGTTATTAGCGCTGTAGACGAATCGGTAGATGCAACACGTTGCCAAGGTGCCGATACCGGGTGTCAAAGTGGTATGCGGTGTTTAACTCACAGCTTATGGTCTGATTTAAGCGCACGCATCGAAGAGTTTTTAAATAATATTACCTTAGCTGAATTGGTGGAAAAGTCAGATGTAAAAGAAATTGCATCTCGCCAAGATAACAGCATCAATAATGCAATTAAGCAGTTGGAAAACATTCAAGTAAGCTGTCAACTATAAAGTTGACCTGCAGCGGAGAGAGAAATGAAGTTACCGATTTATTTAGATTACGCAGCGACCACGCCTGTTGATGAGCGTGTTGCAAAAGAAATGATGCAATGCCTGACAATGGACGGTAATTTTGGTAATCCTGCGTCACGTTCGCACCGTTTTGGTTGGCAAGCTGAAGAAGTAGTTGACCAAGCGCGTACTGACATTGCCGATTTAATTAATGCCGACCCACGTGAAATTGTTTTCACCTCGGGCGCTACAGAATCAAATAACCTTGCAATTAAAGGTGCAGCGCAGTTTTACAAAAAGAAAGGTAAGCACGTTATTACCGCTAAAACTGAGCACAAAGCAGTAATCGACACGTGTCGTGAGCTCGAGCGTCAAGGCTTTGAAGTAACCTACATGGACGTTGAAGAGAACGGCCTACTAGATCTTAAAAAGCTTGAAGAAACAATGCGTGAAGACACTGTACTTGTAAGCATTATGCACGTAAATAACGAGCTAGGTGTAATTCAAGACATTAACACCATTGGTGAAATGTGTCGTGAACGCAAGATAATGTTCCATGTAGACGCAGCACAAAGCGCAGGTAAAGTATTAATCGATGTGCAGCAACTTAAAGTTGACTTTATGTCGTTCTCTGCTCACAAAGTATACGGTCCTAAAGGTATTGGTGCACTTTATGTGCGTCGTAAACCACGTGCTCGCTTAGAAGCGCAAATGCACGGTGGCGGTCACGAACGTGGTATGCGTTCAGGTACACTTGCAACGCATCAGCTAGTAGGTATGGGTGCAGCATTTAGAATTGCTAAGCAAGATTTTGAAAAAGATCACGCACATATCAGCGCATTACGTAAGCGCCTAATTGATGGCATTATGGCTGATATGGACGAAGTATACTTTAACGGCGCACAAGACCAATCTGTTCCAGGTATTGTGAATATCAGCTTTAACTTTGTTGAAGGTGAGTCGCTACTTATGGCAGTAAAAGATATAGCGGTATCGTCTGGTTCTGCGTGTACATCAGCAAGTTTAGAGCCTTCATATGTATTGCGTGCACTTGGTCGCAACGACGAACTAGCACACAGTTCAATTCGCTTCAGTATTGGTCGTTTCACTACCGAAGAAGAAATTGATTACACCGTTGAATTAATTAAAAACTCTATCGGTCGCCTACGCGAGATGTCTCCTTTGTGGGAAATGCATCAAGAAGGTATTGATTTAGATTCAGTTGAATGGGCTCACCACTAATACGTGTGAGCATCTACCGTAGCAGGTAATGAGGATAGAATTATGGCTTATAGTGATAAAGTAATCGACCACGTAGAAAACCCACGTAACGTGGGCGTTCTTGACAAAAACGACCCGTCAGTGGCAACGGGTATGGTTGGCGCACCAGCATGTGGTGACGTAATGAAATTGCAAATTAAAGTATCGTCTGAAGGCGTTATTGAAGATGCTAAATTTAAAACATACGGTTGTGGTAGTGCAATTGCTTCATCGTCACTGGTAACAGAGTGGGTGAAAGGTAAAACACTAGACGAAGCAGCAACCATTAAAAACACTGATATCAGTGCAGAGCTTGAATTACCACCAGTGAAAATTCACTGTTCAATTTTAGCTGAAGATGCAATTCAAGCAGCAATTGCTGATTACAAAAGCAAACAAGCGAAGTAAGAGATACTCATGGCAGTGACATTGACAGATGCGGCAGCAAACCGCGTACAATCATTTTTAGCAAACCGCGGTAAGGGTTTAGGCCTGCGCGTTGGCATTAAAACGACGGGCTGTTCAGGTCTTGCTTATGTACTTGAGTTTGTTGATGAGCTAAACGAAGACGATGAAACCTTTAAAGCTAATGGCGTTACCTTAATTGTGGATGCTAAAAGCTTGGTTTATATCGATGGCACAGAGCTTGACTACACCAAAGAAGGTTTAAATGAAGGGTTTAAATTTAATAACCCTAACCAAGCCGATGAGTGTGGTTGTGGCGAAAGCTTTACCGTTTAAGCTCAACTACCTTTGTAGTATTTATAAGCCCTGCCAGTAATTGTAGGGCTTTATTATTTGTGAATTATATTGGTTAAAGTTATGCGTTATTTTGAGTTATTTGCGATACCTGTTGATTATAATATCGACATGGCCACAATAAATAAGCACTACCTTGAGCTGCAACGCGCAGTGCACCCTGATCGTCAGGCTAATGCGAGTAGTCGCGATAAGTTGATGGCTGTACAAAGCACGGCTGAAATTAACGATGCCCTACAAACACTTAAGCACCCAGTTAAGCGGGCCGAATATATGCTAAGTGAGTTAGGTGTTGATATTCGTGCAGAGCAACAAACACTGCAAGATCCAATGTTTTTAATGCAGCAAATGGAGCTGCGTGAAGAGCTTGAAGAGCTTGCATCGGCGAGTGACCCTGATACCGCAATTGCTAATTTTGAATCACAAATAAAACAATTAAAAGCCCAGTACAGTAATGAACTTGCCGAGCAACTTGCAAGTAACGATGAGGCGCAATATCAACAAGCTGCTGATAATATTCGCAAATTAAAGTTTGTATATAAACTGAAAGACGAGCTTGAGCGCATTGAAGACAGTTTATTTGACGATTAATTACTTGCTGTAAAGCGAGCAACACGAGTTAAAAGAGCATTATGGCATTATTGCAAATTGCTGAGCCGGGGCAGAGCGCGGCACCACATGAACACAAATTAGCTATAGGAATTGACCTAGGCACCACAAATTCATTGGTAGCAACGGTACAAAGTGGCGAAGCCCGTACATTAACAGATGAGCTTGGTGCTGCCATGCTGCCATCGGTTGTACGCTATCAAGCCGGTGGTGTAACAGTCGGTACAGAAGCTGCACAAGCAGCAACACAAGATCCTGCAAACACCCTAATTTCAGTTAAACGTTTTTTAGGTAAAACCCAAGCTGAAATTGAACAAAGTTATGGCCAGCTACCTTATCAATTTTGTGAAGACAACGGCTCACTAGCTATTCAAACAGAAGCTGGAAAAATAAGCCCTGTAACAGCCTCTAGCCATATTTTATCGGCATTAAAAGCACGCGCAGAGCAAAGCTTTGGTAACCAAGACATTTTAGGTGCTGTCATTACCGTACCGGCTTACTTTGATGATGCACAACGTCAAAGCACTAAAGATGCAGCCGAGCTTGCGGGCATTAACGTATTGCGCTTATTAAACGAGCCAACCGCTGCGGCAGTTGCCTATGGTTTAGATTCAGGCCAAGAAGGCATTATCGCTGTTTATGATTTAGGTGGAGGCACCTTTGATATTTCAATACTTCGCTTGCACCAAGGTGTGTTTGAAGTAATGGCTACCGGCGGTGACTCAAGCTTAGGCGGTGATGATTTCGATGCGTTATTGGTGGACTACTTTAAGCAGCAAACCGATATTTCTACATTATCGCCTTCTGTACTGCGCTTATTTATAAATAAAGCAAAAGCCTGTAAAGAAGCACTGAGCCAGTACGCAAAAGTGAATGTAGTACTTGAATTTGACGAGCAAAAACATACCGTAGAAGTTACACGCGAGACTTTTGACGAGTTGGCTATGCCGCTTGTTAAAAAAACGCTTCGTTCGTGTCGCCGTGCGGTAAAAGATGCTGGCATTGAAAACGAAGAAGTGCTGCAGGTTGTCATGGTAGGTGGCTCAACCCGCATGCCTCTGGTTCGTAGCCAAGTGGAAAGCTTTTTTGAAAAAGAACCGCTTACATCTATCGACCCTGATCGCGTTGTGGCATTAGGTGCCGCATTACAAGCTGATGTATTAGTGGGCAACAAGCCTGATTCTGACATGCTATTACTTGATGTATTGCCACTGTCGCTTGGACTTGAAACGATGGGCGGGTTAGTTGAAAAAATAATTCCGCGTAATACCACTATTCCTGTGGCTCGAGCACAAGAATTCACTACGTTTAAAGATGGCCAAACAGCTATGTCTTTACACGTACTTCAAGGTGAACGCGAACTGGTTGATGATTGCCGCTCGCTCGCTAAATTTAGTTTAAAAGGCATACCGGCTATGGCTGCAGGTGCTGCACATATTCGTGTTACCTTTAAAGTGGATGCCGATGGCTTGCTGAGTGTATCAGCAATGGAAAAATCAACAGGTGTGCAAGCTGAAATACAAGTTAAACCTTCGTTTGGCTTATCTGATGACCAAGTGGCTAACATGCTAAAAGAGTCAATGAGCAACGCTAAAGACGATATGCAAGCACGCATGCTTAAAGAGCAGCAAGTTGAAGCTCTTCGTGTTATAGAAGCGCTAGAAGCATCACTTGCGACGGATGGTGATTTGCTTGATGATATTCAACTTGCTAATTTAAGAGCTGAAATAAGCGAGCTTGCTAAAGTGCGCGAAACAGCGACACAACCAAGTGATATTAAAGCCGCAATTGAAAAAGTAGATAACGCTAGCAGCGATTTTGCCTCGCGCAGAATGGATGCATCAATTAAAAAAGCCCTTACAGGGCAGTCAGTAGACAACGTTTAAAGAGGTTAGAATGCCACAAATTATTTTTCTTCCCCATCCGGAATTATGTCCTGACGGTGCAGCATTAGAAGCGCCACAAGGCGAAACAGTCCTTGATGTGGCCCTTAAAAATGGCATTAGTATTCCCCATGCATGTGAGAAGTCGTGTGCATGTACCACGTGCCACTTAGTAATTCGCGAAGGCTTTGACTCACTTGATGAAAGCGATGAGCTAGAAGACGACATGTTAGATAAAGCATGGGGCTTAGAGCCAGAATCTCGTTTAGGCTGCCAAGCAGTGATTAAAGATGAAGACCTAGTGGTTGAAATACCTAAGTACAATCTCAATATCGTTAATGAAGAGCATTAATTCTAAACGGCTTTGATTTCGTAAAAACCGCTGTAGTTGCTTGGTCTCTACAGCGGTTTTTTGTTTTAGCGCTTTCAGCTTTCAGCCGTCAGTTTTTAGTTGCCCGAGATGGAGGTTTAGCTATTTGTGTTAATAAATTGAAGTAGCTTTACATTCATTTCTCTATTTTTTTAAGCTGCTGATAGCTGATAGCTGAT
>NZ_PNCU01000178.1:0-335 GCF_005886915.1 Pseudoalteromonas sp. S3776 | reverse complement strand
TCAGCTTTTCTCCGTAAATTCTTGGCGCTCCTCGCCGCTTTGGCTCGGGCAGTGGTGGCAGGAATAACGCCAGATCATGGCGAACCTGACCGATGGCATGATAGCCAAGTTCCTGTGTGTGCCGGATTACGTGGCCTCTCATAAACCAGGAATCCAGAAGCACATAAGTGGTTCGCTCACCAATGACCGCGTGGGTAAATCGCAGCAGCGCCTTGGCCGTAAACTGTTTGCTGGTGTTGCCAGTTTCAGAAGGCATTCGAGCCAGCCAGGTAATTGAGGTTGGCACTTCATCCGTTGGACGGTGCTGAACCATGGTCAAATACACGAAACACTGT
>NZ_PNCU01000177.1:0-281 GCF_005886915.1 Pseudoalteromonas sp. S3776 | reverse complement strand
AGCCAAGCTGAAGGAGGTCAAACAGATCTTGCTGAGAAATCGTCACAGGGATGTCTTCGAGCAGGGGAAGTGGTTAAAAAGTGTCGTACAAGGACATAACAACTACTTTGCGGTGCCCGGAAACCTGAAAGCGATAAACCTCTTTCGGAGGGAAATCTGCCGATATTGGTTAAGGGCTCTGCGAAAGCGCAGCCAGCGCCACACCCTGACGTGGACAAAGATGACGAAGCTCATCAAATACTTCATCCCGAGCAGCCTGCTTACACACCCATATCCAAATC
>NZ_PNCU01000176.1:0-239 GCF_005886915.1 Pseudoalteromonas sp. S3776 | reverse complement strand
CGCTGCCTTGATTTTTATAACCTGTTTGCGAACAGTTTTTCCTATGAATTGAAGACAGCATCACCTGGGGGACAACCAACAGACCATTGAAGACATTGCCGAAGCCGCTGGTTATACCGAACCCTGTTCTTTTATCCGAGCCTTCAAAAGCTGGACTGGATTCACACCGCTGCAATTCAGAAAAGGTCTGGACAAGTTATAAGGAAACATCCAAACAGGACTTCACCAGGTTTCTTTTA
>NZ_PNCU01000175.1:0-264 GCF_005886915.1 Pseudoalteromonas sp. S3776 | reverse complement strand
CACAGTACACATACATGTACTTCTACTCCAGACTGAGGCTGCCCTGCCGACAAGGATGGTTAAACACATGGTACAGATTACATCAGAGCATATAGTAGGGAGCTGGCCCGGTCGCAGCAAATCCAGGGCAGTTAAGAGACGACCAAAGTCCTGTAAAAGGCTTCAACATTCAAGGCACGCAGGTGGACTATGTACCAACGGGTTAAAGCTTAAGTCAGTGCCATTGAACTATAAACAACCCGTTAAATGCAGATCGACTACTCT
>NZ_PNCU01000174.1:0-394 GCF_005886915.1 Pseudoalteromonas sp. S3776 | reverse complement strand
CGCCATCAATCCCTTCCAATTGTTTTTTTATTGTTTGAGCAAAAGCATAAATGCTGTCAAGGTTTTGTCCATATACTTTTACACCAACATCGGTACGGATACCTGTTGAAAGCATATTGATACGATTAATAATCGGTTGTGTCCATCCGTTGGTTACACCCGGTATCTGCATTTTTGAATTAAGCTCATTAATGATACCATCCTTGGTCATTCCTTTTCGCCATTCATTTTTTGGTTTTAGCAAAATGATGGTTTCAATCATACTGATTGGCGAATTATCTGTTGCAGTGTTTGCCCGTCCGGCCTTTCCTAATACATGAGAAACTTCGGGGACAGTACGGATTATTTTATCCTGCACCTGTAATAATCTTTTTACTTCAGAGTTGGAAACATC
>NZ_PNCU01000173.1:0-299 GCF_005886915.1 Pseudoalteromonas sp. S3776 | reverse complement strand
AAAAAGGGGCTTCATACAGCCCCCTTGTAAAAATTAACTTACAGCTATATTTTATCAAACGCCTGCTTAAGATCGTCAATAATGTCTTCTACGTCTTCAAGCCCCACTGAAATCCGAATTAGTCCATCGGAAATTCCCGCAGCTAACCTTTCCTCTTGTGTATAAGGAGAGTGTGTCATTGATGCCGGATGTTGAATGAGCGTTTCTGGGTCACCTAGACTTACCGCTAACGTACACAGCTCAGTCGCATTGATAAATTGTTCACCCTGCTCTAGCGAGCCGTTGATTTCAAAAGCAAT
>NZ_PNCU01000172.1:0-366 GCF_005886915.1 Pseudoalteromonas sp. S3776 | reverse complement strand
CGCCCCAGCAGTTGACAAATTATTCTGAGACATCGACGAGCAAGAAGCTCCTCCCTCCTGTATTGGAGCTGAAGTGCGCGGCCTTTTAATAGCCTCCACCAATTGAGAGTCTTCAGAGGCGAAATCCAGAACAGCCCTTTCTGTTGATATCATTAGTCCTCTACTGTTTTTTGTCTGTCAAACATCTTCTATACATCAATGCTTCTTCCTTATCCTCTTTTTCCAAACCCTTACTATCGATCAGAGCCGAAAGGGCTAGTCTCTCTATATCCATTAGTCCCTCAGGGGTTAGATCCAATACTTCAAGAAGCTTTTCCCTGTAATTTCTGAGTGCAACAAAATCACTAACGATGAAACTACCACGTA
>NZ_PNCU01000171.1:0-267 GCF_005886915.1 Pseudoalteromonas sp. S3776 | reverse complement strand
TTTTATCAAGGTTTTGTGTCACCAAAGGCATTAGATGGTGTGGTGTTTGTTGACAACGACCAGTCAGATCTAAAAGAGCTTGATGCATTAAAAGCGTCGGCAACATGGATGCGTCAGATGATCAACGGGACGGCCGAAGATATTTATCCTGAAAGCCTTGCTGGAAAAGCGGCTGAGTTTATTCAGTCATTGGCACCTGAGCATGTTAGCTATCAAATCATTAAAGGCGACGCGCTGTTGGAGCAGCAATGGATTGGTATCCACGAA
>NZ_PNCU01000170.1:0-255 GCF_005886915.1 Pseudoalteromonas sp. S3776 | reverse complement strand
TGGTAAGCGCTATGGGCTGGAAGTTTTTATCAAAGAACCGGCTAGCCTCAAATCTGATCCACAGTACGCTGAACTTAAAGTCGACAAATGGCAGATTTCCATAGTGACCGCTCCTGATCGAAAAGACGTTCCCAGGCAGCGTATCAAGCTTGAAGTAGCCAATATACCTGCCTATACCCGCACGACACAGTTACTGTTAAAAAATTATGATTTTCTGCCGGACGGTTATGAAGACACGCTGATCTATGTTGAAAC
>NZ_PNCU01000169.1:0-485 GCF_005886915.1 Pseudoalteromonas sp. S3776 | reverse complement strand
CCGATGTCTTTCATCCCTTGCATGAGCTTTTGTTTCAAGCGCCACGAAGCGTTGTAAGAAATGCCCAGCTGGCGTGACAATTCCAAGGCAGAGACTCCATTTTTGGTCTGTGTCATGAGAAACATGGCCAGAAACCAGGTTCTAAAAGGCAGCTTGGTCGATTCCATGATGGTGCCAGTGGTCAGAGAAGTCTGGTGATGGCAGTGATTGCACTGGTACAGTTCACGAGTCTTGAGGACACAGTGCTCTTTTGACTTGCACATTGGGCATTCAAACCCGGCAGGCCAGCGCCACTGAAAGAACTGATCCCGACATTTCGATTCTTCATCATAAAGTTCGAAGAATTGAGTCAGGCTCAATCCCTTCTGAAACTGGATCTTATTCTTGGCCATGACGTACCTCATACCGGTCGAAAACCACTGTCGTCAGTTTAGACGGTTATTCGGCTTTTGGTAGGCTTAGGTAAGGTGGTAATCAGGTTTTCT
>NZ_PNCU01000017.1:0-130964 GCF_005886915.1 Pseudoalteromonas sp. S3776 | reverse complement strand
TGGGCCAGCCAGAATTCGCTGCAAACTCTATATGGCAGCTATTGTCGCTGGACAATGGAATAAAAGAATAAAACAACACAAGTTAGCATTAATAAATAACGGTAAAACACCGATGCAAGCTGTGTGTGCAAATATGCGAAAGCTCATCCATATATGTTTTGGTGTAATAAAAAACCAAGAAGTGTTTAAGCTCCAAGAAAGTTAAATACGACCTTGAAGCTTAAAATGAGAGATGGTATCTACAAGTAAAGCTTAACCGATGTTTTGTAGACATGCAGCTTGCTGACGTGATGAGCACAGCTCGTAATTATTTAGCTCTGCAGCACCAAAATATACACGCATCAAAAAAGCTCACATATTGTGAGCTTTTAAAAGTTACTTAACGCCAATTTTAACTTACTGCTGCTTTTGCGGCGGGAAGTTACTTAAAATATTAGCGACTGTTTCTTTAATTGATGCTTCGCGTTGCTCAGGCGATTGTTTTTTCTTTAATCGGCCTTCTTTTGCACCGCGCCATACAAGTTGGTTTGATTCGCGGTCAATAATATCAATCACCAAAGTACCCACTTCGTATTCGCGGGCGCTAATATCGCGTTGAAAACCCGTACCCCAGTATCCCCAACGTGCGCCGTAGCCTACGTTAAAGCTGTCTACTTCAAGCTCTTTATCTACCGATGCATGGTAGTTAACTAATACGTCAGCTTGTGCGGCGTCAACTAGGGTCATACCTAATGTTTGGCTAAGTTCTTTATTAACAGCCGTACGTACGCGTTTTTCCATTAAACCGTTAATTTGGTAGTTTGTGGTGTCTTTGGTTAGGCTCGCGTTTTCTACCCAAGCAAATGTTTTAAAATTACTAAAGTTGGCTGATTTGTCGTAATCCCAGTCTGGGGTTTGCGTACAGGCTGTAAGTAATGCCAGCGCTGCAACAATAAGTATATTTTTCATTACCTTTGCTCCAATAAAATGCGTTAATTTAAAAATAACACACATGGTTTAAATGTGTATTAGTTTAACGTCCTAAATTTTAGTTTAGTTAGTTTGCCTTAACGGCCAATTAACTGTGTTCAACTTCTATCCAGTCTTTTTCGTCTACCCAATTTTGTGCGCCATCCTTTACTGAACGAATAGGCACAATGTAATCACAGCTTACCTGCGGCTTAACCGAGGCAAAAATTGGCACAAAGCCAAAGCTCAATGCGGTTTCTATAATTGCTTTTTGGTTTTGTGGGTCGATATCGGCCGCTTCATCTATATAAATAGGTATACGGTAAAGGTTTTGTTCTTGATCGCTTAATAAGTAACGAATAAACAACATGCCACATAATAACTTAATGGTGATACGTGTGCCGTTTGAACCGGCTGAATCGATTTTTTCAAAGTGTTCGGTTTCACCTGCGCGGTTTACCACTTCAAAACGAATGTCGAACAAATCAGTTAAGGTTAGGCCAGCTTTGTCTGAGGCAAGTTTGATTAAGTGATCTTTTGCTTCGTTTACCGCGCTTTCGCTGTAGGGTTCTTGGCTTAATAAATCAAGGGTGTCGCCTTGCTCAAACTGATGCGACGTGCTGATAATGGTATCAATACTATCAACCAGCATCTTGCGCGGTATCACGTTAATTTTAAACGCTTGCAGGTTAGAAATACGGTGCTGGCTTATACCTTTGTTAAAGCTGTTCATTTCGCGACGAAGGCGGTCTAAATCTTCACGCAAGCCTTTAATGGTTGCGGCTACTTCAGTCAGGGCTACGCGGCCTTGGCGCTCAACAGCATCGCGTTCGTTATCAAGGTTATGAAACGCGCTAATCAACTTTTGGTATTTAGTAAATTCGTCGTTTTCGTTATCGAACTTAGTAATGCCTGCGTTATATACATGCAAATAGGTATTACGCACGTTTATGTCAAAATTGCGCAGCTCTTGGCAGTCTTTATTAAAATGATGTACTAGGTCGCTTAAGTTATCAAAGTCGACTGTTATATCAATCATGTATGGGGTTACTTTACCGCTGTATAAATCGAGTGTGTGATCAATTCGTTCGCTTTTAACTTGGCGTAGGCGCTCAGTTTGGCGATTAATTTGCTCTTGCTTTGATTTAATTAACGAGCGTCTGTCTGCAATTGAGCCACTATTTTTTTGAATATCTTGCAGGTAGTCGTCAACTTGTTCGCGCTCTGCTAATAATTGCTCTTTTAGCATGGCTTGCGCTTCTACCGACTGCTGCATTACCTCAAATTGCTCTAAGCGTTTAAGTGCGCTCTCTGCGCTCAATAGTTCATCGTAAAGCGCATCTTTTTCTTTTTGTTTATCGGCCACGTTGGCGGCTACTTCGCGCTGTTGTTTAAACTCTTTTAAGGAGCGTTCAAGCGCGTCTAATTGAGCGCTAAGCTGGGCTTTGTTTTCGCCGCTTTGCATTTGTACAGGCGAGAGTTTTTTAAGCTTAATGCTTGCCCCTGGAAGGGTTAGCACACCGCCTTTAACGTTTTCACTTAATAGCGATAAAAATTCCCCAAAGGCGTCTTCGTCATCAATGGTTATATCGCCCTGGCTGGTGGTTGCGAACGAGAGTAGGTCGGGATTTAAAATGCGCGATATTTCTTCTACTTCTTTAAGTGATAAGTCTTCGCGCATACGAGTAAACAAATTAAACTCAAGGTTTTTAAGCTGTAGTTTTAAACTTTTTATTTGTTTTTGGGTTTCGCTAATGCGGTAATCAAGCGTATGTAGGCTTTGCCCTTGTGCGCTGGTAATAGAGTGCGAAAGCGACTCGTAATCGTGCTTAAGCTGGCCAAGGCTAGTTTTAAGCGTGGCCTTATTTACCAGCTCAAACTCGCTTTTTAGGGCGCTGTAATCTAAAAACCATTGCTCAATTTGGGTTTGTTTGCGCTCTATATCGCGCGATTGCTGCACGTATAAGCTTTGCTTTTGTTCAAACTCGTGTTTTTCGTGCTCTATATCTTCAAGGGCAATGGCGAGTTCGCTTAGTTGCTCTTCTTGGTAGGTGTCAAAGTCTATTAGTGCTTGGTCAATTTTAGGTGCGTAGGCTGCTAACTTACCTTTAAGCACGGTTTGGTTTTCAAGCATTGATTCAAGCGCACTTATAGGCTCTTGCATTGATTCAAGCGCTTTTAATTCGCGTTTAGCGCGGTTTACTTTATCAAACGAGCGACGCCATACTTCATAAAAGTCCACTTTAGAGTTTGACATATGGCGCTCAAACACACGTAACATAAAGCGTTTTACATCGCTTGCGCCTAATTTGTGTAAGTTAAGAATACGCCTAAATATTTCTTTATAAATGGCTGAGTCTTGCACGTTATTAAGCGGTATCATTTTTAAATTAATATCGCCATCAAACGGGGTAGCGCCGCCGGTAAGTAGGGCGTTTAGCTCTTGTGCTTTTAGCTCTATTGGGTTGTAACCTTGCGTTTTTAAATGATTAAACAGCTTGGTAAACTTAATTATGGTATTACCTTGCGTGTACTGCGCTAAATCAAGTTTGCCCTGATAACAAAAGTACTGATGCGCATAACCAGCTATTTTACCAAGACCTGCGACCCCAATTACGACTGAGCCATGAGGGAGGTTAGCTTCAAGTAAAATGTACGATTGATCCGATGAAAAATAAAATTTACGGGTTTCATCTAAATCATGGCCGTCCCACTCGGTTAGGCGCAAATCGTTTATTAGCGGAAACTGCAGGGCGTTAATAACCGAGCTTTTACCGGTATTATTTGGCGCACAAATAGAGCTGCTTTTATCAAGCGGGATCACACACTTTGCATAGCCTGCGGTATTAAGTAGGGCGAGTTTACTTAGTCCGTATAAGTTTTTCATTGCTCGTCCTCCGTAATGTAGGTTTCTTCGTTTACTTCCATGAGTGCATCAATGTAACGGTGAATAGGCGCTTGTAGCATAAAGCCGCCTTCTACTTCGCGGGCAAGGCCTAAACGTACCATGCGCAGGTAAACGTCTTTTCGTAAATCTGAGCCCGAAAATATCTCAAGCTGATCAAACAAGTGTTTGTTAATTTGCACTAAGGTTTGCATAAGTTCTAAATCGTTTACTTCATCAAATAGGGCGTGCATTGGGTCTTTACCTGTATTGGCAAAGTGCTCAATTAAAATGTAAATGGTTAGCGCAATAGCACGGGATATTTTACCCATGTTTGGTGTGCTTTCGTCGCTGGCAAAATAGTAAAAGCCACGGCTGTCATGTTTTAAATCGTGGCCCAGGGCGCTAAATAAGGCGCTGTAAGATTCTATGTGTTGGTCAAGTTCTTGCCACATTACGTTGTCTTGTTCGCAAATATGATAACCCGCGCCTAATTTTTTATTAATGGCTTGCAGGTGTGTTAGCTCGTCTAGGTTTATATGTGTCATGTGTTACTCGTCTGCCTTTGTCTCTGGCTGAGGCGCTGAATTAAATGGGTATAACGAAAAATGCTGGCCAGCAATTTTTATGCGCGCTTTTTCATCGCTTTGGCTAATGAGTACATCGCTGTCGCTAACTAATTTTTGATATAAAAATAGCATTTCGTCGGCCTCTAACTCGGGGTAGCTTTCGTCTAAAAATTGCAGCAATGGCTGAGGCTTTTTGCGTTTTTTATTAAAGCGTTTTGCAAAGGTTTTTTTAACATCGTGGTAATCAGGAATGTTAGGCGTTACAAATGCCGGTACGTCTTGTTGCTCTGGAAGCTGGTATTCTTCGTGTTCAAATTCTACCAAGCTTGCCATGTAGGCTACTATATGGCGCGGTTGCCCAAGCGAGTTACGCTGCGCATCACTTACAAAGTTTGGTTGCACCGCACTTAGCATGTTATCTACGCCATTTTTACGCACCAGGCCAAGCACTTTTGCCGCTTGGCGGGTAATTAAGTTATTACGGCGTAGCTCTTCGCGTAGTGGCATAAGCATATCGGCACTTTTACGTAAGCTTTCTCGGCCAATCAAATGCATTTCGAGTATACGGGTACGTAATTGCTCAAGTATGCGTTTGTCACTGTACGCTTTACCTGAGCGTTCAATGTGCTCTATTTGCTTACTTATTTGTTGCTCAATAAGTGTAAAGCAGGCATGAAAATCGCCACTAATATCGACCATTTCAAGCATGGGCTCTATGTATTCGTCAAAGGCCTCTATTACGGCTTTGTATCGCTTTTGCAAAGATTGCACAGCGTGATCAGATTTAGCCTGCTCAACAATATTTAATATGGCGTTTTCGTTGTGTGCGTAAAGCTTCATTATTTTACGCACCCGATCATCCATAATGCGGCTATAGCGGCGTAAATCGTCAAAATCTTCCATGCTACCTGCGTTATCCAAACGGTTTCCTAGGCGCGCTAAATCATCCACTAAAACGCTAATTTCTTGTGCTAAGCCTAGGTGTTCTTCTTGTAATAAAAAGGTCGCAAAATCGGCTATTGCACGGTTAATTTCAAGCTGCGAAGACTTAGCCAATGGAATAAGTATATCTTGATTGAGCAGACGATTAGTTTCTTTGTATATGCGCTCGTTTGTCCATGTTGGCTGCTTTTGCTTAATGGCATTTTGTACGTCTTTTAGGCTAAAGTCGGCCATTTTAAAACGTTTAAATAATAGCTCTAAAACACCCCAATGTTCGCTAAGGGTATTTAGCAGCTTTTTAGCTGGGATCATATGAGGTTACAACATCCTAGTATTTTATTATTGAGTTCTTAAAGTTGACTCATTATTACGTATTCTACCAGTAAATAGTATTCGTTTTTAAGACCATTTAATAATAGTTTTTGCATGAGGGCGGTGCTAAAATTCGCGCCGAAATTGGGCACGCACAAAGGAGTGATTTTTGTGTGTTCTTTAAAACTATATCAAAGGTTATTTAACTACCATGGTCCCCTCGATAATTTTAACCCTAATAGCGATTGCCTTCTTACTGATCGTTATAGAAGATATAATTCACGTAAATAAAGCTAAAACAACGCTATTTTTTGGCACGCTTTGTTGGATTATACTTTTTGTTAACCCTCTTCATGGGCAAAGCCCCACCGAAATTCAGCACCTTTTAAACGAAAACATACTAGAAATAGCCTCACTGTGGCTATTTTTAATGGCCGCCATGACTTTTGTTGCGTATTTAAATTCTAAAGGGTTTATAGAAAACATAGTGCATCGGGTAATGCCTAAAAGCATTAGCGAGCGACAACTTATGTTTTTAGTGGGCGGGTTTGCTTTTTTGTTTTCGTCTATTTCTGACAACGTAACCGCTACCCTTATATCACTTGCTGTGGTTATGTCGTTACAGCTTGAAGCTAAAAAGCTGATTAAATACGCCACACTTATTGTGTTTGGGGTTAACTCTGGCGGTGTATCGTTAATAACCGGTGATGTAACCACCTTAATGATATTTTTAGATGGCAAAGTGTCTATTGCCAACTTATTACTGCTTATAGCGCCTGCGTTTATAAGTGTGATGTTACTAGCGCTTTTGCTCTCTATTGGTATGAAAGGGAAAATAGAGTTCCAAGGCTCGCAAAAAAAACGCATAGAAAAAACCGACATTACTATTGCCATTATATTTTTATCAACCGTGGTAAGTACGTTAACGCTTAGCGTAATTTATAGCGTACCGCCGCTACTTACATTTTTATTTGGTTTGTCGGTTATGTTTTTAGTGGCGCAATTTTTAATGCGTAAAAAAGATATAAACAAAGACATAATAGACTTTGTGCGCGACATAGAATACGACACGCTACTGTTTTTCGTTGGGGTTTTATTATTGGTAGGGGCATTAAAAGAGATTGGCATTTTAAGTAAATTTACCGATTTATACGCAATAATGTCACCTGAGTACGCTAACTACTTAATGGGCATATTATCTGCAGGGGTTGATAATGTACCGCTTACCGCAGCCTTATTAAAAGCAGATATAGTAATGAGCCAACAGCATTGGTTGTCGTTTACCTATGCAACAGGGGTAGGTGGGTCAATGCTAATAATTGGTTCAGCAGCGGGTATAATTGCAATGAGCAAACTTAAAGCACTTACTTTTACTAGTTATTTTAAATTATCACTGCAATTATTAATTTGTTATACCGTAGGTTATACAGGCGCATATTTTATGGGTAGCTTTGTTTAATTTTACTATAAATGCTTGACACCTAGACGTCTAAACGATAACTTTCAAAGCCCCGCTAATTAGCGGGGCTTTGTTTTATTTAGCCAATGGTTAATAAAGCATTCAGAAGAGGTGCGATACTTAGGTATTTAATGGTAGGTGACGAACGCCCATAACCATTAAAGAGGGAAGTACTCGCCGAGGAAAACAAAGTTACGTCGACAATGTTTTTCGGTTTATGGGGCTGAATCCCCAAAACTGTCACCAACTTAGGTGGAGAGCTTCTGGCAGCGGACACATCAAATATATTCCTTTGCCAAGTTCTTCTTGTTTTTCAGCGGTCTGGATACCGCGAAAGGAGACGAAATGACTACCCAATCAGCGCCACGAACAGTGCCACAAACAGTATCAGGCGCAAAATCAGATTACATCGTTGCCAAATTTGGCGGAACCAGTGTTGCAAACTTTGAAGCGATGAATCGTTGCAGCGAAATTATTGTTGCAGATAAAAGCGTACGTATTGTTGTTGTGAGCGCCAGTGCTGGCGTAACTAACCACTTAGTTGCATTGTGCAAACCCGACCTTAGTAAAGAACAACGCCAAGAGCACATTGATGGCGTATTGGCTATTCAGCAGGCTATTTTAGATGAGTTGTCGCTTGATGCCGATTTAGCCGTAGGCTTTAACGAAACATTAAAAGCATTCCAAACACTAGCCCTTGAAACACTTACTACAGATCAACAGCATGATGAATTACTTAGCTTTGGTGAGCGCTTGTCGTCTTACTTATTTGCGCAAGTGCTGCGTTTAAAGGGCTTAAATGCTGACCGTTTTGATGTACGAAAAGTACTTAAAACCGACAGCCAGTTTGGTAAAGCAACACCTGATGTTAAAGCCACAGCGCAAGCGGCTAAAGAAGTATTAATTCCGCTTTTAGATGAGCAGGTAATTGTGACTCAAGGCTTTGTTGGTAGCGACGAGTTTGGCCAAACAACCACGCTTGGCCGTGGTGGCTCAGATTACAGCGCAGCATTACTTGCAGAGGCAATTAACGCTAAAAGCGTACATATTTGGACCGACGTAGTGGGTATATTTAGCACCGACCCTCGTTTGTGTGCAAAAGCAACACCAATTGCCCGTTTAAGCTTTGACGAAGCCGCAGAAATGGCTACATTTGGCGCAAAAGTGTTGCACCCAGCCACTATTTTACCAGCCAGCCGTAGCCACATTAATGTATTTGTCGGCTCAAGCCGTGAGCCAGAGCGCGGTGGGACGTGGATTGAGCGCGAAAAATCTCACCAGCCGGGTATTCGCGCGGTAACGCAGCGTAAAAACCAAATATTACTCACACTTAAAAGCCCAGAAATGCTATTAGCAAGTGGCTTTTTGGCCCGTGTATTTACCATTTTAAGTGAATTTAATATATCGGTCGATTTAGTGACTACCTCAGAAATAAGCGTAGCCATTACCCTTGATAACGCGCCCAATGCCTCGCGCCCTGAGCTTGAGCAAGCGTGTTTAGATAAGCTTGCTGAATTTTGCCATGTATCGGTTGAAAATAACTTAACGTTAGTGGCGCTTATAGGCTCTGAAATACAGCTTCGTCAACACGAAATGAATTTAATGAATGTTCTAAAAGAGTTTAATATTCGTTTAATTTGCCACGGTGCAAGTAAGCACAACCTTTGCTTTTTAGTAGAGCAGGGCGAATCTGATACTGTAGTACAAGCAATACATAGCCGCTTATTAGAAAGCGCTGCCTAAGCTTATAAAGCCAAGTTATTAAGTATCTAAGTTATTAAGCACATAGCACCGCCAGTCGGTGCTTTTTTTATGTGCCACGCTTACGTCAAATAGCGCATTGGCACACGCTATATTGTTGCTCGTTGCTACAAGGTTTTGCTGTGAGAACTCACTAAATACATTTGGGCTAAGCAATTGCGCTATAGGGCGGTTAGTTGCTTTAGCGAGCGCCTCTTTTAAAGTCCAAATTCTAAAGAATGTGTACGCTTGGTCCACAATAGCAGTAGGTGCGGTAATTAAGTCAATTTCAGCTTTATTGTAAAAATGTTTAGCGAGCTTTTCGAATGGGCGTTTTAAGCTTATTTTTTCAATATCAAACCCAAACTCTGTATTAGTAACATTAAGAGCTACACCCACTAAGCCATGTGAGTGCGAAATACACGTATTAATAACGCTGCGGTTTACATGGAGCTGAAGTTTTGAGCATTTTTCATTAAAGTGGGTGCTCATTTTATTAAGCGGTACGTGCGCGTATTGGGGCTGAGTATGCTTTGTAAGCTGCTTTAGCAATATACGCGATGCTAAATATTCTTGCTTTGCTTGCATGCGTTTACGGCGATTTATAACGCTTAGTTCAAATGGGCTTAGGTACTGGGTTAAATCGAGGTGTTCTACTTTAAGTGTGTTGGCATTAAACACTAAAATAGTATTGTTGCTACGGGGTAAATCGCTATAAAAAGAGGGAGCAATACTTAGGGTGTTTTTAAAAAAATGGTTAGTCATACACGCTTAAATTAAGAGAGTGCTGTAATAATGAGCGGTTAACAGCGCTTATTTATGCCAGCAGCAATTTTATTACTCAGTTGGCATTAAATATGGTTTAATTCACAATAATCAAAGAATAACAGAATTTGTAGATGTATGGCACAAGTGCGTGATGGATTTCAAAGCCGTTTTGGTTTTGTTTTAGCCGCTGCAGGCGCAGCAGTGGGTTTAGGTAATATATGGGGTTTTCCTACGCAAGCGGCCAACCATGGTGGCGGTGCATTTTTATTGGTTTACTTTGTTGTTATATTTTTACTTGCGCTACCTGCACTTTATACCGAGCTTTATTTAGGGCACCAAGCACAAGCAAACCCAGTAAAAGCATTAGGGAATGCGTGGCAAAATACCAACAAAAAAGTTGGGGCTGCGGCGGGGTATATAGGCCTTGCGGGCGCTGTGGTTATGCTTAGCTTTTATTCTATTGTAGCTGGGTGGATGCTTTCATACGCTATTGAACCCATAACGTCATTTTTAGGCTTTGATGGCGCAAGCGAGTTTTTACATAGCGACTCGGTACTGCGCAATTTTATATTTACCCCGCTTATGCTTATTTTAACAGCCAGTATTATTTTAAAAGGGGTTAAGTCGGGTATTGAAACCTGGTCGCGCCGCTTAATGCCATTACTGCTAGTTTTATTGGTTGGCTTAATTGTTTATATAGCTAGCCTAGATGGCGCAAGCGAAGGCTTTGCCGCGTATTTAATACCTGATTTTAACCAAGTGCTCGACCCTAATTTAATTATTGCAGCAATGGGGCAGGCGTTCTTTTCGCTCTCGTTAGGTGTAGGGTGCATGATGATTTACGGCTCTTACTTACAGCCAAATGCAAACCTGCCAAAACTAACCGCAAGCGTTGCACTACTCGATACAAGCGTGGCATTTTTAGCCGGTTTACTCATTGTGCCTGCCATTTATGTAGCGCAGCATAACGGCGTTGAAGTGTTTAACGGCGGTAAATTAATTGGCGAAGGGCAGCTTATTTTTGCCATTCTCCCAGAACTATTTAGCACGATGGGCGAAATTGGTTTATTAGTCGGCTTATTGTTTTTTGTACTTATGTCGATTGCCTCGGTTACATCTACTATATCAACTACTGAGATCCCGGTTGCCTTTTTAGTCGAAAATCATCAAGTTGATCGCACCAAAGCCACGTGGGCTGTAAGTTTAGTTGTGCTTGTATGTGCAAGCGCAATAATACTAAACTTTGAATGGTTATTTGGTTTGGTAATTATGTTGTTTACCCAATACCAATTACCGCTAATGGGGTTATTTTACTTTATTACGGTAGGTTGGATGTGGCAGCGTGGGAATAAATTACACGAGGCAACAACAGGGGTTCACTATTGGTTTGCTCAGTACATTCGTTTTGTGTGCCCAATATTAATGACCCTAGTATTTGCTAACGTTGCGTTTGGGTGATTATGGCTCAGCCATAGAGCTAGCATTAAAAATAAATTAATAAAGCGAAGTGAACTTATAAACTCACTTCGCTTTTTTGTTTCTATATTTAAATAACTTATAAAACCTCATTAGTTAGGGGCTTACCTTGGCTTATTTCCAGCGCATTTTGTATGGTTGTATTGGCAATCTCGGTAAGTGCTTCTTGGGTAAAAAAGCCCTGATGACCTGTTACTAATACATTTTTAAAACTGACTAAGCGCGAGAATATATCGTCCTGATTTATTTCGTCACTGTGGTTTTTAAAAAATAGCTCAGATTCTTGCTCGTACACGTCGAGCCCTAAATACCCCAGCTTTTTAGTTTTAAGTGCGTTAATACACGCTTTACTATTAAGCAGCGCGCCACGCGAGGTATTAATAAGCATAACGCCGGGTTTCATTTTATTAAACGCGTCATCGTTTATTAAGTGGTGTGTGTGCTCGTTCAATGGGCAGTGCAGTGAAATTATATCGCTTTGCGTAAGCAGCGAATCTAAATCGGTAATGGTGTAATTGCCAGGTGTTGCATAAGGATCGCACACTAAAATATGCGCGCCAAAGCCATTTAATATTTTACAAAGTGCAAGGCCAATTTTACCACAGCCTATAATTCCAACTGTTTTGCCATGTAAGTTAAAACCTAATAAACCGTTTAAATCAAAGTTGTCTTCGCGTACGCGGTTATAGGCTTTATGTGTTTTACGGCTAAGGGTAAGCATAAGTGCCACACAGTGCTCAGCTACGGCTTCTGGGCTGTATGCGGGTACTCGTAATACCTTAATGTTGTGTGCTTTAGCGACAACTAAATCAACATTATTAAACCCCGCACAGCGAAGTAAAATAGTGCTCACACCAAGCTCTGCCAATTGCTCTATTACGACGGCATTAACCGTGTCGTTTACAAATACACACACCGCATCAAACCCTTTAGCAAGCAGTGCTGTTTGCTCGTTAAGCGCTTGCTCAAAGTAACAAACCTCTATTTGAGGGTGTTTACTAATACTGCGCTCAAAAAATGGCTGCTCGTATTTTTGCGTACTAAAAAAAGCAATGTTCATGTTATTTACTCCAAAGCCTAGCTGTTATAGCAATCCGCATAATCAGGAGATCTATTTTGAGGATGGAAGAACGTGTTGATAGCAAGGCAAAAAATTCGCTATTTAGTTGTTCTCGGCAATTGCTCCTGCATTGCTCTACCTTCTGCATTCATGTAGTCGTAAATGAGAGTTTTTTAACGCAGATAGCAACACGTTTAGCCCCAAAAATAATTAAGTATTATTGTGCATTGGTATTATACATAACCTTAAACTAGTTTAATAAAGCATGCTTGAGTAACCACCGGTTTATTGATTTAGAATAATTAAGCACCTTTTAATGCATTAAAGTTGGGTATTATTTTAGCGTTATTTAAATTATTAGCGCTCACCGCGCTAGGTAAGTTTGCCTCAATGACCTGTTTAAGTGTTTCGGGCTTGGTGCGTGGAGCGTAACGTGCAACCAGCTGCCCATCACAATTAATTAAAAATTTAGTAAAGTTCCACTTTACGGCGCGGTTTTGTGAAATACCACGTGTGTGCGCTTTTAAATAATTAAAAAGCGGGTGCGCTTCAGGTCCGTTGACCATCACTTTTCCAAACACCTCAAACGAGACATTAAATTGCGCTTGGTAAAAGTCTTTAATGGCTAAATTATCAAGCGGTTCATTTTGACCAAATTGATTGCACGGAAACGCCAATATTGTAAATCCGCTTTTTTTGTATTCTTGATAAAGTTTTTCAAGAGCACTTAACTGCATAGAAAAGTTACACTTACTGGCTGTATTTACAATAAGTATGGTTTTACCTTTTAATTGGCTAAGGGAGAAACTTTCACTGTTATAAAGTGGTGCGTTAAATTGATAAATGCTATCCATAGGTTACCTACTTAATTTCCAGTTTGTGGAAATTTTATAAAGACTTTCATTCGCTTTTTCACCATCCGATTGACATAATCGGAGCCTAGTTTCTAAGTTATCAGGAAAATAAGGCACTTTTATGTCAATCAATGTTGCATTTATAGGTTTAGGGGTAATGGGTTACCCTATGGCAGGGCATTTAGCAAAATCTGGTTTTAATGTGTGTGTGTATAACCGTACTACAGCTAAGGCTCAAACGTGGACAGAACAATACACAGGTTGCTTTGCGCCCACTCCACGTGAAGCGGTAAGTGAAGCCGATATAGTGTTTATGTGTGTTGGGAACGATAACGATTTACGCTCTGTAGTATATGGCGACGACGGTGTTTTAGCCGGCATGTTACCACACACGGTATTAGTTGATCATACAACAACCTCAGCTGAAGTAGCGCGTGAAGTAGCAGCAAAAGCAGCCTTGAAAAATATCGATTTTATAGACGCACCCGTATCAGGCGGGCAAGCTGGTGCTGAAAACGGCGTGCTTACAGTTATGGCAGGCGGAAACGAAGCTGTTTTTACTAAAGTGCAACCCGTAATGGCATCCTATAGCCGTTTTAGCCAGTTATTAGGCGATGTGGGCGCAGGGCAGTTATGTAAAATGGTTAATCAAATTTGTATTGCCGGCGTAGTGCAAGGCCTATCAGAAGGCCTACATTTTGCCAAGCAAGCAGGCCTTGATGGTGAAAAAGTAATTGAAACCATTTCAAAAGGGGCTGCGGGGTCGTGGCAAATGGAAAACCGCTACAAAACAATGTGGGCAGGAGAGTACGAGTTTGGTTTTGCGGTAGATTGGATGCGTAAAGATTTAGGTATCGCGCTTGATGAAGCTAAAAACAACGGTGCGACGTTACCGATGACCGCAACGGTTGATCAGTACTACGCTGATGTACAAGCACTTGGTGGCGGCCGATACGATACATCAAGCTTACTTGCACGAATAGAAGCGCTGCATAAAAAATAACGTCTACATTGAGTCTATCAATGTAAACGCGAAGCTTGCTTGCGTGATAAGCAAAGCCCGTAAAGTGATTAATTCACAAAGAGGGTAAGAGGCGCTGCGCTTTTAGAGGAAGAGATTTATTAAAAACGATTAGTGGCTTATGTATTCTCATCTACTCCTCATTTGTTTTTCTTTGTGAGTAGTGTGTTATTTAAGCATTTAAAAGCTGCGCTTTTCACGTGAGCAAGCTCTTCTTCTACCGCTAAGGGTAGATATGGGTTTTACTTGTAGACGCCAAGCTTGCTTGCATGACGGGCAAAGCCCGTAAAATGATTAATTCACAAAGAGGGTAAGAGGCGCTGCGCTTTTTGAGAAAGAAATTAATTAAAAACGATTAATGGCTTATGTATTCTCATTTGCTCCTCATTTGTTTCTCTTTGTGCAAGGATTTTTAGGCTTTGCTTATAGTAATGAAGTTATATAAAACAAAAAAACGCGATACTTTATTGCTAAAGCATCGCGTTTTAAAAGTGCTCTACACAAATTTAAATTACATGCTTTGTGCGTAATTATATAAAGCCTTTAAAATGGTCAGGTTCTTTTCGCTGTCGTCGTGTTCATGGGCCAAGTTCTCAAGGGTGATCATAAAATCTTGTGCACTGATAGAAGGTTGATCTTCCCCGTGCATTAGCTTGTTTTGACAATACTGACGCCATTGGTCAAGTTCTTGTTGGTTTAGTGTTTCTGGCCAGTTTCGTGCGCGGTATCTAAACAGTAATGTATTGAACTTTTTATCTTCAAAATCTAAATTTAAGCCAGCGAGTTCCTCTGGTTTAGCATCACGTATAATCGCAAATTTAGCTTTGTCGGCATGGCTGGTAAAGCCATCGTAAAGTAGGTAATCAACGTTAGTGGTGGCACTGTAATCGCCTTTTTCGTTAAATACTTCAGTTACCTTATCGCGAAGCTCGGTATTGGCTTTTAAAATAGCTAAATTCGCGAGGCACTGCTCACGGTCAATTCCCAAACGGGCTGCGTTTTCAGGCAATAATGTTTTAGCAGGCGCTAAAATAGGGCACTTGTTTAAATGCACTAGTTTTAAACCAACAGGTAAATCACCCTCGGCTAAATCAATACGTTTTGTATATAAACGGGTGCGTAACTCTTCTACATTTAAATCAATGAGTACTTGCGGGCTTTGGGTTAAATCAAAACAAATAACCGCGTTTTTATTTACCGGGTGAAAGCTCATAGGCGCCACCCATGTGGTACAGCCCTGCGTTGCAGGAATGCGCGATGAAGTATGTACCAGCGGCGTCATGTTAAATACATCAACTAACTCACTTAGCGCTTTTTTATTACGCAGCCCAAAAAAGAAGTTATAAAGCTTTGGTTGTTTTTCTTTTATTAGTTTAGCCAGTGCAATAGTGGCGGTTACATCGCTTAGCGCATCGTGCGCAGCAGCGTGTTCAATACCATTTGCTACCGTTAAATGCTCAAGCTTAAAGCTTGGGCTACCGTCTTCTTTTAGTGGCCATTCAATACCCTCAGGGCGAAGTGCGTAACATGCACGTACTAAATCAATAATATCCCAGCGGCTATTATTGTTTTTATATTCACGCTCGTACGGGTCGTAAAAGTTGCGATAAAAGCTATAACGGCTAACTTCGTCGTCAAAGCGAATACTGTTATAACCAGCCACACAGGTGTTTGGCACACTAAATTCGGCATGAATTTTTGCTATAAATTCAGCTTCAACCAAGCCTTTTTTCATCGCCACTTGTGGCGTAATGCCCGTAATTAAACACGCCTCAGGGTGGGGCAAGTAATCCGCTTGCGGCTTACAATATTCAATAAGCGGCTCGCCAATTATATTTAAATCAAGATCGGTACGAATACCCGCAAACTGGCTCGGCTTATCCTTTTGAGGGCTCGCCCCCCATGTCTCATAATCGTGCCAGTAGATTGTTGCTTGATTTTGCTCTTGATATGCCATGCTAAAAACCCTGAGTAGTTAACTTAAATGCGTCTAAATACGCGCCAAGTTACTAAATTTATGAATTATTTAGATTATGGCATATGGACGAGGGAGTTTATAGGTTTGGGTGAGAAATGAAGTTACGTATATTTCTAGTCGAAAGTAATTTTTACAATTCTAATTTGAGGTAAGATATGAAATAAGAAAAATCAGAGAGATTTTTAAGGCAGGTTGTAAGTGAAATCCAGTTTACACAGATATTTGTTTTTACTTTGGGGGAGTGTATATTTATTAGCATTAAGCCTTGGTTGTATTTCCATTTATATAAACTCTAACTCTGTAACCGATGTTTGGTCTGCTTGGGGGAGTTGGGTTGGTGGGGTATCTGCGTTTTTCGCTTTTTTTATCGTTGGTTATGAATATCTTATTTATACAAGGAATAGAGGTATTGATGAGCAAGTACACTTAAAAATCAAAGTATGTGGAGAGCTGTTACTCTTTTATGATGGTATATATAAGTTATTGCTTCTTCAACTTAATATCACAATTTTAAAATATTCATGTGAAAGTAATGGTTCAGAATCCCAAAAAATAAATAATATTTCAGCTATAGAACAGAGGGATAAAATGATATCTCTTAATGATTCGTTTCATCATACTTATGCAAAGCTGATAATGAAATCTCCACACCTAAAATCTTATTTAATATCAGAATATCAAGACTTAAAAAATGAGTTGGAATTAGCTAATATCAACGCATTTTTCTTAGTTGAACTTACTCGTTCAACAAAAGATTTTTCACTGGACGATTGGAAATATGTTTATGCTAATAAGTATTCAAAAATGCTTACAGAGGAAAGGGTTGATATAAAAGATATTGAATTTATGACGAAAGTTTTAGTATCAAAAATTGAGGCTTTCAGAGATAAATTATGAGCTTAACTAATAACAGCTAATCTCAATAGTATTGACACAGTTTATAAGCTTAAAAAATGGTGTTTAAACCGGGTCAACATTGCATTTTTGGGTATAGAGCACAGTGGAAGCTGTATGATCAAATATTTATCTAAAGTAATAGCGAAGTTTAGTTAAATGGTGCTTATATTGCCCGTGTATTTGCTGCAATTTACCCTAGTCATATTAAAGCATTGATGTTAATTGAGCCTGTATCAGAGCATGATGTAGATATTATGCGCGCGATTGATTTACCATGCGCTGAAAAAGAAATTGCAGCAATAAAGATTGATGACATGAAAATGGCATGTAGAATCAGTATTTAGATTTTTGGACAAAACGTCCGCTACCTGATTACCCTCAAATTGCCGATATACCGGTGACAGTCATCGCCTCAGTTAAAAAGTATAAAAATCCATCTGTATTATTTTTTACTGACAAAGCGCGTGAAATGTGGGGCGACTTACATTTTAAGTGGGTTAATGCATTTCCTCAAGGTGAAATAATAATAACAAATAAGAGCTATCACTACCCGCAAAATGATGAGCCAGAAATGGTTGTAGCCCAAGTAGTTAAGTTACTAGAACGCACTAAATAAGTTTAAGTATCGTTGGTTGTTTTTATGAATATCAATTACCGTTAATTAGTAGTTTGGCATTAGACTAAAGTCTATAAGTTAATTTTCTTCACTTATTGGTTTTGTTTTAATCGTTTGTCGTTTTTATTGTAATTCTCTAAAGTTCAGTTGTCGGCAACAAGCACGACTAACTCAACAGGAATATAATCATGAAAAGCTCACTTATCAAAACCATCGCTCTTGGCTCTTTATTAACTTGCTCAGCTGCTGTAATGGCTGATACAAGTGACTACAAATTAATGGTTATCGAACAAGCCACTGCACCACAGCCACTTGAGCAGTCATTTAACAGCTGTGCTCTTAATGTTAAATCTAAGAATTACGCTGAGGCTGAAGCAATTTGTACAAAAGCAATTGCACTATTAAAAGATGCAGATGGCCCTAAATTTAAAGTACGCCAACTTACGTCATTCGCGTTAAGTAACCGAGGGGTTGCGCGCTTAAAATCTAATAATGACACAGCAGCTATTGCTGATTTGTACGAGGCAGCGCAAATGTCTAACAGTACAATGGTATCGCACAATTTAACACTTGCTAAAGAAGAGCTTGCACTATAAAAAAGTGCTAAACATGCTTTAATTAAGCCAGTGTATAAAAAGCCCATGTTAAGTTGGTACTTAACATGGGCTTTTTACGTTACGGGGCTTAAAAGGGCAATGTAAAAAGTGAACACTAGTTGGTTTATACATATAAGAGAGCAAGACTATGGATGTCACGAGTACGTTGAGTATATTTGAAATCAGCGCGATTTTTTTAACAATAACCGCATTACTTGCTTATATTAATAACCGGTTTATTGGCTTGCCAACCACCATTGGAGTGATGGTTATCTCGCTTTTGGTATCTATTGCTGCGATATTTTTGGGCTTTTTAGGGTTTGATAAACTTATTGATTACGAAGTAAGCCTACTTGATCAACTCAATTTTACTCACGTTTTGCTCGATGGCATGCTCTCCATGCTGCTTTTTTCAGGGGCGCTGCACGTAAATGTAAGTGACTTAAGGCGTTATAAATTACCCATAGGTATTTTAGCGTGTGCCGGTACGCTAATTTCGACAGTTATTATTGCTGCTGCGTTATACCTTGTGGTGCCTTTATTAGGGTTTAACCTATCGTTTATATGGTGTTTATTATTTGGTGCGTTGATTTCGCCAACTGATCCCATCGCAGTAATGGGAATTTTACGCTCTGCGGGCGCCCCTAAAAGTATTGAAACTGTTATAGCGGGGGAGTCGTTATTTAATGATGGTATAGGCGTGGTCGTGTTTGCGCTTTTATTAGGCATTTTAACCAGTGGTGAAATACCTACTACTTATTCTGTTGCTCATACGCTCGCTGTTGAGGCGGGAGGCGGTATTGCATTTGGTTTAGTATTAGGGGGTGCTTTAAATTATTTATTAAAGGCGATAGATAGCTACCAAGAAGAAGTATTACTTACGCTAGCGGGTGTTATAGGCGGTTATGCATTGGCGAGCCACTGGCACTTATCGGGGCCACTTGCAATGGTTATGGTGGGGTTAATGGTGGGTAATCACGGCCGTAATTTAGCAATGAGTGATAAAACCCGTCACTATGTTGATTTGTTTTGGGAACTTATTGATGAAATTTTAAATGCCATTTTATTTGTGCTAATTGGCCTTGAGGTGGTGATGATTATGTACTCCGCGAATCTGTTGGTGGCGGGCGTTTTAACTATTTTTATTGCGCTAGGCGCACGCTTAATTGTGGTTGGCTTAACAACAAGTGTTTTTAATAAACAGCTTGAACTGCCCTGCGGTGCATGGAAAGTGTTAACCTGGGGTGGTTTACGTGGCGGGATCTCAGTGGCGCTTGTATTGCAGTTACCTGATGGAGCGCAGCGTAATATATTACTTGCTTTAACATATGCAGTAGTGGTTTTTTCAATTTTAGTGCAAGGCTTAAGCGTAGGAAAAGTCGCAACAAGCATAAAAGCTAAATAATTTCAACGCTTTATTTTTGTACAGTTTAGTGGCGTGTGTGCATAGCCACTGCATACCACTTGTTTTAAAACTTTTTTCAAAACAAGCAGTAACTACACTAGTTTACATGCTGTTAAACATTTAAGTTTGTACGTATATTAGACTAAAGTCTATAGGTTAAATTTCTTCACTTATTGAGTTTGTTTTTCTCGTTTGTCGGCGCTGAGCTATTACTCTAAAGTTCAGTTGTCGGCAACAAGCGCGACTAACTTAATTAGGAAATACAAACCATGAAACGTACACTTTTAAAAACCATCGCTCTTGGCTCATTACTAACTTGCTCAGCAGCTGTAATGGCTGATTCAAGTGACTACAAACTAATGGTTATTAAAACCGAAACTGCTCCGCAGCCTCTTGAACAGTCATTCAATAGCTGTGCGCTTAATGTTAAATCAAAAAACTACGCTCAAGCTGAAGAAATTTGTACTAAAGCCATTGCACTGTTAAAAGATGCACAAGGCCCTAAATTTAAGGTACGCCAGCTTACATCGTATGCGTTAAGTAATCGTGGTGTTGCACGCTTAAAAGCACATAACGATACCGCAGCATTAGCTGATTTATATGAAGCAGTACAAATCTCTGAAAACACATTAGTGTCTCATAACTTAACTCGTGCTAAAGAAGAGCTTGCCTTATAAAGCAATTTAATTAGCGAGAGTCACAAAAAAGCCCCTACCTATTTATATTAGGTAGGGGCTTTTTTGTGCGTGTTATTACGCCCTTAAATGGCCTTACAAATTTGGGGCTTATTATGAGTAAGAAAGATTCTACGCGGTTCAATCAAACACAACGAGATTGTTAGATCGGCTTTATTTTTAAATTATTAGTACTAAGTGCGAAAAAATTTATAAAAAAGCTGACTGATATAAATCAACGTTTTGATTAAGTGTATTTTGCTATTGTATTATTCTGATAAGCTTAGCTTGTAAAAGCAGGTTAGTTTAATTTCAATATTAAAGAGTGAGTAGTATTTATGGGCTCTAGCAAAAATCAGCTTAATTTAGACTTAGGACAAGAGCATATTACTATACAACGCCGTTATGAAGCATTGGGCGCAGTTAACGATTTTTTAATTGCGGTGTGGTTTTTAATTGGTAGTTTTTTCTTTTTAAATGAGTCATTAATTGAAAGCGGTACCTGGCTTTTTATAGCGGGCAGTGCGCAATTAATTATAAAGCCTGTATTAAAATTAATGAGTTTAGTTCACGTTAAAAAAGTGTTTCATTCTAATAATACTCACTAGGCGTTAAGGTATTGTCATTAATAATTTAATGACTATTTGCAACAAAGGGAATGCAATGAGAGTCTTAAAGTGGACTTTGGGGGCAGTTTTAATTTTATTAATAGCGGGTTTACTCATTCCTGAGAAGCTAGTAATTCCTGTGCAAGGCGCTACAAGTAAGGATTGGAATCACAATACATTTTGGTATGCGCCATGGGGGCGCTCAGGTGTGCATAAAGGCATTGATATTTTTGGCGCTAAAAACACGCCTGTGGTTGCTGCAACAAGCGGTATTGTTATTTTTTCAGGCGAAATAAACCAAGGTGGCAAAGTGGTTGCGGTACTTGGTGCAAAATGGCGTGTGCACTATTTTGCACATTTAAATGACTACCATGTAAGTGCAGGGGATGTAGTTAGCATAAACAGTCAAATTGGCTTACTGGGTGATACCGGTAATGCTGCAGGAAAGCAACCTCATGTGCATTATTCTATACTATCGCTTGTGCCTATACCGTGGCTTTATACAACACAAAGCCAAGGGTGGAGAAAAATGTTTTTTTAAACCCGCATAAAAAATTGACTGCTCACTAACCCAGTTTTACTTATAGCTGGGCCTTTACCAAATTAACTGCCAGCGTAGTTAAATCACTTGTTTTGCTGTATTTTTTGAGAGTGAAAGAAACGCTATTTACAGTAGGTATTAGACTAAAGTCTATAAGTTAGATTTTCTCACTTATTAGGTTTGTTTTTATCGTTTGTCGCTGTAACCAAAATTATCTAAAGTTAAGTTGTCGCCAACAAGTACGACTAACCAAACAGGAAGATAATCATGAAACGTACACTTTTAAAAACCATCGCTCTTGGCTCATTTTTAACTTGCTCAGCTGCTGCAATGGCTGATCAAAGTGACTACAAATTAATGGTTATTGAAGATTCTGTAACCGCAGCGCCGGAGTTTGAACAGCCATTTAATAGCTGTGCACTTAATGTAGAGTCTAAAAACTACACAGAAGCGGAAGCCATTTGTACACAAGCAATTGCCTTATTAAAAGAAAGCCGTGGCCCACGTTTAAAAGTACGCGAACTAACATCGTTTGCATTAAGTAACCGTGGTGTAGCCCGCATGATGGCCAAAAAAGACACCGCAGGCCTTTCAGATTTATACGAAGCGTACCAAATCTCTAAAAACTCACTGGTATCTCATAATTTAACGCGCGCTAAAGAAGATTTATCTTTATAAAAACCATTATAGCGCGATAAAAAAGCCGATGAAAGGACAACCCTGCATCGGCTTTTTTGTACTCAATTAAAAGTGTTATAGCGTGTTTTTATCGAATAGGCCAAAACTGTTATAAATCGATTTTTGTTTGGGCAATTGGCTTGTTTGAGTTGTTGAGCAACTATTATTAGTTAATAAGTATAGCGCCTCGCTTAGAAGAGGGTCTTTGGTATCGCCCCAATCAGAATTAATTGTATCTTCGGCGTAACAATCTGCAGGTAAACCATCAAAGTAATCACCATAACCAGCTGAGTTAGTCATTTTAAAGTTTATTGCAAACACAACGTGGTCACAAAGTTGATTAATATCCATGCCAACAGGCTTTCCTCCTGTGCTTGTGCCAACTACCTGAACATCAATGTAAGGTTCTAGCGCATTTATTATCACTTCGCTAGCAGACAATGTTTGTTCAGTGGTAAGTATTACTACACGAGGTAAATTAAGGCGTGGTTGGTTATTATTCAACTCAAAATCTACGCTGTTAGTTTCACGGTTTTTATTATATTCGTAATTAAACATAGGCTTGCCAAGCACGTTCTCAGCAGCAATTTGGCTTGCTAGCTGTTTAGCTACATTAAGGTAACCGCCGCCGTTGTAGCGTAAATCAAGTACTAGCTCTGAAACGTCCTCTTGTTCGAATAACAAAAATGCGTCATCTAAGTCTTGTGCACTGCGTTCAATAAAGCTATTAAAGGCCAAGTAGCCAACCTTACCTGTGTTAGATTCTAAAATGCGGGCATCTAGTACAGTGTTTGTGGTAACTGTGGCGCGTGCCATACTGCCGGTTTGTTCTTCGCCGTTTAAATCTATCCATGTTACGTCTACTGTATAGCCTTCTTCTTCAGGCCCCAATAAGACATCGTAGTCAAACGTATTGTTGGTTATTGCTTCTTCAATATTTATACCATTCATTATGGTGATTAATGAGCCTCTGGTTAACCCCATAGCTGCCGCGTTACCATTGTCAAATACATACTTTACAAGAAGACCGTTAGACTCTATTTTGTTTGCTAAACCATAACTAAAATAACTCGCGTTAAGGTATCGGTCTTCATATTCTTGCGCGGTGACTACATAACTGTATTTATCTAATTCTACTTGCGATTTAACTTCGGTCATTAAATCGCTTAATGAATCAAATGTAGATGGGTTTGTTGAGGTATTTAGCTGCTCACTCCAAAGGTAATCTGTTTGAAGGTAGTCCCAAAGGGCTTCGTTTTGTGCGGTTTGACTAGCGCATACTGCAGGGTCGGAACTTATAGCATTGCCTTCGTTTTCTGAGGAACCCCCACATGCACAGAGTAATAAAATTGAGCTAGATAAAATTATATTTTTTGTTTTTTTAATCATGACAATCCTTGTAAGTTTTGGGTTAATTAACAAACCTACAACACTAATGCCTTTATGGCAACACGTAACTATTGTGTAAATTATTGAGTTTATTATCGCTTTTATAAGATTAATTTTTTAAAAAAGCGAGAGGTTTTACTAAAGGCTGTGCATATATAAATATGTTAAGAGTATTAAATTTCTTTATATTTGCGGCTATTTTCATTAAAGTACCTAAAATAACAAATTCAGTTAATATTAATTTTTGTAAACAAGCTTGTGTTTAATGACATTTAGCTGTTTTGTGCATGTTCTAATTAAAACTAAAAATAAATAAGTAATTGCACTTTGAATGGAACTGCGTGATTTTAGCGCAGATAAAAGGATTTAAAATGAAACTCAACTTCAATCGCATTGTTGCCTCTTTTGTTGCAGCAACTATTAGCCTCTCTGTAACTGCTGAAGATATAGAGCTGTACGTTAACCATAACGTAGAAACCGATGAAAACCCCCGCGTAGTGATTATTTTTGATACCTCCGGAAGTATGGGAAGTAAACTTCCTAACAACGGGCCTAAAAAAATAGATGCGGCTAAAGATGCCATGACCCAACTAGTCAACGATAATAACACCATCGACTTTGGATTAATGCGCTTTAATGGTGACCACGGGGGCTATGTTATGGCTGGCTTGGGTTCATCACATGACACTATTTTGTGGCAGATAAATAAGCTTCCTGCCAGTGGTAATACCCCAGTTACAGAAACCCTCTGGGAAGCCTACCTATACATGACAGGGCAAACCGTTTGGTATGGACAAAATACTAATCAACGAGACTTTAGCGTAGAGACCAATGATAACCCCTTAACGCCACCGGACTATATATCACCTTTTAAACAAAAGTATGGAGCAGCGGAGCGCTGTGATAACTCTATAAATTTAATTTTAATGACCGACGGCGACCCGACTCAGGATAATAACCGTAATAACGATATTAAAGATTTATACAAACAAAAATTTGGTTACAACCCCAGTAAAACAAGTAGTAGTTATTTAGCGGCTCTAGCCCAAATTATTCATGGTACAAAAGATGTTGAAATAGATCTATACGAAAACACACCCGAGGTGGCAGACACAGGACGCGTATTTACTATAGGCTTTGGTAGTGGCATGAGCAGTAAAGGTAAAACGCTGCTTGAAAAAACCGCTGAACTTGGTGGAGGCGAGTATCTTCACGCAGATACCTCAGCAGAGCTCTCCGAAGCATTAAATAATACTATTTCTAGAATACGTGAAGTAAACGATAGCTTTTCATCGCCTACGGTTGCCAGTAATAACGTTGACCAAACCCGCAGCCGAGACGCAATTTATTTTGCAATGTTTTATCCTGAAACAGGCGCTCGTTGGGGCGGGAATTTAAAAAAACTAGCTATGTCGGGCTCTACCATTGTTGACTCAACAGGTAATGAGGCAATAGGTGACGATGGCTTAATTAAAGAAGACGCTCGCACGTTTTGGCTACCCTCAAATAAACCGGCCGATGGTAATTTAGTCGCACAAGGGGGCGTAAACTACTTACTTTCAAGTTTAGATTCACAAAGCCGTAAGCTGTATATAGATTCAGGCGGCAAAATTGTTGATTTTACCTTTGATAGAGTAAAAGAAATTTTAAATATAGTGTCAGATGCCATCGGGGGCATCATACCAGGTACTGATATTGCTATCTCGAGCACTGATATTAGCTGGGCAAGAGGCATGGATGTAGATAACGAAGATGGTGATGCCTCATCAGTAGATCAGCGTGCTAATATTTTTGGTGATCCTTTGCACTCTAAGCCGGTATCTATTGATTATGGTGATGGCAACATACGTATTTTAGTGGGTACTAATGCTGGCTTTTTACACATGTTTAACGATAAAGGTGACAGCATTGAAGAAGAGTGGGCGTTTATACCTGCTGAGCTTTTAAAAAATATACCTGCACTTCGTACCAATCAAGCCAATACCAAAGTGTATGGTATGGATGGGCCCATTAGTGTGTTTTTTAACAATAAAAGTTTAAACAGTGACGGCTTAAATGACGGCGTAATAGATGCCACTAAAGGTGATGAAGTATGGGCATTTGCTGGTATGCGTCGTGGGGGGGAAAACTATTACGCACTTGATATTAGCTCACCAGATAAACCAAAACAGTTATGGAATAAACCTATTGTTGGTGGCTCGCAAGGGTTTGAATACTTGGCTCAAACCTGGTCTAAACCGCAAATAGCCTATATTAAGGCGTTTGGCGATGAGCCTTTACTGGTATTTGGTGGCGGATACGATACAAACAAAGACAACGCAATTCGTAGTGAGGATGACTCTGGTACAGCCATTTACATTGTTAAAGCTAAAACCGGTGAAAGAGTATGGGCATTAACACCCGATGATAACAATTTTCAAGGTAAGCACAGTATAGCTGCCGATATAGCAACGCTTGACTCCGATTACGATGGCTATATTGACCGTTTATATGCCACTGATACTGGGGGGAACATTTGGCGTGTTGATATGCCAGGTGCTGACAAAAATAGTTTTTCTCATTACAAATTAGCAGAGCTTGGCAGTTCATTAGCAACGCAAGACCGACGCTTTTTTTACAAGCCATTAGTCGCACGAACTATGTTTAGTAAAGTAAGTAAAACGAGCTATGGTGGTGAGGAAATAACCACACGGTTAGACACACCTTACGATGCAATTGTGATAGGCAGTGGTAATCGATCAAACCCGCTTGCAACCAATGAGCAAGATCACCTTTACATGATTCGTGATGAGCATACCGTGACTCAAACCTTCGATTCACAAAATACACCAGAGCCCATACTGCCAGGTGATTTAATGCTTATGAATGACGACCCATTTGGTAATGCACTAGATAATGTTGATGAGTTTGTAGAACTTGAAGCCGATTTAGCTGGCTTTAAAGGGTGGCGATATGAGCTAAGTAATGGCGAAAAATCATTGGCTGCAGCCACCGTGGTAGGAGGCGTAGCTTATTATACATCGTTTACACCTGCTCTGGAGTCTGATAAAAATCAGTGCTCTTTAACGGGGGGCGGAGGTGCAATGTACGCTTTTCATTTACACTATGGCACAAAAGTGTACGACCAACTTAAATTTACTACCAGCTACGATGTACCCGATACCGCTCAGTTGTATTTTGGTGAAGGCGACTCATGTATAGATGCTAACAATAATGGATTATGTGATGTGCCAACACCTGATGATGGTATCCCAGGTGATGGTATCCCAGGTGATGGCTACGAGTACGAAGAAACAGTACCGGTTAGCCAAGTGAGCCAGTTTTATTTAATTGGCCCAAGCCTAACTGGTGAAGGCGCCGTAAACCCAATCAAACCACCTGAAATTAACGGACCAGGGCTAACTGTTGTTGATGGTAAAGTGAAACTTGTAAATGACAGCGATACATTAGGTTTTGGCTTCAAAACACAGCAAACTTATATCTACAAGCGTGAAGAAAACGACTCGTCGTCTGATTAGGTTATCTTAAGCTTTAAGATTACGTGTTGTTATTATTTACTGCGCATGCCTTTAAAAGGCATGCGCTAACTTACTCGCTAATACGACTAGAGCCCAAAATAAACCTTGCTACGTTAAAGTGTTCTGATTAAGAAAGATTACCGCAGCGACTTCTATCTTAAATAAATTACCTACCACAGCCTGTGGCTATAAATAAAAGCTCAGCTCTTAGCCGCTACTAAATTGCGTTAGCTCATAAAAAAAGCGCATTATCCTAATATTAAAAATAGATATACGTATATCGGCTTGTTTATGAATTGAACGTAAATAAACCAGTTTATGTGTAAATGAATATTAAATAAGTCACTAAATAGTAAAGCAATATTTGCATAACATGACTAAAAAAATGTTTTATAAAACTTACCAATTTTAATGGTTGCTAGTGCTTAATTTTGCCGCTATTTTAAGGTTAAGTTGTATTAGATGGAATTAGTATGAGTTTCAAATTGATCTCTTTTTGCTATTGTATTCCCGTACTCTTTTTAAATGGTTGCGATGAGGAAGTGGGTTTATTTAGTAGCAGTAAAACCCCGTTAGTGGCTAAAAAAGAAAACGCTAATTTACCGGTGGCTGCTGTAGAAAAACAGCGACTTGCTGTAGAAGGCCTAATAGAGGGAGTTGTACCAAGTCATTGTAAACGCGGGGAAACAGCCTATATAAATGCTAAAATGCAAAAGGTGATACGCAACCCAACGGCAAAAGTGACTTATACACTAAAACCCACTGACAATATTTTGTCTGTGTGTGTGGCTAATGATAACTCGGCTATTACTTATCGTTATGGCACGGAGCAAAAAATTGGCCTAGAGTACACTGCCACAGCAGCGCAGCCATTTGGTAGCTACTATCGCCAAATAGGAAAAATAGGCGAAAGCATTTTGTTTTTTAACAAAGGCAATTACTATTACTACATTATTAACGCAGGTGGAATGGGTAGCGGTGTTTCAGTGAATGTATATAAAAATAAAAAGCTTATAGGCGAGTTTTTCTCTGGTAATGAAGCCTATAACGATTTTGTTATTGCCAGCAATTTAGACTTGCCTAAGTCCTTAGCTAAAGAGCTAAAACCACATATAAACACAATGCAATGAAAGAACTTAGCAAAGCACAGTGTCACATTATTGAACAAGGGCAGTGGTTTTCTGGCCGAGATGCACACTTAAAACAATTTTTACTAAGCCACGCAAAATGTTTAAGCCTAAGCGCGCACCAATCGCTTTTTTTACGAGGTGACGAACACGACGGTATTTATGCTGTATTAAGTGGTGTGGTGCGTATTAGTGGGGTAAGTAATAATGGTAAAGAAGCTGTTTTAAGCTTTGTTGACGTCTCGCTGTGGTTTGGCGAAGTCACTTTATTTGACCGCGGAGTGCGTACCCACGATGTTTACGCTCAAACCGATGTGACACTGTGTTTTGTTCCTCATCGTGCACTTGAGCAACTGTTAAACCAATATCCGCATTATTGGCAAGACTTTGGGTTACTCCTTGCCCAAAAATTGCGGGTTATGTTTACTAGCATGGAAGATCACGCACTATTAAGCGCCGAGCAACGTGTAGCAAAACGCTTACTCATATTGTGTGCACACTTAGCGCAAAGTCATGGCCATACGTTTACTCTGTCGCAGCAACAATTGGCTGATATGACATACCTTACACGGCAAACCGCCAATCAAATCCTCAAAAAATTAGCAAAGCAGCAACTCATCGAACTTGGCTATAACAAAGTAACCATTTTAAACCAATCAGCTTTAGAGCAACTTTGTAGCCAGTAAATGTCGGCAACCCGACAGAGTCATATTTTAAAAGCCTGATATAGTGTAAAAAAACACAATAAAAGGCACACACATGAAAACCCTACAGCAACAACTTGGTACATACGGTTTGTACCATCGCTCTAAACGTAACGTCTTAACTCATTTTTTTGGCATTCCGCTTATTGTATTTGCCGTGCTGTGCTTGTTAGCACGTATTCAAATACCCATTGGCAGCTTACTTATTGATGGCGCGCAGCTTTTTGTTTTTGCAAGCGTGGTGTATTACTTAATGCTGAGCGTGTCGCTTGGCTTAATAATGGGTGTTTTGTTTACCTTATTACTTTTAGCGGCGCAGCCAATCGCTGCAATGACTTTTTGGCCTTGGTTAAGTATTGGCGCTGGCGTATTTGTGTTTGGTTGGGTATTACAGTTTATTGGCCATTATTATGAAGGTAAAAAGCCCGCATTTGTGGATGATTTAATCGGTTTAATTATTGGCCCTTTATATGTAACCGTTGAACTTTTATTCTTAATGGGTTTTTATAAAACCTTAGAAGATGAAGTTAACGCCATAGCCGGCCCAACTAAAGCATAATAATAAGCGACTTAATACAATAAGTATTAGCACCAGAGAACATAAAGGTAAATAACGCATGGATTATAAAAATAAAACCGTATGGATCACTGGTGCATCATCAGGTATTGGTAAAGAGCTCGCAACTCAGTTTGCCCAGCTTGGGGCTAACGTTATTTTATCCGCCAGAAGCGTTGATAAACTTAACAAACTAAAGCAAAGCTTACACGGCGATGGCCACATTGTACTGCCACTTGATTTGTCAGCACCGGAGGCTGTTTTGGATCAGGTTACTAATTTACTCGAGACATTACCTGCTATCGATATTTTAATTAATAACGGCGGGGTGTCGCAGCGCAGCCTATTTTTAAAAAACAACTTTAATGTTTATCGCCAATTAATGGAAGTTAACTACTTTGGCCTAATAGCACTTACCAAAGCGGTAGCGCCTAGTATGGTAGCAAGGCGTAGCGGCTCTATTGTTTCTATTAGTAGCGTTGCGGGTAAAGTAGGCTCTAAATTTAGAACGGGCTATTCAGGCTCTAAATACGCGGTAGTAGGTTTTATGGATTGCCTGCGGGCTGAGCTTGCAGAGCATAACATTCATTGCTTAACCATTTGCCCTGGCTCTATTAAAACCGCCATCGCACATAATTCGTTAAACGAGCAAGGCATAGCGCAAAACAAGCCAGAGCACTCAATAGAAAATGGCATGGATGTAAGCATAGCCGCTAAAAAAATGATCCTCGCAATTGGTAATAAAAAAGACGAAGTGATTGTTGGTAAAGGCTTAAGTGGTTGGGCACCGACCATTAAACGGTTTTTTCCTCGTTTATTTAATCGATTAACCGCTAAAACAAACTATAGGTAGCATCGGGCGATTTAGAGATATAAAATGCTGTAAATTCAATCAATTTAGACAAGGATTCTAAATGAAGTATTTATGGCTTGGCCTGTTTTTTATTGTATTAATTTGGTCCGGAATTAACCCAAAAGATCAGTTTACTTGGCTGCTTGAAGTTATCCCCGCAATTATTGGTTTAGTGCTTATGGCAAGCAGCTATAAGCATTTTAAACTCACCCCCATTTTATATGGCTTTATATTAGCGCATTGTATTGTACTAATGGTTGGCGGGCATTATACCTACGCCGAAGTCCCTTGGTTTGATAACTTATTTGACAGTGAGCGTAACAACTACGACAAAGTAGGGCACTTTTTTCAAGGGTTTGTGCCTGCATTATTAGCGCGTGAAATATTACTACGCAAAAACGTAGTAAATGGTAAAGGTTGGTTAAATGTGTTTGTTGTATCGATATGTTTAGCGTTTAGTGCTTTTTACGAACTAATAGAGTGGTGGGTTGCAATATTAAGCGGTGAAAACGCAGAAGCATTTTTAGGTACGCAAGGCTACGTATGGGATACTCAATCTGATATGGGAATTGCGTTACTTGGGGCTATTTGCTCGATATTGCTGCTTTCAAAAGTACACGATAAACAACTAAAAAATGTTAAAGATTACTGATTCAAATTTTATGATAAAAAGACAATAAGCTATGACTGTAAATCCCCATAATTTCACGGTAAGCACAGATAAAAGCAAGCTTAACATGAGCGTTATTTATAACTTTATTGCTAATAGCTATTGGGCTAAAGGAATACCTAATAGCGTTATGCAAAAAGCGATTGATAACTCAATGTGCTTTGGTGTTTACAGCGCTGATAACGAGCAAGTGGGTTTTGCCCGCGTAGTAACCGACAACGCCACCTTTGCCTATTTGGCTGATGTATTTATTATCCCAAATTTGCAAGGTAATGGTCTGAGCAAGTTACTTGTTAAAACGATAGTAGAACACCCTGAGCTGCAAGGGCTCAGGCGCTTTTTATTAGCCACTTCTGATGCCCATGGCCTGTATGCGCAATATGGGTTTAAACCGATAGATAATCCAGCACTGCTAATGCAAATTAATCCTGCAAATGTGTATGAGGGAAATACTAGAGAGGTTTAGTAAATTGGGGAAGGGCAATGTCTATGTAAGTAATATGTTAGACATTTTATGGACCCCAGTAGTCAAAATAATAAGTAGTGCCTTTTTGGATAGTAATTCCCATCCATCCTCCACACTCAATTATATGCACCCCAGGTTTCACTTCTCCTTTAGCGTTCAAACCATATGGCCACTCTTTTTTATCTACGAGCAAAGGTCCGCAATTGCCACCATTATTATCTTCAATTACCAAATAAGTTTTATCGTCAAGTGAGGTTTTATATCGACCTCTAAGCTCGTGGGTAGCGTCATCATCACCGTTTAAAATGTGTATGGTAAAAAGAGTTATAACTGCAAGAAGCATTATAAGAAATATTATTAGCAGAAACTTTACGAATTTAATCATCCTTGATGCCTAACACCTCTTTAAGGCGCAAAAAAATAGTTGGCTATAATTGTGAAGCGAAGTGTAACGTAGCCAATGGTCTTTATTCCATTTAAAGTTCAAATTAGCTGTGGTTTTCTTAATCAGTGTCATGTATTTGGAGTAAAAACATTGCTTTCAAATAATCTTTAATTTTATTGAAGAGTAGAATAATACCTGCAATTGTTTTTACTAGAATGTCATGACCGAACTTTTTACCTTTACCACCAAACCCAATACCGTCATCCCATGTTTGCATAACAAGCATGGAGCTACCAATGTTAGGGTGAACAAGATCACAAAAAAGGTCGTATAATATTTCTACACTACCTTTATCTTTTGACCACTTTTGTATGCATGTTAATATGTTGACCTGAGATAAATCATTTGTAGATTTATTTTTAGTCATCAAACTTTCGAAGTCACCAGCAAAAAAGCTTTCCAATCAAAACGCCCCGATCGAAGGAATCGATCAAAAAGACCATTTATTCCACGTAGATTTTCAATCTGTCCACTTTCTACAGCTTTGTCTATCGATGGTTTTAATGCATTTTTAAAGTAGTATCGCATTGTGGCTGCATGTTCAATGATAGAGCGACCAAGCATTCCATAAATTAAATAATGTTCTTCATTAATGCTATTTACCAGACCAGTATACAACTCATCAAACTTGTTTACATAACATGACCATAGTAGATCTAACTGGTTATTTAGGAGTTCTATTTCACTATTGGGATTTGAATTCCAAATATGCCTTTGTTTAGATTGCTCGTAAATGGCTTTAATCGCTACTTCAAAGTTTTTGAGTAACTCCGCGTGTTTGTCTGGTAGCGAGTCAATGATTTCTTGTTTGAACTTTAAATCCATAGATAATTAATACTCTTTACATGTGGAACAGCTAACGCCTCGTTAAGAAGAAAATAATATGTTGGCAAAAATAAGCGACGCAGGAGCAAAAGCCAACTGTTACTTGTCCTGCTTTAATGACTTGATATGAGGCGGTTCCGCCGCATATTGCTGATACTTTATTACAAACTCTTTTGCTTGAGCTAGAGTCTCAGGATAAGGCACACTGTCAAAGCTATTTTTAATTGTCCGAATTTTTTGGAATACAAAGCCATGTTCAATTAAATACTCAACTTTTTTCCATTGAGCTGTATCTGAATTTTTAGGCGGTTTGAAGTGACGCCCCAAGTTAACAGCTACACCTTTACAAACAGGACACTCTATAGTTCTAGGGTAATCGCATGGAGCAAGATTAAATTGGCGCATATTCGACGTTTTAAAGTTACAACAAGCAAAAGACATTGAATACACTGGGCTTTGAACTTTAACCTGAGGCTTAGGTAGATCTCGATAACCAGCCTTTCTTCGAAGCTCCATCCTTGATTGTTTATCCATACCTATTTACGCCCTTTGGTTAAAGCGTTTGTTAGTACTCATTTTGTACGATACCAGTAAAGCAGAGCCGATATACTACCGACAATAGCTATTGGTATAAATATAATTACCATTGAAAAATCTAAATTTTGAAAGCCAAAACCGAACACAATGCCCAAACATATTGCAGCAACAAAACTGCATGCTACTATTGAGAATAAAAACGATACCATAACTCTTAGGAAATAATTTATTTCTATCATTTCAATAGAGTGCCTGAAAATATAAAAACCTAAAGTAAACGCTAATATTGCTACTGGCACCCCAAAAAATAGTGTTTTAACGAAGAATCTTAAGCTATATAAAAGCCCATTGCCGTCATTAAAGTTCAATACCGGCACAATAACTAAAAACATAAATAAATACACATATATGATTGAGCTAACATATTTAGATTTATCGAGCATAGTTGCCTTTGAGTACTAACAGCTTTATCAGAGGACACTTTCCTCTTTTTATGAGCAATGTACGTCCTCTTAATTATTTTTAATATTAATAACAAATCCTGTAACACATTGCGAGTATTAAACTTTAAGGCGGGGTGTTCTTTTTATGGCAGGTGGAAAAGAGGAAAGAGTCCTCATTTTCTGACTTAGGAGGAAAAACGCCATCGCAGTAAGCAAATACAGCAGCTAAAGATTTAAAATGAAAACTAAACTCCTTTTTTAAATCATTTAATATTCACTAAAAACACGGTGGCGATAACGTAAGTAACGGCTTTAAGTACATTTGTTTATGCAAGCCTATTATAAAAGGTGGTTTTTGGCTGGTGGAGGCTATAAAACGAGTTGATGAATTATTTACTAAACGCGTCTTTCTACTTTTAAAACAGTACAGACACGATATTTATACCAATCGACTTAAATATTTAGCCTCTCTCGCGTGCTAAATAAAGCGTTAACTGCGTTATAAATTTCTCATGTAGAACAACTACATGTCGAAATTTATGCCTTGTTATCACTCTATTTATCCGTCGCTATAAATGTCTAATTACTTAACACGATTGGTATTATCTGGCTTTTTTGCTTCAAGCGCTTCTATTTCACTCCAGATTTTTTCGGCTTCTGCGCTTAACATGGCGTAGCTTTTTATATCGCCTTTACGCTGTGCTTGCATGCCTTGCTCAAGTTTTGCGTCGTACTCTTTGCGTAGTTTTTTTGTCGGGTCTGAATTGAATATTGAAAACATGGTGACTCTCTTAAATTTACGGTAATTATAGCTTTATCGTACGCTACAAAGAGATAAACGGTTCTTTTAGTGGCTAGGCGTTTACCTTATTAAATAAGGTAAACGCTGTATTCATTATACTTTGATGATTTAAGGAATTTAAGTTTGTGGCTCTAGGCGTTTAATACCTTGGCCATCTATGCCTAGATAAATATACCCATCAGCACCTTGCGCTAAGCTGCGTACTCTGCCAATTCCATCGAGTATTTCATATTGCTTAGCCACTTTACCCTTTGAGAGTTCCAATGCGCTAATGAAAGAAAACTTCATAGATGCAAGTAATAGCTTACCTTTCAGCTTTGGGTATTTGTTACTCGTTACATACAACATATCGGAGGGAGCAATAGATGGAGTCCAATGTAATACAGGCGACTGCATGCCGTCTTTTTCTTTAAGGTCTGTAAACTTGGTGCCGCTGTAATTAACGCCATAACTTACTAAAGGCCATCCGTAGTTAGCGCCTTTTTTTATTATATTAAGCTCATCTCCGCCGCGAGGGCCGTGTTCGTGAGACCACACTATATTATTTTGTTTATCAAACCACATGCCTTGCGGGTTACGATGTCCGTAAGACCAAATAGCGGGTTTAGCGCTTTTTTGATTTACAAACGGGTTATCTTTAGGAATACGGCCATCAGCGTGTAGGCGATAAATTTTACCGCCATCACGAGTTAAGTCTTGCGGGTTTATAGTGCGCGCGCCGCGATCGCCAATCGAAAAGTAAACATACCCTTGGTTATCAAACACAATACGGCTTCCGTAGTGTTGGCCTTTTGTGCTGTTATGCTCACCTTTATAAAGTAATTGTGTGTTTAAAAGCTCAGTGCGATCGTCACTCAGCTTGGCGCGCATTAGGGCTGTGTTACTGCCACTTTTAGCGCCTTGGGTACTTGAGTATGTTATGTAAAGCCATTGATTATTGTTTGCGTCGCTATGTAGGGCTAAATCGAGTAAACCGCCTTGCCCGTTGGCATCAATTTTTGGCAAACCCGAGAGCTTAGTTAAGGTTGATGAGTTTTTAGGCAATAAATAAAGTGTGCCGCTTCGCTCGGTTATAAGTAAATCACCATTACTTAACGGCTCAATAGCCCAGGGGATAGTTACCCCTTTAGCCACACTGACGGCCTTTACATTGAGCGGTAATGTATCAAGGGTTTTGTAATCAACAGCCGCCACTGGCATTGAAATGAGTACAGCTATTAACGCCGTTGATACCGTTTTAGCAATCGATTTTATAGGGAAAAACACAGTTTTGTCCTGTTCAATAAGCAAGCAAGTAATGCCTACATTAGCATGCTACTGTTGATTTTGCTAAATATGGCGATTTAATAAAACTATATATATTTCAATCAACAAGAGTTTATCTACAGTGCTATATAGCTACTTTTAGTATTTTAAACAGCTACTTGTTGCACCTTTATTAAGGCTTTAGTGCTGCACTTTAAATTTAAGCTTTGCATATAAACCATGCTAAAAAACTGACTATTTACTCTAATACTATTGAAATTAATTTTTTTGGGCGTACACTTGTGCGCTGAAGTTTGAGCGTACACATGTAAGTTCAAATTCAATATTTAATATCCAAGAGATTAATAGTGATGATTACTAAAGTATTAGACCAATTTTCGAAGTGGTTTTTACACCATCAAAGCTTTGCAGGCTACATTGAGCCCATTATGCAAATGGTTAAGCCTGCGTGGCGTGCAGGTCTATATAGAGCAAAAATTGAAGAGTTAACGCAGTACAATGGTGACTTTTTAAGTATTACCTTAAAGCCTGCTCAGCATTGGCAGGCACACATTGCTGGGCAACATATTAGTTTAACGGTAGAAATAAACGGGCGTTTATTAACACGTGTGTTTACGGTTGCCTCAAGCCCTGAGCAATTTAAAAAAACGGGGTTAGTGCGTTTATTAATTAAAACTAATGAGCAAGGGCGTTTTACAAGCCTTTTAAGCAGTGCTTTACGAGTCGGTGAGTGGTGCAATATTTCAGCGCCTAGTGGCGATTTTGTTTATAAAAACACCCAAAACAATGCAACGTTTATAGCGGGTGGCTCGGGTATTACACCTATGCTTGCCATGATTAGTGAGCATTTAAAACATACCACACAAAAAGTATCGTTAATTTATTATGCCAAAGCCGCAGCGCACCAATGTGTAGATGAGCTAAGCGCATTAGCAAACCAGTTTTCGCATTTTTCGTTTTTACTGCTCACACGCGAGCAATCAGCTGAGATTACTGGCCATGTAAATGTATGGGAAAAACCAGATATATACTGCTGTGGGCCTGCAAACTTTATGAAAACGGTGAGTGATTTTGCTAAAAAACACCATTTAAATTACTACCAAGAAGCATTTGGTTTAACGCTGCCAAGCCAAAATGACGACAGCCTGTTTAACGTGCAGGTTAATAGCAGTGCTCATGTCGTCAATGCTAACAACGCTTTGTTAGTACAGTTTGAGGCAAAACAATTACCGGTTAAACGCGGGTGTGGCATTGGTATTTGCCATCAGTGTCAGTGCATTAAAAAGTCTGGCGTGGTGCGTAATTTAAAAACTGGTGAGTTGAGTGATAACGGCGAGCAGTTAATTCAATTGTGTGTTAGTCAACCTGTTAGCGATTTGGAGTTACAGCTATGAAAAACATAAACTTTGATCAGTTAGCCCACGATTTAGATAGCATAAAAATGGATACGCTTGGCAAAGTAGGGCAACAAGATGCTGATTACATTCGCTCTGTTGTACGCAAACAGCGGCTATGTGAGTGGAGTGGGCGTATTTTACTTATGCTGGGCTTTATTCAGCCAATTTTATGGGTTGTAGGTGTGCTGCTATTAGCGGTTGCAAAAATTTTGGACAATATGGAAATTGGCCACAACGTTATGCACGGCCAATACGATTGGATGAACGACAAGCAGCTTAACTCGCAAAACTACGAATGGGATATTGCATGCGATGGCCAAAGTTGGCATCGCGTTCATAACTTTGAGCACCACACCTACACTAATATTATTGGTAAAGACCGCGACTTTGGTTATGGCTTATTGCGTTTAAGTAATGATTTTAAATGGCGGTTAAAAAATGTGTGGCAGTTTATTACCTATATTAATTTAAGTGTGCTGTTTCAGTGGGGGGTGTCATACCACGAGCTGGCTGCAGAGCGTGTGTTTATAGGTAAAAAGAAAGAAAACCGCGAAGGGGGTGTATCACATTCTACCCTAAAGCAACGCTTTTTTAGTAAAGGTGCGCGCCAATTAATAAAAGATTATGTGATATTTCCTTTATTGGCAGGTCCTTTGTTTTTATGGGTATTAGCAGGCAACTTACTAGCAAATTTAATCCGTAATTTATGGACCTCAACCATTATTTTTTGTGGCCACTTTACTGAGGACACCGAAACCTTTAAACAAGAAGACTGCATAAACGAAACGCAAGGGCAGTGGTACTATCGCCAAGTTTTAGGCTCATCAAATATTAAAGGATCGCATTGGTTTCATGTTTTAACTGGGCATTTAAGCTGCCAAATTGAGCATCACTTATTTCCTGATATGCCGTCCTCTCGTTATCAAGAGGTGGCGCCGCAAGTGCAAGCCGTTATGCAAAAGCACGGTATTGATTATCATACAGGTGGTTTTTTTAAACAGTACGGCTCGGTATTAAAACGTATTATTAGGTACTCGTTTAAATAAATAATGTGCCTTTAAAAAGCCGATTAATGAAGATGCATTAATCGGCTTTTTTGTATGTGCTTAGCAATGTGGTTAATTTATAAACAGTAGTTGCAAAAAATTCTTTTTGATAATTAAAAAAGCCTCAGTTTTGCTATGGTTAAACGATGCATGATTGTCATACAATGGAGAAAAATAGACCACACAAGAGAGATTAAAATGGCCGCATTCGGTACTGTGTTTATGCCGCAGATGATTCAAGCTCGTTTTTCAGATAACCAATGGAGCGAAAGCTCAATCGTCCCTTCCGATAAACTTGAACTTCATGCGGGTGCGCACGTTCTTCATTATTCAAGTACGTGTTTTGAAGGCTTAAAAGCGTTTCGCCACGAAGATGGCTCTATTTATATTTTTAGAATAGATGCAAACATTGCGCGTATGCAGCAAAGCTCTGCGTTATTAAGCTTACCAAGCTTTGATGGTCAAATGCTAAAAGACATGATTATCAAAATTGTTAAAGAATATGCTGATGAAACGCCATTACCACCGGGCTCTATGTACATTCGCCCAACTCACATAGGAACAGAGGCTGCCATTGGTAAAGCGGCTGCACCGTCAATGAGTTCGTTGTTATATACACTTTTATCGCCTGTTGGCGATTACTTTACCGGCGGCGCTACTGCGCTGCGTGTATTACTTGAAGAAGACGGCATGCGCTGTGCCCCGCACATGGGCATGGTTAAAAGTGGTGGTAATTACGCCAGTGCACTTGCACCAATTAGCGCAGCGCGCGAAAAATACCAAGCCGATCAAATTTTGTTTTGCCCAGGCGGCGACGTACAAGAAACAGGTGCTGCTAACTTTATTCTTATTGATGGTAATGAAATTATTACCAAAGCGCTCAATAGCACCTTTTTACATGGCGTAACACGTAATAGCATTTTAACCATTGCAAAAGATTTAGGCATGACGGTAAGCGAGCGTAACTTTAGCGTTACCGAGCTTTTAGAGCGCGCTGCAAAGCCAGGCACAGAAGCGGCGCTTTCAGGTACTGCTGCGGTGTTAACCCCGGTAGGCACGTTTATTCATAACGATAAAGAATACAAAGTAGGCAGTGGCGAGCCAGGCCCTACAACAGCGCGTTTACGCCAAGCATTGAACGATATTCAATGGGGTAAAAGTGAAGATAAACACGGCTGGTTAACTAAAGTCTAATTAATTTAACCAGTTCACAGTAAAAAGCCACCGACTAGGTGGCTTTTGTGTTTTGAGTACTTTTTGAAATGCTTAGCACTTAAAATTTCATTTCTATTTTGCCGTACACGTAACGGCCATTAAATCCGTAGGGCGAAAAGCTTGAATACGCAAACAAGCGAGAAAAAGTAGAGACTTCTTCTACATTTTCGCGGGTTGGATCTGGGTATACATCAAAAATGTTATTGGCACCTAAACTAAGCGTTAAGTTATCGGTAGCGGCATAGGCGACATCTAAATCAGTGATCCACTTAGGTTTTAATACTTCGTTTAGCTCAGGCGTTGATGATGGGTCTTGCGTTTCACCATAACGGGTTGTTCTTAGTGTGGCGCGAAGTTCATCATGAGTCCATGTAGCACTTAAATTGTATTTGTTGCGCGGGGTGCTTACTTCAAAGCGGCGCAGCTCTGTACCTGAGAACAAGTTGTCTTGATCAAACCCAGCACCTTGCAGCTCAGCAGGCGGGTCAATAATATCAGTGACTTCATTTTTGCCGTAGTTATACCCCAAGTTAAAGGCAATATCGCCGTAGCCATCGGTGATTAAGTTGTACGAGGCAACCACATCAACACCGCGCGTTTTACTATCTATAGCGTTTAAGAAAAAACGGCCTTGGTTAGCCCCTGTGCCTTCTAGCAACTCTTCTATTGCAGCGCCCGATAAATTGTTAGATAAAACAATCCGGTCATCAATTAGTATTTGATAGTAATCAACAGATAAGCTGAAATTAAAGTCGGTAGACCAAGTAAAGCCAACCCCGTAGTTTGTGGCTTCTTCGGCATCAAGGCCCGGCGAGCCAAGCGCTTTGGCTACATCACTGCTTGGTGCAAAGGTGCCGGTTTCGGTCGGAACGCTATCAACAAATACAGTAGCAACTGAGGTAAAATATTGCTGCTGTAATGAAGGCGCTCTAAACCCTGTTGACGCTGAAGCGCGTATGGCTAAATCTTCAGTTAACGAATAGCGCGTTGCAATTTTGCCGTTAAGTGTATCACCAAAATCTGAGTAATCCTCATAACGCGCTGCCACAGCTATGTTCCAATCATCTGTCAGGTAGGTTTCTAAATCTATGTAAAAGCTAACATTATGGCGGCTGTTGTTACCTTCTGATTCAGGTGTAAAGCCTGGGAATACTTGCGCACCTGCAGCACCAAATGGGCCATCTTCACCTGTGACCGCACCGCCTGGACCAAATGTGCCTTGTGCGTATGAGGCTTCTTCGCCAGCTTCTATTTGATAACCTTCTGTGCGGTACTCAGCGCCTATGGCAACACTCACCGCGCTTTCAAGAAAGCTCACATCAACTTCGCGGCTTAAATCGACATTTAAAGTAAGTTGATCGTATGTCAACGTACCTGCATCAAAAGTTGTTTGGCTAGTTGGTCCGTACGACGTATTTAAACTATTGGTTACGCCAAATTCAAATGCATCTTCACCATACACAGCCGATACATCGTAGTTCCAATCACTTATAAAACCTTTAACACCTAACGCGAGTGAGTAGTCGTTTATATATGAGGTGATCACAGGTAAAAAACCGTCGGGGTATATTGCTTGAATATTACGGCTATCGCTTGCGCGCCTATAAAAACCTGCGCCTTCGCCTTCACGTTTAGAGTAAGAGCCAAATGAATACAAATCTACATCGTTGGCTAGTTGATACCCTGCATTATAAAAAACCGATAGGTCTTCTACATCGCCGTTACCAAAATTATGGTTATAGCGGTTAACGGTAAACTCGCGAGGGTCGAGTGAGCCATCTTCTAATCGGTCGTAGTTTTCGCGTTGATCGTAATCGGCACGGTTAGTTGAGTGGCGGTCGCGGTATTCAGTCGAAATGTTTAAAAAGCCATTATCACCCAGCTCTAAACCAATATTACCTTGCAAAGTGAGCGTTTGCCCATCGGTTAAAGAGCGATCGCTACCTTCGGTAAATGCTAAGTTGCCATCGCTACCCTCAGATACCGAATCAAGCTCAGGTACGCCATCCATTTCGGTAATATTTGCTCCATAAATAGCTGCAAGAGAGCCGCCGCTGCTTGCGCTTTTAAGTACAATATTAATCACACCTGCTATTGCATCAGAGCCGTATTGCGCCGCTGCGCCATCACGCAAAACTTCAATGCGTTCAATTGCATTAGCTGGTATTGCATTTAGATCGACAGACGATGAGCCACGGCCCGTTGAACCATTAAGGTTGAGCAGTGCACTACTATGACGTCGCTTTCCATTAACCAGCACTAAGGTATGATCGGGTGCTAAACCACGTAGTTGTGCAGGGCGTACATGATCACTGCCATCGGTAAGCGATGCCTGCGGAAAATTAAAGCTCGGTAATAAATTGCTCAGTAGCGCGTTTGTTTCCGTAAGGCCTGAACTGGTAAGCGCCTCAGCGCCAATAATATCAATAGGAACGGCACTATCTTCTACAGTACGACCTAATCGGCGTGAGCCAATAACGCTAATTTGTTCTATATCTTCTTGGACCTGGGTTGATTGCTCTGCCGCGTGCGCAGAAAACGCACTACATAACGAAAGCGATGTACCCATGGCAAGCACTGTGCTCACTTTTACTTTATTTAACCTAAACGGTAGGCTTTTATGCATGATGTTGATCCTCGTTTGATTACCCATTGATTTAAATTTTTATTTTATAACCGCTAATTTATTTTATCGGCTTTGAAAACATAAACCGCATTAACAAAATGAGTCAATTGAATAACATTCAATTAAAATAACGAGGTATATAATTACAATTTTATATAAATGAATCTAAGTGAGATAAAAGTTATAACTAGGCTGCTTTTTGTAAGCGACTGATAGGCCTTGAAATTATTTTTGCTTGCGTGTTTACTTTTAATTAACAGGTAAGAGCAGTGTACGTGCCTTTAGAAATGTGCCATTAATTAATGAGCTTTAAAAATATGTGTATAACCCACCGTAAAATGTTAAGTTAATTAACATTTGATGGTGGGTTATTTAATTTACAATTTGTATAGCGTTTAAAAAGGTTACGAATGATTTTTATAAGAAAATAATATAAAAATTAAAATTTAATTTTACCGATAAGTATATCTTTAAACATAACCCAATCTCCCCATAAGCTATAAAATGGGTGCTTAAATGTAGCAGGGCGGTTTTTTTCAAAAAAGAAATGCCCAACCCACGCAAATCCATAACCAATAATCGGTAATAGCCACAGCAAGCTATATTGTTGTTTAATTAAGGCAATAGTAATAACTACAAGCACTAAAGTGCTGCCTATAAAATGTAGCCGTCGGCAGGTTACATTACGGTGCTCTTTTAGGTAGTAGGGGTAAAACGCTTTAAAGGAGTTAAAAGTGTGTGGTGTGTTCATAATCCATGCTCTTATTTTTATAGTTTAATAAATATACAAAGGTTTAATAGTCTTTGCAGGTAAATTTTGAGTAAGAACGCCCAATACACACCAATGCACGTAGTTAAATTTATTGAACTGGCGAAAACAGCCTTTGGTACGTTTTATAAGCGTATTCGTCGCTCATGCCGCTTAGGTAGTCGCATATTATGCGCATCCCTTGGTTTTGTTTTTCAGCTTCTAGATACAGTGCTTGCGTTGTTTCGGGTAATAAACGCAGTGGGTCGCTGGCAAAAGCGGTAAATAACTCAATTAGTAAGTTTTGACCTTTGAACTCTATTTGCTGCATTTCGGGATCACGTATTAAGCGCTTAAATACAAAATGCTTTAATATTTGCAAAACGCGCTCGTACTGTGGGTCCAGCTTTGCGGTGTACTTTAAAATAGGGCATTCAAAATCACCATGCTGCACATCTAAATGAATATGAATAATAAACATATTGACCAGCTCGCCTATGGCGTCTTTACGTTCAAAGTCGTTTTTTGAAAACAAGCGTTGGGTGAGCGAGTCTAATTTAGTGTTTAACCAATCGTAATTAAGTGCGTTTAAGTGGGGTAATGCATGTGTTTGCCAATCATCTAGTGTGAGCACTTTAGTAGCTATGGCATCTTCTAGGTCGTGCACTGCATATGCTATGTCATCGGCATGTTCCATTATGGCGCTATCTAACGATTTATAACGGGTTTTTGCACGGTACTGATCTACTGGCGTATGGCTTGTTAATAGGGCCTTATCGTTGTTGCTTAAAGGGGCAATGATCCACTCAAATATTTGCGCGTCATCGTGGTATAAGCCTTTAGCGGGGCGCCAATCATCTGCTTTTATAAATGAGCGTGCGCTATTTACATCAGGAATTGTGTGCCATAAATCATTTATATAGGCAGGGTATTTTATAAATCCTAGCAACGTGCGGCGCGTTAGGTTCATGCCGTGACCATCAGAGTATGGCTCAAGTTTAGCGACTATACGCAATGTTTGTGCGTTGCCTTCAAATCCACCGTGCTCACGCATCATATAATTTAAGGCAATTTCGCCGCCATGGCCAAACGGGGGATGGCCTATATCGTGAGCTAAACATAAGGTTTCTAATAAACCGGTAGAGGGAAAGTGTGTAAAGTCGCTGTGCTGTGCTTTTAAATGCCGCAATATGCCGGTACCAATTTGCGATACCTCCAAAGAATGTGTTAAGCGTGTGCGATAAAAGTCGTTTAAGCCTATCCCCATAATTTGGGTTTTTGCTTGTAAACGCCTAAATGCTGCAGCATGTATTATTCGAGAGCGGTCTACTTGCCAAGGTGAGCGATTATCGTTAGGGCGGTGTTTTGCTTGCTCTATTATTCGTTGTTGCCATTGCTTATCCATACTGCCTTACCTAAAACGTTATCAAACAAGAGGTTATTTTAATTATAGCGCGTTTAATGATCATAATTGGCTACTCGCTCAGTATACCTTTGTGCTTATAAATTGCGAATGAACGAAGCAGGTTATTCGCGTTTATATAGTGGCTTAGGTATAATGGGCGTTCATATGCGTGTGTTTTTGCCACGCATAATTTGTAGTTAGATTGAGAGAGTACATGCTAAAAACCATTTTAAAGCTGTTACTAAGCGTATTTTTTTTATGGGCGCTTGCATACCCATTTATGCAAAGTAATGAGCAAGAGGTTGAAGAACAGACCACAGATGAACAACCTAAAAAGGTGCAAAAAAAAGAAAAACCCCTGCACAATGTTACCTTACCTAAGTTTTCTGAATTTGCTGATGTGAAAGAGAAAAAACAGGCGTTTTTTGATTTTATTCGCCCACATGTTGAGGCTGAAAATAAAAAAATATTACAGCAACGTGCTAAGTTAGAAATTGCGCTGATGATGCTTGAATACAACGAACCGCTTGAGAAAAAACAACAGCGCGACATCGTTAATATTTTAAAAGCCTATGGCTTGCCTGAAACGCTAAACACCCTAATTTTAACGCAAGCGCTGCGCCGTGTTGATATTATTCCTAAAGAGCTTGCGCTAATGCAAGCGGCGAATGAGTCGGCGTGGGGTACATCGCGCTTTGCACGCATCGGGCTTAACTTTTTTGGCCAATGGTGCTACTCAAAAGGGTGCGGTATGGTGCCAAGACGCCGTAATACTGGTGCCGCGCACGAAGTGGCTGCATTTAAGTCGGTACGCGCGGCAGTTAGCTCGTATTTTAGAAATATTAACACGCATAATGCCTACAAAGAGTTACGCCTGATACGTGAAGATTTACGCCGGCAACAAAAACCCATAGCGGCTACAGCACTAACGCATGGTTTAATGTCGTATTCAGAACGCGGCGAGGCCTACATAGAAGAGTTAAATACTATGATTAACCAAAACAGAGCTTACTTTGATGAATAATAAACGACTTATTAATACTAATGCATTACTTATTTTATTGAGCCTAGCGGCCAGTACCGTTAATGCTAAAGAGTTTGTTATGTCGTACGATGGCTTTTACGATAGATTAAAAGTGGTAAACAAGGGCGACTTTCAGTATGCACGGGTTAACTTTTACATTAGCGATATTGCTACAAACGAAGCATGTGCCATTAAAAGCGGCACAATTTTAACTGAAAATAACGAATACCCGCTTAATTTTACTGATAAAGCGCAGTTACTTTTACCGTTTGATAAGCAGCTCGATACGGATAAAGCCGTTATTGTTGTTGAGCCACAAAACCCTGATCACGATTGCCAGTTAAAACTACAAATTGAAGCCAGTGAGTTTGAAGGGTTAAACTTAACTAAAGATTCGTTGTATACAATTAATAACGAGTTAGATGGGCTTTTAACTGATTTGTCGGGCTTTTTTGTTAGTAAGCTTATGTGGTTTTTATTACCTGAGCAAAAAGGCGTTGCTGTCACGTTTAAAGAGCCTGTGGTTTTTAATAATCCACATATACAATGCGAAAAATCAGTATGCTACTTTGCAGTACAAGATAACTGGGAAGGTGACGTAAATCTGCTCGGCGATATAGAAAATGTAGTTAAAGTAACCCCGTGGATAGCAAAATAAGTTATACCAATCCGCATAATTAAATGATTAAGTTTTATTGCAGATTGGTATTACTGGGGGTTAATAAAAAACGGCGCTTAAATAGCGCCGTTTTTTATTCGTTTTTTATGCGTTATTTTGGCAGTGGTTGGGTTGAGTCACGTTTAATTAGCGTGGGTTCAAACACGCGGTTTATGTGTAAGTTTTTATGCTGATACACATCTTGTAGCACCATTTTAGCAGCCATTTCACCCATTTCTTCCACTGGGTTATCTATGGTAGTTAACGTAGGGTAAAGGTAGTTGGCAAATATAACGTTATCAAAGCCTATAACCGATAAATCCTCTGGTAAATTAAAGCCGTACTCACGGGCGTATTTCATTGCGCCTGATGCCATTTCATCATTAGCACACACCAAAGCACTAAACGGAATACGTGTATTGAGCAGTTTCTCAAGGCCTTTGCTGCCGCCAATTTCGTTAAAATCACCTTCGTAAAATAGCGCCTCATTAAAGGGGATATTGTTTTCGCGCAGTGCTTTTTTATGCCCTTTTAAGCGGTTTCTGGCATCGGCCTTGACCTGCGGCCCAGCAATATAGGCAATATTTGTATGGCCCTGCTCAACAATAGATTTACTGGCTAAGTAACCGCCAAGTTCGTTATCTAGGCTAATGCAGTTACTTTCAAGTGAGTGTACGTAACGGTTAATTAAGTAAATAGGGGTTTTGCCTTTACTAAGCTCAACTAGGTAATCATCACTGACTGACTCTACATGTAAAATGAGTGCATCGCATTTGCGGCTAATTAAAAATTCAATGCCGTTTTTTTCTTTATCGTCTTCACTGTGGCCGGTGGTAATAATAACGTGCTTGCCGGCAGCGCGTAGGGCTGATTCGATCCCCGCCATCATTTGAGCAAAGAAAGGACCATGAAGCTCTGAGACCAATATACCCACGCTGTTGGTTCTGTTTGAGGCAAGCGATTGCGCAATAGAGTTAGGTTTATAGCCTAACTGCTGCATAGCATCGAGTACTTTTTTAGTGGTTTTTTCACTGACTCGTGTATTTTTATTCATTACCCGTGACACAGTCGCTAACGATACGCCAGCAAGTTCTGACACTTCATAAATTGTGGCCATGTTATTGTTAACTCACTTATATCCTTTATTTTGGCGGGCAAATAATACCGTACCCATCAAATGTTAACTAGCACTAGTTTTTAGCGAGGCCTGTATAGAGGCCAACTGTGCATTATTGAGCGTGTATTTACGCATAATAAATGCAACAAACAAAGAGCCAAACGCTGGTATAATAGTGAACGATAATAAAATACCCTGTTGCGTATCAAAGCTCTGCATTGTTTGCGCTTGGTAATTATAAAAAGCCAGCAGCCAGCCTGCAATTGCACCGCCTAATGCCACTCCCATTTTTATAAAAAATATAACGCCCGAATACACAAGGCCGGTAATTCTTACCCCAGTTTTTTGATGCCCGTAGTCTATGGTGTCAGCCATTTTGGCCCACAGTAGCGGGGTAGCCATATCTAAAAAGAACTTCCATAAAATAAAAGCGGCAAATGCCAAGGTAATGTTATCTGGGGAGATAAAATAGCTCGCACTACATATGCTCGCAGCGATTAACTGCAAATTAATATAAGCTTTTATTTTACAAAACCGCTTAGCCAACGGCTGAGCAAAAGCACACCCAATCATACTGGCAACCACCCCTAGGGTCATAAAGGAGGTAATTAAATCTTCTTGCCCTAAATAGTATTTAACGTAATAAACCCCTAAGGTTAGACGTATTACTTGGCCCGTAAGTAAAAATAGCGCGGCAGCGCACAGGACTCGCCATTGATCGTTTTTAACTAAGGTTTTTAAACTTTTGAACAACGACAGGTTTTGTTCTGGCGGTTGCTCTATACGCTCTTTTGTACCAAAAAAACACAGTAAAAATAACACTAAGCCAAGCAAGCTCATTGCCGTCATAGTGTATTGATACCCTTTGGCGGTATCGCCTTGGCCAAAATATTCAACCATTGGCATGGTACTGCCCGCAACAATAACGCCGCCTAACATACCAAATACAAATCGATACGATTGCACGCTTACACGTTCTTTTACATCGCTTGTGAGCACGCCGCCTAATGCACAGTAAGGAATATTTATGGCGGTATACGCCACCATAAGCAAGGTGTAGGTAGTAAAGGCGTAAATAATTTTATCAGTGCCTTCAAGCTCTGGAGTGGTAAACGCTAAAATACTAATAAGCGCAAAGGGCAGGGCAAGCCATAATAAATAGGGCCTAAAATGGCCAAAGCGAGACTGAGTTTTATCGGCTAAATTACCCATAACTGGGTCAGTGATGGCATCAAATAACCTAACCACTAAAAATAGGGTGCCTACCACAGCAGGAGAAAGCCCTACTACATCAGTGTAGTAAAGCATTAAAAACATCATAACTGTTTGAAAAATAATATTGCTTGCCGTATCACCAAGGCCATAGGCTATTTTTTCTTTTACACTTATCATGATGTTAGGTTCTCGCTTTTTGATTTTTATTTATGCGATTAATCGAATAGACTTCATTGGTTACTTACGGCTTTGTATCAAGTGTTTATAAGCTTGGCCACTGGCTTTTATAGTACGTTGCTGAGTTTTATAATCAACGTAAACAATGCCAAAGCGTTTTAAATAGCCTTCTGCCCATTCAAAATTATCCATTAAGCTCCACGCAAAGTAACCAATAATATTAACACCCTGTACTGTGGCATTATGCACCGCATTTAAGTGGCTGTTGTAATAGTTTACGCGATCTGCATCATTTACCTCGCCATTTTTAATGGTGTCGGGCATCGCTGCGCCGTTCTCGGTAATATAAACAGGCGGTAAGGTATAGGTATTATTAAGTGTTACAAGTAGATCGGTAAACGACTGCGGGTAAATTTCCCAGCCCATATCGGTTAACGGTCCTTGTGGAGCAAGTGGCTCGTATATTTCGCTAGGGTGTGCTTTGTATACTTGGCGCGTATAAAAGTTAATGCCCAAGTAATCCATAGATTGTGAAATTATATCCATGTCGCCTGGGTGGATTTCAGGCTGCTGATTGCCAGGAAGCTGCTTTATAATATCGGGGTATTGGCCGTCCATTATTGGTTTCATATACCACTGATTTAAATAATCATCGGCGTAGGAAGCGGCGTTAATATCTGCTGGTGACTGCGTTAATGGATAACAAGGTGTAAAATTAAGCACAATACCATTTTGAGTATTAGGGGAGATGTGCTTTAGCACATCCATTGCCAAGCCATGGGCAAGTAATAAATGGTGCGCTGCTCTTTTACCATATTGTTTGCCTACTAAACCTGGGGCATGTATACCTACTTCGTAGCCTAAAAATGCACTGCAAAATGGCTCATTTAGGGTCGCGTACGAAAATACTCGTTCGCCAAATGCTTGGCTAATAAGCTTTACATACCGAGCAAATTCATAAGCGGTATCGCGATTTAACCAGCCGCCTTTATCTTCTAAATGTTGGGGTAAATCCCAGTGATATAGCGTTACAAACGCTTTAATGTTGCGCTTATTAAGCTCATCAAGAATATTAGTATAAAACTTTACGCCCTCAGGATTTAGTTCTCCCGATAAGGTCATTACTCGCGGCCAAGATATAGAAAGTCTATACGCATCAACACCGAGAGAGTCTATTAATTCAATATCGTTATGCCACTGGTTGTAATGATCGCAGGCAACATGCCCATTTGAGTTGTCGGCTATTTTGTTTGGTGTATCGCAAAAGGTATCCCATATACAGGGCAGGCGATGTTCAACCCCACCTTCAATTTGAAATGATGCCGTAGCCACACCATAAACAAAGTTTTTTGTTAATAGAGGTGAATGAGATGGTAACGATAATTTTGTCATTAGTAACAAACCTTTTTAAACCTTAAATGCATAAATAGCCACTGTATTTACTGCGATGAAGCGTAAGGGCGCGTTTATAAAAAAATAAAACTTGTTGAAATATGTTACATGTTCGTATTTAATTACACGTGAAAGCGCTTACATTTTTAGATTAGTGTTAATTGATACGAAGGTCAACTCTTTAATGTTGCTGGGATACACGGCAATTTTTAATAACGACTTTTGTATTAGGGCGTATTGCTCTTTGATGGTTGAATTTGCAGCTGTATGTTTGGTTTTAGGCAAGGCAGAGCCTATGAAGTGTGGTTATTCCCCATAAATAGGCGATAACGCAGCATAAATGCCAAACATGCGTTGCCCTTCGGGTTCTTTCTAGGGACGATTAACTCTTTGTTGCTTGGTTTTTACTTAGCCCACTAGGTTACAAACCTCGCGCCGCGATTTAATCGCCCCTAGATTGAACAAATCTCAATCCGCAAAGAACAACACGCCCTAATTTATAATAATAAATTGCGGAGAGCCTATGGCCAGTTCAGCACCACTGACGACACACACACAATCGCAAAGCTACCCAGATAAAAACTATGGCTTTGCATTAACGTCTTTAACGACTTTATTTTTTATGTGGGGATTTATCACCTGCTTAAACGATATTTTAATTCCGCATTTAAAAGCGGTGTTTAACTTAACTTATGTTCAAGCAATGCTGGTTCAGTTTTGTTTTTTTGGGGCTTATTTTTTAATGTCATTGCCAAGTGGCCATATAGTTAAAAAATTAGGTTACAAAAAAGGCATTGTAGCGGGGTTACTTATAGCTGCATTGGGTTGTGTGCTTTTTTACCCAGCCGCGGCACTACATAATTACCCAGTATTTTTGTTTACTTTATTTGTTCTGGCAAGCGGTATTACCCTGTTGCAGGTTTCGGCTAACCCTTATGTAAGTTTACTTGGCGCCCCTCAAACAGCGTCTTCTCGCCTTACCTTAACGCAAGCATTTAATGCGCTTGGTACTACGGTTGCCCCTACATTTGGTGCATTTTTGATTCTTGACTCTGCCTCTGAGGCGTTTTTAACACCGGCACAAAACGCAGAATCGGTACAACTTCCTTATTTACTATTAGCTGGCATGCTTATTTTACTAGCCGGTATTTTTGCATGGCTTAAATTGCCAGACATAATGAGTGAGCAAAAAGAAGCCGCACAAAAGTTAGAGACAATAGAGGGCAGTGCATGGCAATACCGCCACCTTACACTCGGTGCTGTGGGTATTTTTATGTATGTAGGTGCAGAAGTTGCCATTGGCAGTTTTTTAGTTAGCTTTTTAGCACAAGAAAATATTGCCGGTTTAAAAGAACATGTGGCTGCTCATTACATCACCTATTATTTTGGTGGTGCTATGGTAGGGCGTTTCATTGGTGCAGCGGTAATGCAAAAATTACCCGCTGGCAAAGTACTTGGCTTTAATGCAACTATGGCTATTATTTTAGTGGTTATAGCCATGAGCACGTCGGGTCAATTAGCAATGTGGTCAATCCTACTGGTTGGATTATTTAATTCTATTATGTTCCCTACTATTTTTAGTTTAGCGCTAAATGGACTTGGAAAGCACACCGCGCAAGGCTCTGGCATATTGTGTTTGGCGATTGTAGGGGGGGCAATTGTGCCACTTTTACAAGGTGCGCTTGCTGATAATGTGGGTGTTCAGCTTTCTTATGTTTTACCAATTTTTTGTTACTTATTTATCGCGTTTTATGGTTTAAGCGGAAGCAAACCAGTTCAAGTTCAGGAGACTCTATAATGAAAACCCCTTTTTCACTTAACAAAATAGCACGTGCCTCATTAATTGCATCAGTAGGCATTTTATCGGCTTGTTCAAATGACGCGACAACAACTCCTGAGGCGAATAATGAGGTGTCTAAAACAGCGCAAATTTGGCCAAAACTTAATATTGCCGTAAAACAAGACCCACAAATTGAAGCCAAAATAGCAGATTATTTAAAAACAATGACGCTTGAGCAAAAAGTGGCTCAAATGATTCAACCAGAAATTCGTGATATTACCGTTGAAGACATGCGCAAATATGGCTTTGGCTCATACCTAAACGGGGGAGGAGCGTTTCCTAATGGTGATAAACACGCAACCCCCATGGACTGGGTAAAATTGGCTGAAGATTTTTATCAGGCGTCGGTAGATGATTCTATCGATGGCAGTAAAATACCCACAATGTGGGGTACCGATGCGGTACATGGTCACAATAATGTAATTGGCGCGACCTTATTTCCGCATAATATTGGTTTAGGTGCGGCAAACAACCCTGCATTGATTGAGCAAATAGCAGCTATCACTGCGGTTGAAGTAATGGCGACGGGCATTGATTGGGTATTTGCACCTACAGTGGCTGTTGTGCGTGACGACCGCTGGGGCAGAACCTATGAAGGTTATTCAGAAGACCCTCGCATTGTACGCGATTATTCAGCCGCAATTGTAAATGGTTTACAGGGAAAGGCCGATGGCGATTTTTTAAGTGATAAACGTGTTATTAGTACCGTTAAACACTTTTTAGGTGATGGCGGGACGGTTGATGGCGATGACCAAGGTAATAATATCGACAGCGAGCAAGATTTGTTTGATATACATGCCCAAGGTTATGTAGGCGGCTTATCGGCGGGGAGCCAGTCGGTTATGGCATCGTTTAATAGCTGGCATGGAGTTAAAAACCACGGCAACAAATACCTGTTAACCGATGTGCTTAAAACCCGCATGGGCTTTGATGGTTTTGTTGTAGGTGATTGGAACGGCCACGGCCAAATTGAAGGCTGTACAAACGAAAGTTGTGCACAGGCTGTGAACGCGGGGCTTGATATTTTTATGGTGCCAACTGGCGCTTGGAAGCCATTGTACGAAAACACCATAGCGCAAGTGAAAGCTGGCGAAATCAGCATGTCGCGTATTGATGATGCAGTAAGTAGAATTTTACGCGTTAAATTACGTGCCGGTTTATTTGATAAGCCAAGCCCGGCTAAACGTCAGTTTTCGGGTAAAACTGAGCTAATTGGTGCTCAGCAGCACCGCGAAGTTGCGCGTCAAGCAGTACGCGAATCACTTGTTTTACTTAAAAACAAAAACAATATTTTGCCTCTTGATGCAAATCAAACTGTATTAATTGCTGGCGATGGAGCCGATAACATAGGTAAGCAGTCGGGTGGTTGGAGTATCACTTGGCAAGGGACTAATAACAAAAATGCTGATTTTCCTGGTGCCACGTCTATTTATGCAGGCCTTGAAAAACAAATTACGCAGGCGGGTGGTCGTGCTATTTTAAGTGTGGATGGCTCATATGAACAGCGCCCAGATGTAGCTGTTGTGGTATTTGGTGAAGAGCCTTATGCAGAAGGGCATGGTGATAGAGATAACCTAGAATTTGAGCGTGGTAATAAAAAATCGCTCGCATTATTAAAGTCGTTAAAGGCACAAGGTATACCCGTTGTATCGGTATTTATTTCGGGTCGTCCTATGTGGGTAAACAGCGAGCTCAATGCCTCTGATGCTTTTGTTGCAGCGTGGCTGCCTGGTACAGAGGGCGGCGGTATTGCCGATGTTATTTTAAAAGCCAAAGATGGCAGTATTCAGCATAACTTTAGCGGTAAGCTTTCGTTTTCATGGCCTAAAACAGCAGTACAAGCAACGGTTAATAAAGGCGATGACGATTACAGCCCTCTATTACCGTACGGCTTTAGCTTAACGTACGGCGATAAAAATGTATTGGCTGATAATTTAGACGAAAACTCTAAATTAGATAACTCAGCGCTCACTAGTATGGATATTTTAGTTGGCGCACCGGTTGCTCCATGGCGTTTATTACTTAAATCTGGCGATGAACTATTAGATGTATCAAGTAGTACTCATCAACTGGGTGCACTTAAATACCGTACTGAGGATAAAACAGTTCAAGAAGACGCGCGCCAATTTAGTTTTAGTGGCGAGCAAAAGGCAAGTGCTGAAATAGTCACAAGTTTTGCTGAAGATACCATTACGTATTTAGAGGCTAATGGCGTGATTAGTTTTGATATTAAACTCAATGAACCACTAACCGATGACGTAAACCTTGCTATGACTTGTTCAGGTGAGTGTGGTGGTGCGATTGCCTTGAGTAAAATGGTTGATCAAACAATCACAAATAAATGGCAGTCGGTGTCGGTAGACTTACGTTGTTTTGCTAACCAAGGTGTAGACTTTGCAAGCCTTACAAGCCCGTTCAGTTTACATGCAAGCAGCAAGGCCTCAGTGTCGGTAGCAAACATTCAGTTTGTGCCAAATAAGGCAGACTCTGCTGGGCTTAAATGTCAGTAATCATTTTGTTTTAGTGCGTATGTCAAAGCCCTTCAATTGAAGGGCTTTTTTTATGTGCATACGGATTTTTTACTTATAAACGGGTTTTGTGCAGATTCATATATGACTTTGTCACGTCCTGTGGTTTTAGCAATATACAAGCGCTTATCTGCCGCACTAAGTAGCGATTTAAAAGAGCTTGTGTGCGTATTGCTGCATGCAACCCCTGCGCTTATTTTTAAACAAATGGCGTTGTCGAAATAGCTAAAAGGCTTATTTTTAATGTTTTTCCTGAGGGTGTTTGCCGCGCTCTGTGCCTCATTTAGTGTACAGTGGCTAAGTAAAATAGCAAACTCTTCGCCGCCAACACGCGCGGTAACCGCGCTCTTAGAAAAAAGTGCTGCAATATGCTGTGCAATCCATTTTATTGCTTCATCGCCTGCATCGTGTCCATATTCATCGTTAACGCGCTTAAAAAAGTCTATATCGACCATGATTATGCTAATAGGGTGTTCGGCATTATTTTTACTAAATAACGTATTGGCAATTGCATTTAAGCCGCGTTTATTTAATAGCTGGGTTAATGGATCGCGATTAGCGAGTGAGTTGAGCGTATGCTCTGTATTGGCAAACACTAAAAAAGGCAGCAATAGGGCGGCGCTGGTGGCAAGCATTAAGTGTACGCTCAAAGTAAATTGCAAAACAGAGGTAAAGTTAAAGTTGAACGCAGTAACAAACGGCAACAGTAATAAAACTCCCTGTATTAGCATAACGAGCGCATGCAGTAATAGGCAAAGCAATAACATGCGTTGTTGTAATTTTGCTATAAAGCGGGCGTTTAAAACAATATACGAAGCATACACAAATAACCCTGCCACAGTTAAACTGACCACTATTTGCTCTGCTGCAGTGTTGTAAACTGCGAGTAAAAATACCGCAGCCACAATGAGTAAAGAGCTAACTTGTCTGCATATGCTTTTATTTAACGGATTGAGTGCTTTTAATCCCATAATTAAAAAAAGAGGGCAAGCAATAATAAATAGACAGGCAAAATAATGGGTAATAAACGGCCATGCAATGATCACGCGTAAGCTTGCGCATAGAATGGCGAACGTAAAGGTGATACAAGCAAGGCCAAAATATAAAAAGCTTGTTTGTTTTTTATATTGATAAATAGAGACAAAATACAGCCCGATTATAAGGTTTAAAATAAAAGAAAGGCTTATAACGGTTGGTAAGTGCAGCATAGAAAAGTTCTTTTATTATTAAATGGCTACTTTAAATTATGGCGAGATACTAAGGCTTACATTGATTACAACAGCTTAGTTTTAAGTAGTATTTTATAACCTTTGTAAGGTGTATCTATGCTGAATCCCCTTATTTTATTAAGCTGCTTAATGCAGAGTCTATATCTGTAAAATGAAAACGATAATTATGCGCTAACGCTTTTTTGGGTATTACATACTGCCCTGTGGTGAGCAAATCTGACATTTCCCCCATTAACACTTTTAGCACCGGGGTTGGCATAGTGAGAGCGGATGGGCGAGACAATGCTTTACCCAAGCTTTTGCTAAATGTTTTATTGCTAACGGGGGTAGGAGCAGTCGCATTAACAGGCCCAGATACCTCTGTGTGCTTAATAATAAATAAAATAAGCTGAATCATGTCATCAATATGAATCCACGACATACCTTGCTTCCCATCGCCAATGGGACCGCCTGCAAAAAATTTAAACGCAGGAAGCATTTTACTTAACGCGCCGCCATTTTTGCTTAAAACAATGCCCGTGCGTAGTAAGCACACCCGTGTTTTGTCACTTTGTGCTTTTAGTGCTGCGTGCTCCCACTCTTTACAGAGTTGATGGCTAAATTCATCATTAACATCGTTAGTGTCTTCGTCTACTGGGGTATCACCTTGGCGGCCATAATAGCCAATGGCACTACCAGATATAAATGTAGCCGGGGGCGTGGTGCAATTTAAAATAGCATCGCTGAGTTGCGTGGTAAGATTTATCCTACTGTTTTTAATTATTTGTTTTTGTGCCTGCGTCCAACGTTTGTTGACGATAGGTTCGCCGGCTAAATTAATCACGGTATCTACATGGTTAAAATTAACCTCATCAACGGTGCTTACTACATCAATATTATGACCAAGCAATACATGGGCTTTGGTTTTATTTCGGCTAAGTACCGTTACCTTATGATGATGTAGCAAAAATGGCGTTAGGTGTTTACCAATTAGACCAGTGGCGCCTGTAAAAAAAATATGCATAAAAACCTTACCAAAATTAAGTGTACGATTTGTTTAAAATGTATACTATTTAAACTATCTTAATGCAAATTATTACGTTAACTAAAAAACAACGATCACTTTGTAAATATTTCATTTAATTAGTTTTTGCCTTACACTAAAGCGAATTTCATAAGAAAAGGATTGGCGCGTTGGCAAGTTTAACTGGCGTAAATAAAAGTTTAATAATATTTGCCGCACTGGTGGTTGTATTAGCCGGTATTAAGGCCGCAAGTGTTATTATTATTCCCTTTATTTTGGCAGCGTTTATTGCCATTGTATGCAACCCGCTGATCACATTTTTTGGCCGGTATCGTATCCCCAAAGGGGTTTCTGTTGTTATTGTGGTGCTTATAATTGTCGGCTTAGGTGTAAGTTTAGGTGGCTTGGTAGGACAATCAGTTAACGACTTTTCTCAGCAACTTCCAGAATATAAAGCCCAGTTAAAAGAAGAGTTTGTATGGTTGGTCGATCTTGCATCGCAATACAACATTTTAATCGACAGAGATCAAATTCTCTCTATGTTTGACCCAGGTAAAATGGTCGATGTAGCCACTAATATGCTTACCGGCTTAGGTGGCGTAATGGCAAATATGTTCCTGATTATTTTAACTGTTGTATTTATGCTATTTGAAGGCCCTACGCTTAGCAAAAAAATTCATATGGCACTTGCCGACCCAGATAGAAAAATGGAGCAAATTGACCGCTTTTTGGTTTCTATTAATTCATATTTAGCCATTAAAACATTGGTGAGTTTAGGGACCGGTGTGATCGCTGCGCTGTATTTATGGATTTTAGATGTTGACTACTTTGTGTTGTGGGGCGTTTTAGCCTTTATGTTTAACTATATTCCTAACATAGGCTCTATTATTGCCGCAGTACCCGCCGTATTATTAGCACTGATCACACAAGGCCCCCTAACTGCAGGCCTCGTAGGCGCAGGGTATCTAATTATTAATACGGTAATGGGTAACATTGTAGAGCCTAAATTTATGGGTAAAGGGCTTGGGCTTTCTACCTTAGTGGTGTTTTTGTCGTTAATATTTTGGGGCTGGTTATTGGGCACTGTAGGTATGTTGCTATCGGTACCGCTTACTATGATTGTTAAAATAGCTCTTGAGGCAAGTGATGAAGGGCGGTGGGTTGCTACGCTACTTGGTACTGGTCAGTCGATAGACGAAAAATAATATCTAATTGTTTCCATAGCTTAAAGTGACGTGTTTGATAAATACAAAAAAGCGATTAATACGCAGTATTAATCGCTTTTTTTATGGGGGATACCCCTTATTAAAGTGGTTTCTTAAGTACTTGCGTAAACTGTTCAATAAGCGCAAGTTCACATAATTTGTAATCAATAGCAGCTTGGCTGGCATTAGGTAGCTTTAATAAATAGCGCCATTGGCAACTTGATTCAATATACTTTTGGTGGTTGTCCACGCTGCGTTTAAATAGCATAAGTATTTGCGTGTTTCCGCTTTGTTCTTCTAGTTTAGTGAGTTCATATTTACGTTTTTGAATCCACGTACCTTGATTGTACTTAGCCTGATTTATTTGCGTGTCTAAACACTGCGTGTAACGTTTGGTTTGACTTGGCGTTGCGTTTTGCTCAAGCGTGCACTGATCTTGTGCATTGGCATTGCCACTTAAAGCTAATAGGCTTGCAAGTGTGATTAGAAGACTATTTTTTATCATTGTAATTAAACTCTAAAATAAATTGTGCGCCGCCCAAGGTGTCCGACTTATTAATGGTTAAGTGCCCGTTATAAGATTTAACCAAGTCAGAGACTATCGCCATACCTACACCGTGGCCGCTTTCGTAAGTATCAAGGCGGGTACCACGGGTTAATAAAGACTCGCGCTTATCCTCGGGTACACCAGGTCCATCATCACTAATGCCTATGCACAGTGTTTTACTTTGAATGACTTGTACTTCTACTTGCGAGCGACACGCTTTACAGGCGTTATCAATTAAATTACCCAGTAATTCCATTAAATCTGTCTGGTCACCTAAAAAGTAATCTTTATCGGTCACGGTGCAATTAAATATTATGTCTTTATCGCGGTATACCTTAGCCATTGCACTTAAAATAGAGTCAATAACAGGTTTAACTGGGGTTTGTTTTTTCCATGTATCTGAGGCGCCAGTAGCGGCACGCTTTAACTGATGCTCGATCATCACATTAATTCTATCAAGTTGCTCTTGGGCATCGGCATCATTAGCAAGCGGGCTTGATTTTAATACAGCAAGGGGGGTTTTTAATGCATGTGCTAAGTCACTTAAAGAGGCTCTGTAGCGCTCTTTTTGACGCTGCTGTGATTCTAGCAGTAGATTTAAATCTGATTTAATCGTTTGCAGCTCTACAGGGTATAAGCCTTTAATCTCTTGAATATCGCCCGACTCAATAGCTTTTATTTCTTTATCAAGACGCTGTAAGGGTCGGCCGCTCCAAATAAACCCAATCGCCATTAAACCGGCAATCGCAATACCCATTATAAACATCCAATCGACTAAGGTTTGCTTAAAGCCATCCATTAACCTTAACAATGCATCGTTTCGTTTGAGTAATATAAAACGTGCCTGCTCAGATTGGTCAATATTATTTAAAATGACCGTTAGGCTTAATTGCCAGTAAACCGCATTGTTGTAAACCACGCGTCTAAAGTCGGCCGCACCTGCTTTAGGCTCTATGTACTCGGGTTTAAAGTTTACGTTTACTGCAGACTCTGAGTGCCACACAGGTACATCATCGCGGTAAATCATTGCGTAGGTATCTGAATTTAAGTTATTAAGCTCAGGCGTTAAAATTGTGCTGGGCATAATAATGCCGCGCTCAGTAAAGTCGACTTCAGAAATAAGAGAGTATAAGTGGGCTTCTAGATTTTTTTCGGTGGTTTCGATTAATGAGGCGTAATACGCTTTACCAATCGAGTAAAACAAAATAGGCAATGCCACCAATAAAACAAAGACAAGGATAAATCCTTGCCTTATTTTAAGCGATATTTGCGATGCTACCACTGACTTTTAAGCCTGTAACCACGCCCACGTAGTGTTTCTACTGGGTTTAATGTGCCTTCAGGGTCTAATTTTTTACGCAGACGAAGTACAAATACTTCGATAACGTTAGAATCAAGATCGAAATCTTGGTCGTAAATGTGCTCAGTAAGTTCTGATTTAGAAATTACTTTTTGCGGGTTAACCATTAAATACTCAAGTACTTTGTACTCATAAGCTGTAAGGCTAAGTTCTTTGTCGTTAACCCATACTTGTTGCGAGCGAGTATGAATTTTAATTGGACCCGCTGTCATTTCTGGATTTGCTTTACCCGCACTACGGCGAATAAGTGCATTACAACGCGCAATTAATTCTTCAACATGAAACGGTTTGGTTAAGTAGTCGTCGGCACCTGCATCTAGGCCTTCAACTTTGTCTTGCCAGCGGTCGCGCGCTGTTAAGATTAAAATAGGAATAGTCACGCCCTGTGCACGAGCTTTATTGATTAGCTCAATACCGTCAATTTTTGGTAAGCCTAAATCAACCACCGCCATATCTAGCGGGTATTCTGTAATATGGAATAGGCCAGCTTCGCCATCGTGACATAAATCAACACTGTAACGTTCTTTCTCTAAAGCATTACGTAGGTTGTCTGCTAAGTGTAAATCATCTTCTATAACTAAAATTCGCATTTGCTAATCCTTTTTCACTTCGCCGGTTTTTTTATTTATATGTAAATCAACGACGTGGCCGTCAGATTTGAGTATACGTACAGTATAAAATTTTGCTTGTTCTGTAATTTTTAAGGTTTTACCGTCAGTTTCTTCTTTTGCAAGTATTACGGCTTTCTTTTTGCTGATCTCAGTTTTTTTAACTGCTTTAATAGCAGTTGTATTTGCGTGTACGGCGCCACTGACGCTAATACAGGCAATTAAACCAAGGGTTAATAATACACGCATGACGGGAACTCCTAGATCAAACCCAGCTATTCTAATTAACTAAGCTACTAAAACTCAAGTAAAAACGTCCAATATGCGCTTTTACATCCGCCAGCTTAATTAATTAGCTGTGAACCAACCCTGAATTAAATAACGTTTTAAATTCAGGGAGTTCGTTATGCTGGTAATACTTTTTTATATGGTTTTACAACGGTGTTTGCGTAAACGCCGGCTGCAACGTAGGGATCCGCTGCTGCCCATTCACGTGCTTTTTCAAGAGATTCAAATTCGGCAATGACCAATGAGCCTGTAAATCCAGCATCTTGCGGGTCTTCACTATCGATTGCTGGCAGTGGGCCGGCAACAAATAAACGGTTTTGAGAGTCAAGTTCGCTTAAGCGTGCTAAGTGGGCGGGGCGGGCTTCTTTTCTTAGCGGTAAGCTGTTTTCAACGTCGGTTGAGTAAATCATGTACAACATAGTCATTCTCAAAAAAATGTTAAGTTTAATAACGCAAATACTAGCACAACGTTGATAGTTGGTGAACAAATTACCGTTAAAGCTAGGTTTACAGTTATTAATTATTTTTAGTGGGTAATTGCTTGAAAAGCGCGGCACAACACTGGTAGAGTCGCTTGAATAACTTAAAAATAACAAGGTTAATACATGAGCAATAATAGAGAGCACTTTAGCTCCCGTCTTGGCTTTATACTGGCTGCAGCAGGTTCGGCAGTAGGTATTGGCAACTTAGTAGGTTTTCCTGTTTCAGCAACTAAAAATGGTGGTGGTGCATTTTTACTTGTATACGCTTTGTTTGTTGCTTTTATTTGTTTACCGGTCATGATGGCTGAAATGGCCATGGGTCGTAACGCGCAAAAAGATCCACTAGGTTCTTACAAAGCGCTGGCAAATAACGATAAAAAATGGAAGTTTGCAGGCTTTTTGGCAGTATTAACGCCGTTTATGATTGCCGTATTTTACATGGTTATTACCGTGTGGATTTTTGGTTACTTAAGCCAAACCGCCATGGGTAATTTAGAAGCACTGGCCGATCCGAATCATTTTGGCAGTTTTATAAATAGCTACACTGTTTTTGGCTACATGGCTGTGGTAGTTATTATTGTTAACCTTATTTTATTGGGTGGGGTTAAACAAGGCATAGAAAAAGCCGCTAAATTTTTAATGCCGGCTTTATTTGTGATGTTGCTTGCCCTTGTTGCGTATGTATTAACGCTTGATAACGCCATGGCGGGTGTTAAATATTATGTTATTCCTGATTTTTCTAAAATGAGCGCCAGCGTGCTTAACGGTGCACTAAGCCAAGCGTTTTTCTCACTATCGCTAGGTATGGGTATTTTAATGACGTACGCCTCTTACATATCTAAAAAAGATGACATTGTTGGCAGTGCAAAAATGGTGGCTATTACCGACTCATTAGTGGCATTTGTAGCAGGTTTAATGGTGCTACCGGCAATATTTAGTTTTGATCCAAGTACTGACCCAGCCGCGCTTTCTGATTCGTCCGTATCGATGATATTTGTATACTTACCTAAAATTTTATTAGCACTACAAAATGACATTGGTTATTTTGGTGCGTCTGCAGTGGCGTTTTCGTTCTTTTTATTAGTGTTTTTTGCTGCGATTACATCGCTTGTATCAATTGTAGAAGTACCTACAGCAACCCTAAGTGACCGTAAAGGGATAAGCCGTAAAAAAGCCTTAGGTATTTTAACGCTAGCCACAGGTGTATTAACTATATTATGTACTATGTCGTTTGGCATGGTTGATAGCCTAACGTCGTTTACGAGTTACGGCAGCGGTAATAAAAGCTTTTTTGATATTGTTTATGATGTATTTTACGACACAATATTGCCATTTAATGGTTTAATGGTGTGTTTATTTGTTATGTATCGCTGGAAAAAAGCGCGCCTAACAGATGAGTTAAGCCAAGGCTCACCAAATTACGCTGGCAGCTTTATGGAAAAATACGTTAACTTTTCGCTTTCTACGTTTATTCCGGTTATTTTATTAGCCATATTTATTAACACAGTAGCGACTAAGTTTTTTGCCTTTAAGTTATTTGGATTTTAGGCTAAAAAAATTGCCAAAAGCCGCGTATTAACGCGGCTTTTTTGTTGTTGAAAATAGCGGCTTAGCTTATAGCTCCTGAGTCTAGTGAACTGCCAATCCCCAGTGTAAACATCCACAAGCCCCATAAACTATGCTCAATTACACACACTATGGTTGAGCGGCTTTGCGCATAGGTAAACGAAAATAATAACCCGCCTAAAAATGCTAAGCCTACAGCCACCCAATTGGCATACACAATATGGGCAAGGGCAAACACTACTGCGCTTACCACTATACGCACTCTTTTTTTGGGCATAATGCGTTTATAGCGATGAAAAAAGTAGGTTCTGAAAATTAGCTCTTGTGGTAATACTGATAGCAGCGGGTATAGAAGTAGTAAAAGTAACCAGTTATAAAATGAGTGCAGCGGCATATTAAACCAGTTTTCTTGATGAATAATGCCGTAAAACACGCCTGAGAAAAGCGCGCCTAAAAAAAAGAAACTAAATAAACGCCGCTTTACTGCAGAAAACTGCCCCAGGCTTGTAAGTCTAAATCGCTTAAAGTGGGGGTCGTTCAGTAATAACATGCAGCACACGGTCATTAAAACAATCAGTGCGGGTATAAGCCAGTTAGCTAGGTAACTACGAAGGGTAAAGCCTATTAAAGGCAATAAAACAAATATGAGGGTAAATTCAAACCAGCGGTATTGATTGGCGTTCAAGGTCGTCTCTGATTGATTTTTTTTACACGCTATCAAGCAAAGACGACATTTTTATGACGAAGATGTTTTACTTTGCAGGTTCCTCTTCATCAGGGAAGTACTTATACAAAGCAAAAATAGTGATCAAAATACTCACAAAGGTAATGCCCATTAAGCCAAATACTTTAAAGTTAACCCAAAAATCAAGTGAGAAATTATACGCAATGTAAATATTCAGCACCGCAATACCTGCGGTTATGGCAACCCACATTAAGTTAAGTTTATTCCATACAGATTCTGGCACTTCAATCGCTTGTTTAGAGTCGTTAGCGTTTTCGAGGATTGCGCTAAGAGCTTTTTTAACGAGATTTTTATTCAGTACGTAGCGGCTAATTAATAAGGTGAGGCTTAAGCCGGCGTAAATTAGCGTGGCTTTCCATTTTATATATTGTTCATCGTGGAGTACTAAGGTTAATGTGCCAAATACCGCTGCAATAGCAAAAAATAACCATTGGCGAGTAGGTACATGGCCGTGCTTAAAGTAGCTATACGCAACTTGAATAAGCGTAGTGACCATTAAAAGGCCGGTTGCCCAGTAAATATCAACTAATTTAAATACCGCAAAAAATAAAATTAGCGGGATGTATTCAATCAATGCGTGCATATACTACCTAAATTATACAAAGAGAAGTCAGGGAAGTTTTTACCACATAACACTAGGCAACTACAAGGTTGACTTGTTGCCCTGTAAGCCTTAGCCTGCGTGGCTTTATTTATTCATCATCATATCCCCACGCTTAACCAATACTGATTAAGTGTGCATTTAGGAGCCTACAATGAACAAAGCACAACTTGTTGCCAAAATGGCAAAAAGCAGTGAGCTTACAAAAAAAGACACACAAGCAGCGCTTACAAGTTTACAAAAAGTAATCACTAAATCGTTATCTGAGGGCGACCAAGTACAAATAAGTGGATTTGGTACATTTGCATTAAGTTACTACCCAGCACGTACAGGGCGTAATCCGCAAACCGGTGAGACCATTGAAATAGAAGGCGCTAATAAAGCCGTATTTAAACCTGCCAAAGCATTAAAAGATCTTCTTTAAGTAGCAACTTGCATTGACCAGTACCAGCGACTAGCGCCTGCAACCAATACTTGCTAATAGCCCAGTTACCTTTTTAGGTTTAGTTAGCGCTATTAATCACAAAATTATAGTTCGGCGCACCCCGCTAATAGGGTGCGTCTACAAAATAAATACCCAGTTTTTAGTTAATGCCTAACTACTTCATCTTATAAGCAAAGCCTGTGTGCTGGTTTTTGTATGCACTTTTAAATTAAGCTATGTAGATTATTCAAACCCTGTAAATGATTTACATAGCTTAGACAGCTTGAATTTACATTATTAATAATTTTCAGTACCTTAAGTTTGGCATTGCTTATGCTTTTAATAGGATGATTAAAACATTTTATTTAATGCAATAAGGAGATCTCTATGTCTACATTACAATCAAGTACACGATTACAAGGTAAAAAAATTGCTATTTTAGCCACCGATGGCTTTGAGCAAAGTGAGCTATTATCTCCACGTGATGCTTTACTAAATGCTGGCGCTGATATCGATATTGTGTCGGTAAAAGAGGGTGAAATCACCGGTTGGGACGAAGATAAATGGGGCGACAAAGTAAGCGTAGACAAACTTGTTACAAATGCCAGTGCCAGCGATTACGATGCGCTTATGCTGCCAGGTGGCTTATTTAACCCAGATACGTTACGCCAAGATAAACACGCAAAAGCGTTTATAGACGGTTTTTTTGGCGCCGAGAAAAATAAGCCTGTTGCAGCTATTTGTCATGCACCTTGGTTACTTGCCGAGATTAATAAATTACGCGACCGTACCGTTACATCATTCCCGAGCATTAAAAGTGATTTAATCAATGCGGGTGCAAACTGGGTTGATGAAGAAGTGAGTGTAGACCAAGGGTTAGTAACAAGCCGCAGCCCAGCAGATTTAGAAGCATTTAATGCAAAATTTATTGAAGAAATTTTAGAAGGTAAACATCAAGCTCACTAAGCTTGCTAAGTTAGATTTTAAAAAAGGGCATTTTAAATGCCCTTTTTATGCGTAAATGGTAAGCATTTTACAATGTGGTTGCTGCTTTCATATCAGCTACAAACGCTTTTAACTGTGCGGTCATCGCGTCTAGATCATTAAGGTTTGCTTCAATAATCTTAACCACGGCTGAGCCTGAAATAGCACCTGCTGCGCCTGCTTTTAAAGCGGCTTTTACATCATCGGGTGTAGAAATACCAAAGCCTAGTAAAGCAGGGGCTGCATGGTATTCTGTTAATTTAGTAACAATATTGCCTGCTGGCATTTGCGCTTTTGTATCGGTACCGGTAACACCCGCACGCGATAATAAATACGTGTAACCACGGCCATAAGATGCACATTGGCGCAGGGTATCGTCATCGGCATTAGGTGTGGCAATAAATATAGGGTCTATACCATTTGCCATGGCTGCTTTTCTAAACATTTTAGACTCGTGCAGTGGTACATCTGCAACTAAAATAGAGTCTACGCCTGCTGCTTTGGCATCTTTATAAAATGTTTCTAATCCGCGTTTAAACACAAGGTTAGAATACAATAATAAGCCAATAGGAATATCTGCATTGTAATCGCGTATTTCTTTAATTATATCAAAGCAATCTTGCGTGTTAATGTTTACATCTAGCGCGCGAATATTAGCGGCTTGAATAACAGGGCCATCAGCAATTGGGTCCGAAAACGGAATACCTAGCTCAAGGGCATCCGCGCCGCCATCAATCAAGCTTTTTATAATGGCAATACTTTGCTCTTTACCTGGGTCGCCAATGGTCACAAATGGCACAAATGCACCTTGTTTTTGCTCATTAAGTGCAGCAAAAGTTTTACCGTAACGATCTGTATTTAACTGGCTCATAGTTGACCTCCTTGTGATAAAACACTGTGTACGTGGGTTAAATCTTTATCGCCACGGCCACTTAAGTTAACCACTAAAATACTTTCTTCTGTTTGCTCTTCGGCGTATTTAAGCGCATAAGCAAGGGCATGGCTTGATTCAAGAGCTGGAATAATGCCTTCGTTTTTAGCAAGTGCTTGGAACGCATCAAGGGCTTCTGTATCGGTAATACCGACATATTGAGCACGACCTGTTTCGTGTAGAAACGCATGCTGTGGGCCAACTGCTGGGTAATCAAGACCGGCAGATACTGAGTATGACTCTTCTATTTGGCCATCATTATTTTGCATGATGTACGTATAGGTGCCGTGCAATATACCTTTAGTGCCTTTACAAATAGTGGCTCCGTGCTCGTGGGTATCTAACCCTTTACCCGCAGGCTCTACACCGATGAGTTTGACACTTGGCTCGTCAATAAAGTCAGTAAACATACCAATAGCGTTAGAGCCACCGCCAACACATGCAAGTACGGCATCTGGTAAGCGTCCTTCTGCTTTTAGTACTTGTTGTTTAGCTTCTTCACCAATCACTTTTTGATACTCTCGTACAATTGTTGGGAATGGGTGAGGGCCCGCTGCGGTACCAAGTAAGTAATGAGCGTCTTGGTAGTTTGCAGACCAGTCGCGTAGCGCTTCGTTTACCGCATCTTTCAAAGTACCAGAACCTGCTGTTACTGGGATAACCTCTGCGCCCATTAGTTTCATTCTAAATACGTTAGGCTGTTGGCGCTCAACATCTTTAGCACCCATATAAATGCGGCATTTTAAGCCAAGTAATGCACAGGCAAGCGCTGTTGCCACGCCATGTTGGCCCGCACCCGTTTCGGCAATAACTTCTTTTTTACCCATACGCTTAGTTAGCAATGCTTGACCAAGAACTTGGTTGGTTTTGTGTGCGCCGCCGTGCAGTAAATCTTCACGTTTAAGGTAAAGTTTTACCTTAGGGTTTTTAATTAAATTACGCGTTAATGTGAGCGGCGTAGGGCGACCGGCATACTCGTTTAATAGCTTTGTAAACTCAGCCTGAAACTCAGGGTCTTTTTGTGCTTTGTTAAATTCGTTTTCTAACTGCTTAAGCGCAGGGACAAGTAGCTCAGGTACAAACATACCGCCAAACTCGCCAAAATAAGCTGGATTTTGCATTATAACCTCAATAATTTCTGATGCTTGTAAAAGCATTTTGTAATTTGATAGGGCACTTTTTACCCGCAGATTCTTCAACGCCTGAATTTAAATCAAGGCCAAGGGCACCTTGAGAAAGTGCGTTTTTTATATTGTCTGGATTTAAGCCACCCGCTAGCATAAAGGGGGTTGTTGCATCTCGCAGTACTGCCCAATCAAATGCTTTACCTGTCCCACCGGCTTGTGTATCGCTGTGTGTATCATATAGATGGCGGTCTACGCCTTTTACGGGGGTTGGCAATGTATCTTTAATTGCCTGAGCTTTCCAAATTTCACACCCTTTAGGTAACTGTGTACGCAGTGCTGCAATGTAATCGTCACTTTCTTGACCGTGTAATTGTACTGCGGCCAGTTTTAGTTCATGCGCGTATTGTACCACTTGCTGCGGGCTTGCATTAACAAACACGCCCACAAATTTAAGTGGTGCACTTTGGCTTAATTCAATAGCACAATCTAAATCAACATAACGAGGCGATTTAGGGTAAAAAATGAGTCCACCGTAGAGCGCGCCATTGTTATAAGCGGCTTGTACGTCTTGTGCTCGGGTTAAACCGCACACTTTGTTATCACCTAAGATAACTTTTTTGCAGGCTTGTTCTAAATCGGCCTCAGCCATTAAAGAACTGCCAATTAAAAAGCCATCGCATAACGGCGCTAAACGTTTAACATCTTGGTGGGTATAAATGCCTGATTCTGAAATAACCACTTTGTCTTGAGGGATGAGTTTACGTAATTTTTCGGTGGTGGCTAAATCCGTGCTTAAATCGCGAAGGTTGCGGTTATTAATACCAATAATTTGTGCATCAAGTGCCAGGGCGCGGTGCACTTCTTCTTCGTTACTGACCTCGGTTAATACCGACATCTTAAGCGAGTCGGCGACTGCATGTAGTGCTTTATATTGCTCATCATCAAGCACTGAAAGCATTAATAAAATAGCATCGCCGCCATAAATACGTGCCATGTAAACTTGGTATTCGTCTATAAAAAAGTCTTTACAAATAAGAGGTTGCTCTACTTGGCTACGTACAAATTCTAAATAATCAAAGCTACCTTGAAAGTATTTAGCATCAGTCAGTACGCTCATGCAGGTGGCGTATTTTTTATAAACAGAGGTGATCTCGGTTAAATCAAACGGCTCTCTTATTAGCCCCTTTGAAGGCGATGCCTTTTTACATTCTAAAATAAATTGCGTTCCCGGCTTTGCCAGCGCTTCATAAAAGCTGCGACTAGTTGGCACTGCTAGGTGTTTAAAGCTCTCTAGAGGGCGCGTGGCTTTGCGCTCTATTAGCTCTTGTTTTTTATCAGCAACAATTTTGTCTAATACATTAGCCATGACTTACCTCAATAATTGCATTTAACGTGTTCATGGCTTTGCCTGAACTGAGTAATGTGTGTACCTGTTGTGCGCCTTCTTTTAATGACTGTACTTTACCGCTTAGGTATAAAAGTGCAGCCACATTGACTACGATTGCAGCATTGTGCGCATCACTGCCTTTACCTTGTAAAATAGCAAGGCTTGCATTTGCGTTGTATTGTGGGCCTTCACCGGCTAGTTGTTCAAGTGAATAGTTTGCAAGGTCAAAGTCGCTTGGGTTTAATGTGTACTGGGTTATTTCGCCATTGTTTAGCTCAACTACACTGGTTGGGCCGTGCAGGGCTATTTCGTCAGTGCCAGAACCATGCACTATCATTGCGCGCTGAGTGCCTAATGTTTTAAGTGTTTGTGCCATTGGCATACATAAAGACTCATCGTAAACACCCAGTAATTGCACGTGTGGTGCAGCAGGGTTAGCAAGCGGGCCCAAAATATTAAAAACAGTCCGTGTTTTCAGTTCAGTGCGTACGCCCATCGCATGGCGTACACCACTGTGATAATGCGGGGCAAACAAAAAGGTAAAATGAGTTTGCTCAAGGCAGTGTGCTGCCTGTGCTGGGCTCATATCAATATTAATACCTAATGCTTTTAATAAATCAGCAGAGCCCGAGTTACTCGATACACTGCGATTACCATGTTTTACCATATTAATACCCGCGGCAGCGGCAACAATAGCCGCGGTGGTACTAATATTAATTGTGTTTGAGCCATCGCCCCCGGTGCCACAGCTATCGGCAAGTTGCGTACTTGAGGTTTTAAACGCCACTGCGTTTTGGCGCATTGACGCAGCTGCACCGGCAATTTCATCGCTTACTTCGCCTTTCATTTTAAGGCTAATTAACAATGCAGTGAGCTCTATTTCGCTCATGTTACCTTGCATTATTTGGTTAAATAATGCGTTTGACTGGGCATAGCTTAACGACTTGGCTTGAATAAGTTGCTCAATAGCGTATTGAACATTTATGGTCTCTTGTGTTTGTGTACTCATAATGTCCTCTATTAGTTGGTGCGCGTTAAGTACGCAACGCTTTGTTGAAGTAGCATTGCACCATTTGGCGTCAGTATTGACTCAGGGTGAAATTGATAACCTAATGCTTTATCGTCGTGGTGATATATGGCCATAGGAATATCGTCAAATTGTGCAATTACCTCTATATTTTCAGGTACTTTGGTTGCCATTAATGAATGGTATCGCGCTACAGGCATGGTATTGCCCATTCCTTCAAACACCGGGTGCGGGTTTAAATTAATGATTGATGACTTACCATGTACGGTTTCGCCCGCGTGACCGATTACTCCACCGTAACTTTGTGTAAGTGCCTGTTGCCCAAGACAAATGCCCAGCATAGGGAAGTGGCCTTTAGCCAGTTCGATTAATTCCATTAAGCAACCTGCATCACTGGGTGCACCAGGCCCTGGCGAAAGCACTAATAATACTTGGCCTTTCTCTTGGCGCATTTTATTAAAAATAACCTCTGCGCTTATGTTATTTCTGTATACCACAAGCTCACAGCCCAGCATGGACAGTTCATCAACAAGGTTGTAGCTAAACGAATCAAAGTTATCTAAAAAGTATATTTTCATTGGGTTTGCTGTACTCATTTTATACCGCCTTATAAGTTGATTTTATGGCGGTGATCACCGCTTGGGCTTTAGCGCGGGTTTCGTTCGCTTCGGCTTGCGGATCAGAGTCGTACACAACGCCAGCACCTGCTTGTACATAGGCGGTATTATTTTTTACAAACGCTGAGCGAATAACAATGCAGCTATCCATTGCACCATCGCCGGTTAAATAACCTACTGCGCCACCGTAGCTGCCACGGCGTTTGCCTTCGGTTTGGCGTACAAGTTCGGCGGCACGCACCTTAGGAGCGCCTACCAGCGTGCCCATGTTCATACATGCTTGGTAAGCGTGCAATGCATCAAGTTCTGGCTTTAATGTGCCCACTACGCGAGATACCAAGTGCATTACTTGCGAATAGCGGTCTACTTTTAATAGCTCTTTTGCATGGCGCGTGCCGGCTACACTTATGCGTGCCACATCGTTACGGGCTAAATCAACCAACATTAAATGTTCAGCACGCTCTTTTTGATCGTTTCTTAGTTCAAGTTCAATACGGCTGTCTAAATCTGGGTTGATTGCCCCATTGGCAAATTTTCCGCGTGGACGAGTACCGGCAATAGGGTAAACTTCAACTTGTTTGCTATTTACTTCGTACTTAAGCGCCGACTCAGGAGAGGCACCAAATAAAGCAAATTCTTCATCGCGCATATAAAACATATAAGGGCTTGGGTTCTGCTTTTTAAGCTGGCTATATGCGTGCAACGAATCAGGGCAGGGCAGTGAAAATGTACGCGAAGGCACAACCTGAAAAATGTCACCATCAACTATGTTCTTTTTAAGCTTAACTACTTGTTCGCAGTAAGTTTCATCGCTTATATCAACATTTACATCGCAGGTGCCTGTTTGCATAGGGGCGCTAAATTCTTCAGCTTTGTCGCATAAGGCATTTAACCGTTCAAGTTCTTTACCTACCTCAAAACAATTAGCGTGTACGTCTGGGCCATTAAATACATTACCAATAAGCTCAGTAGTTTGCTTTTGATGATCGATAACCACTAAGGTTTCGGCTAAGTAAAAAACGTAGTCTGGACAAGTGTTTTCGCCATCGGGTACGTCGCTTAGCTGCTCAAAATTAGCCACCATATCGTAGGCAAATACGCCTCCTAAAAATACCGAAAACGGGTTTTCGGTGGTGCTTTTGATACTGTTTATACAGGTGCGTAACGCGCTAAATGCATTGTCGGCAACCAGTTTACTTGCCTCGTCAATGTTGTTTGAGCAGCCTTTGTAAACAAGGGTTAGGCTGGTGTCGGTTAAGGTTGCATCGCAGCTTTGTACATTGTCTCTTAAATACGGCAGTAACTGTTTTCCGTTATTAGATTGAGCACTTAGCGTCACGGTTTTACCTTGGCATACAATGCGCAGTGCACAGTCAACTAAAATTAAGCTTTTAACACTGTCTTTAGAATCAATTTCGGCTGATTCAAGCAGTAGCGAGTTAGGCTTATCAAGTGCAGCATAAAGTGCAAGTGGGCTACTAATGTAGTCGCGTACTTGCGTTATGCTAGTAACTTCGCCTGGTGTGGTAGTTATATGACTAAAAATCAAACCTCATTCCCTCAAAAAATAAAACCCCGCAATGCCTTGGCAGTGCGGGGTTTGAATAACGATATCTAAATTACAAACAGATCATTACCGTCCCGCTATATCAGGCGCCACCACCAACGATGTGTAAGAGTAAGACCGTTATTCATGTTTTTTGCCTCAAAATAAAAAATTAAATACGTAAAATTTAGTTATAAAAAAACCCGCATAATGCGGGTTTTGAATTTTTGCTAGACACGACAATTCATCACCCAAAAATTATGAGTGCCACCACCAAATAGTGTGTTGAATTGAATTGATCATTATTTTTAATTCTTAATGTGTCTTAAAGTGGCTACAGTAAAACGTATTTAGCGCTTTTGTGTCAAGTGTTTATTTAAAACAATTTAGTCAAAAAAGTTGTTATACTTATATAAACATTCATTCCCCTTAAATTTAAGCAGTTTCCTTTTGATAAAATACGATTTACACAGCCATACAACACATTCAGACGGGCAGTTAACGGTTGAGCAATTATTAAACCGTGCCGTAGAAAAAAACATTGATGTGTTTGCGATAACCGATCACGACACTGTGGCTGCTATTGCGCCGGCAAAAGCGTATATCGAAACCCAAAACCTACCGGTTAAGCTTATATCTGGCGTAGAAATTTCTACCAAGTGGGAAAGCTTTGAAATACATATTGTCGGGCTAAATATTGATATAAATAACAATGCCCTTACATCGTTACTATTGGCGCAGCAGCAAAAGCGGGATGAGCGCGCGATTGAAATTGGTAAAAGGCTGGCAAAAAACGGCTTTGATGGCATTTATGAACAAGCCAAAGCGCTGGCAGAAAACGCCCAAATTACTCGAGCTCATTTTGCGCGAGCATTAATAGAGCGAGGGGTGGCTAAAAATTTTCCTGGAGTATTTAAAAAGTACTTAGGGCGCAGTAAAACAGGTTACGTACCTAGTGCTTGGTGTGATATGCAAACAGCCATTAGTGCCATACATGCTGCAGGTGGAGTGGCCGTACTTGCACACCCAGGGCGTTATCAAATGTCTAATAAATGGTTACGCAAGTTACTTGTGCAATACAAAAGTGACGGGGGTGATGCCATGGAAGTTGCGCAGCCGCAACAAGCGCCCACTGAACGCCAATTTTTAGGGCAACTGAGCCAAGAGTACGGTTTACTGTGCTCGCAAGGTTCTGACTTTCATTTTCCAACTAGTTATTTAGAGCTAGGTAAAAACTTATACTTACCCAAAGACTGCCAAGGGGTTTGGCAAGTGTGGGAAGGGCAAGAAGGAGCATTATCATGAGTCAATTAATTCATATTCACCCAGCAAACCCACAGCCACGATTGATCAGCCAAGCGGTTGATATTATAAAACAGGGCGGGGTTGTTGTTTACCCAACAGATTCGGGCTATGCCATAGGGTGTAACCTCGGTAATAAGCAAGCAAAAGAGCGTATAGAGCGTATCCGTGGTATAGAAAAACACCATAACTTTACGCTGGTATGCCGTGATTTGTCTGAGCTTGCAACGTATGCCCGTGTAGATAACCAAATGTTTAGGCTTATTAAAAATAATACGCCAGGGCCATACACTTTTATTTTTAAAGGCACAAAAGAGGTGCCAAAGCGTTTATTAAACGATAAGAAAAAAACCATTGGTATGCGCGTTATAGAACACCCTATTGCATGTGCATTACTTGCAGAGCTTGGGGAGCCGTTAATGTCGTGCTCGTTAATTTTACCTGGAGAAGAGTTTACAGAATCAGATCCAGATGAAATTTTAACGCGTTTAGATAAACACGTCGATTTAATTATTGACGGCGGACACCTTGCAGAGCAAGCAACCACGGTTATTGATCTATCAGAAGATGATATTCATATTTTGCGTGTAGGCTGTGGCGACACCAGTCCGTTTGAGTAACCTGTGTGAGTGATACAACACCGAGCGTTGATAATACTCAAAGCGAGCCAGTGCAGCAAAAGCTGCCACTGGCTTTTTTGCATGGCAAAGCCGTTGTAGATAAACCCGAAGATTTATACATTCCGCCCGATGCACTTGAAATTATTTTGGAAACCTTTGAAGGCCCGCTTGATTTACTGTTGTATCTGATAAAAAAGCATAAGTTAGATGTACTCGAACTCTCTATTTTTAGTATTACTGAGCAATATGTCAGTTATGTAGAAATGATGAGTGAGTTTCAGTTAGAGCTTGCCGGTGAGTACTTAGTAATGGCCGCGTTATTGGCGCAAATAAAATCGCGTCTGTTATTGCCTGTACACGAGGAGCTCGAAGAAGAGGAAGACCCCCGCGCAGAACTAATTAAGCGTTTAAAAGAATACGAGCAGTTTAAAAAAGCAGCCGAAAATATAGATGCCATTCCCCGCGTAGGCCGTGATATTTTTGTAGCTAATGCAACTATGCCAGTTATTGAAAATACCGCTCAAAATCTGCCAGAGCTTGAATTAAAAGATTTAATGTTAGCACTGAGCGACGTGATGGGGCGCGCCAAAACATTTGAGCATCACCAAGTAACAGCCGAAGTACTCTCTACACGGGAGCGGATGAGCCAAATTTTAGCCCAGCTGAGTAACGCTAAAAAAGCACTGCCGTTTAGCGATTTATTCACTCTTAGTGAAGGCCGAAGCGGTGTAGTGGTGAGCTTTATTGCTATGCTTGAGCTTATAAAAGAAGGTTTAATAAGCTGTTTGCAGGTCTCACCTGATAGCCTAATTTATATAAACCTCACCGATACACCCAACAGCCTTTAATTTACGTGGCGTAACTAAACGCATTACGTTTGAATTAGGTAAAGTAGCTAAGGGCAAGGTCTATGGGGCGGCTACCGTGCTGGTTTTGAGGGCGAAATGAGTTTAAAACCGGCCGATTAAGGGGGTATTATAATTTAGGCGTGGCGTTTTTGCTTTTTGTAGCGTGAATTCTTGATTCTAATAAGGGTTTTAAATGCGCTGGTAACCAGCGTAACATTACGTTGTGATATTGCTCGGTTTGCTTAATTTTTTTTAATTGTTCACCTAATAGTTGAATATTTTTAGCGCCTTGTTCATTTTTAGTGCAGCCAATATAGCCATAGCTCAACGGTGGCGCTTCAACAATCGCTCGCTGAGTGAGATTTTCTTCAAAGTACATAGATTTAGCTAAGTAATGATGCTCACTTGGGTAGCCTAATAAAATATCTAAGCGCTTTAAATTAAGCATATAAGTAAGGCTTGCTAAACTATTTCGTGTTGGGCGAATAACAATATCAACATCGGGGGTGTTATTTATTACACTATCGAGTTGTTCGCCGTATGAGCGGTTCATAGAGACACCTAACGTGAGCTTTTTCTCTGCTAATAAATCATATAATGACACCGCTTTATCGCTAGGCACTTCAAGCGAGTCTGCCAAGCCTTTGTGCATAGCAATAGAGGGTGAGAGCCCAGTAGTTGAACTTTGTTCGCTAAAATGAATAAATTGTTCTCTAAATGTATTTTTATAAAGTGATAGGGCGCAATGTGTGGCTGATTTATTGGCTAGTTCTTGCGTAACTTTGCCAGAGGGGATAACAAGGCGATTAAACGTGATGTGAGGAAGTTGTTGTTCAAGTAAGGTTATAACGCTTTCATCACGGCCCTGGTGTTGGTATTTTCCATTTAAAATGTAATAGGGCGCAAAGTCGTGCGTTAGCCAGTTAATAGTATGGGCGTAACTCGGTAAAGAAATACTTAAATAAAAGGTGATACACAAAAATGCACGGAGCATTACTACAACAACCTAAAACAACGAAATTATTGCTATTGTAGTCAATTAAGTGCAACAAAGTAAAATGCCAGCTACAAAGCTGGCACATTTTTTTAACACTAACTGTCTGGGCAGTTAATTTCTCGCAATGTTTAGTTGGCTTTTAACCATTTTACAAACTCGCGTGCTTCGCTTGCTTTTTGAAACATTGCGTTTTTCAAACCTTGCGTATCACTAAAAATAACACGTTGTTTGTTTACAGAAATTGATTGCACCGGATGGGCAATTTGGATCATAGATCCATTGTATTTATAAGACATAATAAAACTCACTTTATTCTTGTTATTTACTCTGCGCTATTTTTTATAGCCAAATGCAGTTAATAAATTAACGATGTTGTGTTTAGCTTCATTACAGTGTTGACGATCTTTATGACACTTTTGCGATGATATAAAAAAATCATCAAGGTATTAATAGGGGTTCTCGCCGTACGATAACTTAGCTTTAAAATATACGTTTTGCGGGGCTTACTGGATCAGGGTAAAAAGGTTAACCGCGATGGTTTATTTAAACCAGAGAGGAAAGGTAACCTAAATTAAAAATGTGTGCAAGCTATTTATTTAAAAATTATTTATACTTAATTTTATCAACTGCTTAAACGCATAGATTTTAATCTTAAAAAGGTAAGTATGAATTACATAATAGTCAGTGATATTTATGGTTTAACGGCACCTTTCAAGCGGTTATTAAATAATATACAAGTCACTTCAGTGGCCATAGACCCCTACAATGGTCAGCTTCAACCCATTGATAGTGAAAAATATTATTATACTAAATTTATAAATGACTGTGGTCATGATAATTATGCCGCAAAACTTTTAAATGTATTTAATAACCTTAAAGAGCCCACAACGTGCATAGGGTTTAGTGCAGGGGCAAGTGCTGCATGGCGTGCGCAGTTATTAACAGGCAATCCACACCTAAAAAAGCTGTTCGGCTTTTACCCTTCGCAAATTAGAAATCATTTAGATATTTCGGCAAAAGTACCTTGCACGTTTATTTTTCCACATACAGAAATGCATTTTAATGTAGATGAAGTGATAAGTGCTTTAGCCAGTAAAAGCCAAGTTACGTGTAACAAAACACCATTTTTACACGGGTTTATGAATGCGTACTCAGCTAATTACGATGGCAATGCGTATGATGAATATTGCGCACTTATTAAAAGCCTTTAAAGTGAATTTAACTGCGTTTTAGTAATAACAGGAAAGTCGATACGTGTATTATATTGTGCGTACAAGGTGGTAAAAATACTACTGCGCGAGAGCTTATCTAAATCTTTTATAAGTGTTTTGGCACTCGCGCGTACAGTTCTGCAGCATTTTTGGTATTGCTTTATTACAGTGGCGACGCTTTTACCTTGCTTTTGAAGAGCTAAATCAGCCTCTGCAAAAAATGCAGCTCCCGTCCAATATACGAGCTGTTGTGCGCGCTGTTTCCACATATCACTTGAAAGCTTATTAAGCGGTTGCTGTTTTGTTTTGGTCTGTAAGCGTGCTCGCTCAAACCCTGCGTTCAAGCGCTGAACAAATTGCGCTTGGCTGATCACACCGCTGTCGCGCATTATGACGTTTTGCATGTAGCTAGCAAACCCTTCGCTGAGCCAAAAGCCTGAGTAAGGCAGCAATGGTAGATATAAATGTGAAAGCTCATGGTAGAGCGTCCAATCTTTTGTAAAAGCTTTTAAACTTGCATAGCGGTCAATATGCAGCTCTAAGCCATCTGGGTTATTGCGTTTTACACTTGCCCATGGCACGGGTTCAAAAGCAAAATATTGTGGCTTTAAATAAATAGGTAAGGTGCTTTGTTGTAATGGACCTAACGTATTTTGTGTTTTTGTAAGGCTTTGATTTATCCAAGTAGCCACTGTTTTTTGGCCCTTAGTCGTGAGCGAGTCTAAATTATGAATAACCACATCGGCCGCTGAGACTTGCAAAGAGTAGGTTAACAATAATAGCCAAAAATACTTCATTTATACCTCCTAAATACGCGCTTTATACAAGACCCACTTTTCAATTAATTAAGCACATGTAATTTGCTATTTTTTTAACTAATATCAATTATAAAAAGCAAATTGCATACATGCACAAGCAAGCATGATTTAATCAACTAACACTATTTTTAGTATAGGTATTAAGCATGGCTTATCAGCATATTAAAATCCCTGAGCACGGACAAAATATTACTATTGATGCTAAAGGCCAGTGGCATGTGCCTGTAAATCCTATTATTGCTTATATTAATGGTGACGGGGTCGGGCAAGAGGTCACCCCTGCCATGCAGCATGTGGTCAATAATGCCATTGCACACTGTTACTGCGGGGAGCGAAAAATTCATTGGATGCAAGTATATAATGGCGAGCAAGCAGCAAAGTTATATGATGGCGATTGGTTCCCAGAGGAGACGATTAACGCCGTTCGAGCCTGTAAAATAGCAATTAAAGGGCCGTTAACGACACCTCTTGGCGGCGGTTTTCGCTCACTAAATGTGGCGCTAAGGCATGAAATGGATTTATTTGTAAATATGCGCACTGTTAAAGGATTAAGTGCGTTGCCATCGCCGTTAAAAAATCCATTTTTAACTAACATAACAGTGTTGCGAGATAGCAGCGAAGATGTCTATTCAGGAATAGAGTGGCAAGCCGGCAGCGTAGAGAGTGAGAAAATGCTCGACTTTTTATGTGAAGAAATGGGCGTAACGCGTCTAAGGTTTTCGCAAGAGTGTGGCATAGGTATAAAAAATATATCTAAAGAAGGCTCCGAGCGCCTAGTACGCTATGCAATTAATTACGCCCTTAAAAATAACAGCGAATCGTTAACGCTTGTCCATAAAGGGAACGTGCTTAAATTTACCGATGGCGCCTTTAAACGTTGGGGGTTTGCTTTAGCGCAAAATGAGTTTAGCGCTACCCCACACGAAAACGGACGCTGGCTTAAAATAGCACGCGCAAATAAACCGCCTTTAATCATTAAAGAAGTGATAGCCGATAATATGCTGCAGCAATGCCTAATGAACCCAGAGCAATTTGATGTAGTGGCAACAACAAATCAAAATGGCGACTTTTTGGCCGACATGCTTAGCGCACAAGTGGGGGGGGTAGGAATAATGCCTGCAGCCAATTTAAATAACGATGTGGCTTTTTTTGAGCCAACCCATGGCACGTTTGAGCGAATAGCAGGGCAAAACAAAGCAAATCCAAGCAGCAGTATTTTAAGTGGCGTTTTAATGCTTAAGTTTATGGGCTGGGATGAGGCAGCAACGCTGATTGAACACGCGCTGGAACAAGCACTCAAAAGCGGTAATGTAACTTTTGATTTAGCGCAGAATAGCAATAACTCGATAACCCTAAGTTGCAATGACTTTGCACAAAAGGTTATCGAGTATTTTTAAGCAGCTCCATTATTAGGCCGCTGTGGCTGTTTTTGCCTTGTGTACACATGGGCGATTAGTAAGCTGTGCAGCGCGGTGGTAAATATCGTGTGCATTAGGTTCATCACACTGCGTACCGCTAAGTGTATCCATTAATGCAACCACTATAATTGCTGGTACTTGGCAGCAGTATTCATCAAGTACGGCCTCGGTTGTTTGTGCATCTACATGACAAAGCGGGTGGTCTTTACGCTGGTATGCATGCAGTAGCGTATCTACTTCTAAAATGTCATCGGGCTGGTGCTTTGTTTTACGGCATTTACAACCAAACTCGTCAACCAAGGTCGCAAGTGCTTGGTATGTCTCAGCGGTATTGGTTTTAGTGCATAACTGCTGGGTAATAAACTGATGTAAATTAGCATCAATAAATAACCCGTCTTGTTGTGTAAAGCTTGATGTTGTCATAATCATTACTCTTAGTTTGTTGGCTTAACTTCACTTTAGCGCTAAGTGTATTATTTATGAAATTGTTGTTTTCAATAACTGATATTGATTTTATCAATAGTAAATGAAAGCTTACTAATACTCACCTAGCATGCTTAATTAAAGTGGTGCAAAAACTTATAAAAATGCACAAAACTGGGACACACTAAATAATAGTTAAAAGCATAATTTAATTAGGTTATTGATTTTAAATGTTTTTTATTTATGTGGAGGGTTGGCATCAAGGTTGCTAAATGTAAAGGGTAGGGTTCACTCCTATTTCTACGATTTCAAAAGCGCCATGGTATTTTCCCAAAGTTGAATACCATGGCGCTTTTTTATTTTTAAAAGAGCATTGCGCATATAATGGTTGTGATAAAAACGACGAAATAAAGTTTATGATGCCAGTTTGACTTATAATTTTTTCGATACTGTTTGATCATAATATCAACATCGTCTTTTGAAAAAATATGTTCACATCGGTAGCACTCTTGTATACCTTTTTTAATAAAAGCACCATATTCAACAAATCTATAAATATAGCTAAGGCGGCTGTCGCACAGGTAAGGGTATTCTTTTTTATTCTTCATAATTGTTATTCATGTGAGCTTTTTTTTGCTTTACTAACGTTTCTATGCCGTGCGCGACGGTTATACACCCTAAGCCTATTCCACCAAAAATAAAAAAATAGAACTTTTTGGGACTCGATTCGATAGAAGCAATTACCCGTTCCCCTCCTTTATTATGTATAACGCCATCGTTATAAGTAAAGTAGCTCCATAGAATGAAAAACAAGCCCAGTAAAATAGTTACGTATGCTTTAGTTTCTTGCTTTGAGTTTTGCTCTGATATTTCTAATTGCTTTAAAACTTTAGGATCCACTCTCTTTGGGTTATTTAGCTCCTCTATTATGCGCTTGTATCTTTGTGGGTACTTGTTTGCATCAATAGTTTCAAGTGCTTCATGTAATTCTTTAAGAGAATAATTAGAATAATCAATGTTGATAGTGACTTTCCTTAAACACTTTTTTAAATATATTTTAAGCTGTAGTCAGAATTTTAAATTAAAGAAAATTACTAACTACCTATCAGCAATTGTTTTAGCAAACTCAAGTAACTCACGGCGAAGCCATTGGTGTGCGGGAGCATGGTGAAGTAGCGGGCTCCATATCATTTTTACCTCAATAGGGACTATTTGAAACGGTACTGGGCTAATGACTAAATCGGTATGCGTGGTTAATAATTTAGCCTGCCTGCGCGGTAAAGTAGCAATAAGTTGCTCTGATTGGCATAGCAAACTTGCAATCATGTAGTGGCGTGTAAACACCCGTATTTTTCGGGTTTGCTCTAACTGCCAAAGTGCTTCATCTACCCAGCCGAGCTTTTGCTTGCCTGATTTATTGGTAACGGCGGCTTCAGGCCCCCAACCAGCACGGTTTACCCAAATGTGTTCTTTTTGTAGGTAATCATCAAGGCTTGAATGCTGTAAAAAGGTATTTTTAGGATGGGTTAAACAGCAGTAATTATCTCGCCAAACGCTGGCTTGATGAAACGAGCGTGGTAGACCGTTAAATCGATTAATAGCTAAATCGATAGTGCCTTTTTCCATATCTTGCAGGTTTACATCGCTTGGGCTAAGTACATCAAAATTAATCCCTGGGTTTTTAGTTAACTGCTCAGTAATAAAGGGGGCAATTAGGGTCGACTCCATGTAGTCGTTTGCCATTATTCTAAAGGTCACCTCTGCCGTTGCTGGGTTAAATTGCTCACTGGGCTGAGTAATTGCCTCTGCCATTTTTAAAAGAGACTCTATTTCAGGCTTTAAGCTAAGTGCTTTGCTGGTGGGGGTCATAGAGCCTGCGGCACGCACAAGTAGCGGGTCGTCAAATAAATCACGTAATCGTTTAAGTGCGTTACTCATGGCAGGTTGTGTTAGCGCGAGTTTATTAGCCGCTTTTGAAACACTTTTTTCATCAATGAGCACATTTAAGTACACTAATAAGTTGAGATCGACGTTACGTATATTCATGTGGGCGTGTTGGCCTTTCAGGGTTGAAATTTGTTCAATCTAGGGACGGTTAAATCGCGGCGCGAGATTTGCCACCTAGTGGGCTCGATAACTGCTCCTGCGTTATTCTAATGACTTACATCCATGTAAGAATAAGTAAAAATCGTGCAACAAAGAGTTAATCGTCCCTAGGAAGAACCCTCTGGGCAGTGTGTATTTGGCCTTTATGCGGCGTTAAAGTACATTTATGGGGAGTAACCACACTACATGTGCTTTGCCTTGCTTAAAAGCCAAATTCACGGCTGCAAAATTAACCTCGAAAGGTCAATACGCCCAATAAATTTTATTTATATGCTTTATTAATTACCTAAATTAAAGCCTGCTTGCTAAGGTGTAAACAATTAATAAAAAATAACCGCTATAAGTGGTAAAAATAAAAGTGCTGTAATCATGTCAAAATCGTTAACTAATCAATCCAATAATGCGCTACAGCAAGTTATTGCTACCAAGTTGGCCCGCGCTGTTTTTGCAGGCTTTGAAGCCATGTTTGCGCAGTTTTTAAATATTACGCTAGGTGCGCAAAGCCGGTTTGAACAACAAAAGTATCACGATGTGCAAAGTGCCATGCGAGAGCGCTTACAAGTGTACGAACGGGAAGTAAAAAATGTCAGTGAAGCTGTCAGAGTAATTGCTTACGCTGAACTGAGTTGCCCGCAAACATGGCAGCTAGCTAAAAATATATACGGCGATATGGTGCAAAATCATGAAAATAAACCCATAGCGCATACCTTTTTTAATTCTACCTTTGGTGCAATTTGGGACGATAAAAAAATACGTACCGTACATTTGTTTGTATTAAAAGCAAAATATAGAAGCGAGCCGCGTTCGTATGAAAACTTAGTAAGGAGAATATCGTTTAAAGATGGGTTTAACCATGCTGTAAAAACGCTCATTACCCGCCAAGCATTTAGAGTACCGTTTAGTCATTTAGATGCCGATTTACACGCATTGCAAACAACCTTAATGGCTGGTGCAAAGCAGCAATGTAAACAAGTGTATGAACTTATAAATTTAAATAATGGATATATAGAATACGCAAATTCATTATTTTTTAGAAACAAAGCCTGTTACTTAATAGGGCGCTGTATCGCTACAAATGGCGATAATATGCCTTTTGCTATCGCCATATTAAATACTAATAAAGGGTTAAAGCTTGATGCCGTAATGATGGGCGCTGATCAGTTAAGTTTACTGTTTGGTTTTTCTCGCACCTATTTTATGGTGGATACCGACCAGCCCGCGCGCTATGTAGATTACTTAAGCGTGCTGATGCCTCATAAAAAACGGTTTGAATTATTTAATGCGATTGGCTTTATTAAGCACGCTAAAACAGAGTTTTATCGTTACAAAGTTGATACCACTAAAAATAGCCCGACTCATTTTAAATACGTGACAGCACCAGGTACACCCGGCATGGTTATGCTGGTATTTACCATTGAAGGGCTAGACTACGTTTATAAAGTAATAAAAGATAAATTTAGCGCACCCAAAACAGCAACAAAAGCACAAGTAAAAGCCAAGTACAATTTTGTAAAGCAAGCCGACCGCGTAGGGCGCTTAGTTGATACACATGAATTTAGGTATTTAGCGTTCGACCTCAGCCGCTTTAGCGACGAGTTACTTAAGCAAATGAAGGCACAAATTGGCAGTAGCATGGTTATATCGGGTAAGGCGCTTATTTTAAAGCATGTGTATGTTGAGCGAAAAATGACGCCGCTTAATTTATACATTAATCACTGCTCTGACAAAGCATTACAACAGGTTATGACCGATTACGGTAAAGCGATTAAAGACTTAGCGGGTGCTAATATATTCCCAGGGGATATGCTAATGAAAAACTTTGGTGTAACCCGTTGGGGTCGTGTGGTTTTTTACGACTATGATGAAATTTGCCCGCTTACTGATTGTCACTTTAGAGATGTGCCTACTGCGCAAAACGCGCTTGAGGAGTTAAGTAGTAATACTTACTTTGATATAGCAGAAAACGATATATTCCCCAGCCAGTTTAAGGTTTTTTTTAGTGCAAACGAAACGGCATTTAACTATTTTAACGATGAACATAGCGATCTGTTTTTAGCCGATTTTTGGCAAGCTTGCCAACAACAAATCAAATCAGGCTATTTGCCCGATGTGTACCCGTATAAAAAAAGTTGGCGGTTTAAATAAAAATAACCAACCCCATGTCTTAACTATTATAAATTTTTATAAAACTTAATACGGAGCATTAATGAAATATATTTCTCATGAGGATGGCACCCTTGCATTAAGTGAAACCGATAAACCGGTTATAAAAAGCCACGAAGTGCTAGTAAAAGTATCTGCTATAGGTGTAAATCGCGCTGATTGCATGCAGCGCCAAGGTAAATATCCAGCGCCAGCTGGGGATAGCCCCATTTTAGGTTTAGAGTGTGCAGGCACAGTGGTTGAGCTTGGCAGTGAAGTGGATAAAAGCTGGCTTCATAAACGTATTTTTAGCTTGTGCGCAGGCGGGGCTTACAGCGAGTACGTAGCTATAGATGCCAAACAATTAATGGCATTACCCGATGAGCTAACCATGGTAGAAGGTGCTGCCATTAGCGAAGTATACCTAACAGCATTTGGTGCGCTTTTTGAACTTGGTAAATTACAACAAGGCCAAACAGCGCTTATTCATGCAGGGGCAAGTGGAGTAGGTGGTGCGGCTATTCAAATGGCTAAAAGTGCAGGTGCAACGGTGGTTATTACTGCCGGCTCAGATGAAAAATGCCAACATGCAAAAGCGCTTGGCGCCGATCATGCCATTAACTACAAAACAACTGACTTTGTAGAATATATGCAAGCAAATGAGCTTTCAGCAAATGTAATCGTAGATCCTGTTTCGGGCAGTTATTTAAATAAAAATGCGGCTATTGCGGCCATGGATTGCCAAATTATTATGCTTGCTTTTTTAGATGGGCGTTTTGCTGAGGTTGATTTTGCAGCGTTGTTACGCAAACGTATTTCGTTTCATGCCTCAACACTTAGAAACCGGAGCATTGAGTTTAAACGCCAATTACGCGATGATTTAGTCGCGCGTTTTTACAATGATATTGCAACTAGAAAGTACGAGTTTAACGTTTATAAAACACTACCGTGGAGCGATGCAAGCGAAGCGCACGCAATATTAGAGCGTAATGAAAATGCAGGTAAAGTGGTACTACTGGTAGAGTAACTCTTTAATTTTAGGGTTTAGCCCATATACTAAGCCCTATAAAAAACACATAAGGTTAATAATGAATCCAATACTAGCAATACTTAAAGAGCACAACGTAAGCGACGAAAAAGTAAAAGCACTATTCGAAGCCTTTACGCAAAACCCAATGATGGCTATGGCACTAGTGCAAGAGCTTGGTATTCCACCTGAAAAACTACAGCAATTAATGGCGGTGGTAATGACTCAACCGCATTTAATTAAAGAGGCTACCGACGAGCTAGGCTTAGACTTTGAAAAGGTAAAAGAAGCGAAAGATAAGCTAAACCAGCAATAAGCCCAACAAGTTACTCATTACCAAGGCATAAGCCTTGGTAATCTTGCCTTAAGTTCCACACACTTTTTGTTACATTGTTCATTGAACTGCTTGGTATTAAGCGAGTCATACTAGTACTTATGATAGATAGGGACTAGGTATGAAGGCACTTTATAAATTTTGGAAAAATAACCGTTCGTTAATTTTATTTATTGCGCTTATGAGCGTGTTTAGAAGCGCGGTTGCCGATTGGTATGAAGTACCGACAGGCTCGATGAAACCCACTATTTTAGAAGGCGATAGAATATTAACTGATAAAATGGCCTACGATATTCGCATTCCGTTTACGCATATACCTTTAGTAAAATTAGCCGACCCAAAAACAGGCGATATTATTGTATTTGATTCTCAAGCTGCAGAAAATCGGTTAATTAAACGCGTAATTGGTGTACCTGGCGATACTGTTGCACTTTACAATAACGAGCTTGTCATTAATGGCGTTAAAGTTAATTACAATAATCTGCAAAGCAATATTGATTCTTTAGATAAAATAGAAGACTTAAATGGTCATAAGCACATGATTCGTGTTGCGCATACGCCTTCGCAGCTATCGGGTTTTAATAAAATAACCATTCCAGATGATTATTATTTAGCAATGGGTGATAACCGCGACCACAGTGCTGACTCGCGTGTGATTGGTTTAATTCCTCGCAGCGAACTACTTGGCAAAGCAGAGCGCATTATTGTGTCGCTTGATTACGACGATTATTACTTACCGCGTAAAAACCGCTTTTTAAAACCCTTACTTTAAGGCGGTTTTGGGCGCTAACCACACGCCCGATTTTAATCGCTTAGCTCTACAATTTTTTGTGCAATATTATAAAGCGAGCAGTGCGAGTTCATTGCTTGCTGTTGTAATTTTTTATGAGCTTGCTCTTCGCTAAGGCTTAACTGTTCAATTAAAATATATTTTGCCTGATGTATTATTTTTTGTTCTGTTATTACTCGTTTAGCATCAACTAAAGCCTGATTTATTTGCTTAATATGCTGGCTTTGCTCCATGATTAAGTCGTACATACTTTTATTACTATTGAGTTTATTGGCGGCGGTATTTTGGGGTGTGCTTTGCTTAAACGCGAGTTGGCCATCAGTAATTGGCATGTATTGCTCTTCTAGGCTGCTTATAACCTGTTTGTTTGAATTTAAAGTTCGCTGTGCCTGAGCTATTTGCATTGCTGCAGTGTCAATAAGGTAGTCACTGAGGTTTTGCTCAATCTTATGCATAATATCTATGCGCGTTGTTGTCACCTCGTACCACACTTCACTAAGTTGAGAGAGCGGCTGCGCGTTTTCGTCATCTAAATTTTGTAAAAGCCCCCTCAGCTGATCTACCTGTTTATTGACGGGGTGATCAGTTAAAGATCGGTAGCATTTTAATACATGGTCGTCGGCGTACTCGTTAAAAAACGTAAAGCTGTGGTGCTGTTGTTGAACAAAATGCGCAAGCTGTTGTTTTTGCTCTACAGTAAACTTACTTGATGCAAACGCTTGCGCGCCGCATGCACGTTCTTGCCCAGCATATTCTTTACCTTGCATAAAGTTAAAGTAGGCAACAAGCAAGCGAGTAACGCGCGGATCGCTTGCGCCATCGGCGGCTTCTAAAATAATATTAAGTAAATACGATATAAGCTGTGTGTATGATTGGGTAGCATGCACAGGACTCACTTTTTGATTTGCTATTTGTACTCTAAGGTTTGGTAGCGCATCTAACGATTGCAAACTATGGGTAATTAAATTGTATAAACGGGTGTGGCCTGTGTCGGCGTTATCGGTAATAAAAGTCGTTTTTATTGACTGGTAAAACTGTGTTTGCGTTTGTTCTGTTAAGCTAATCTGTTGCTTTAGCTGCGAAGTAAAACGCTTGCGGTTTGAGGCGAGATAAATATTGCTCATGCCGCGCTCTTTTTGTAACTGATGTATAAAATCGCCCAGTTTAGTAAGTGATGCACAGCTTTTTTGAAGCTGTTTTAAGGCATGAATCTCTTGGTATTTTGCTGCTAATAAAAACTGTTTTGTGAGAGGGTTGCTCGATAACATAGGACTTGTTCCGCACTGTTTTGTTTTTAAAGTGCAACCACTGTTCCAAACATTTAAAAATGCATTGATTGAATTTAAAACTAAATTAAAACAGTCTCTTAAAGCCATTGTTTTTATTTGTTTGCCTATTAACTGTTGTGTATTTAATACAGTAATAAACCTTTTTGGTGCAAAATTTGTGATTTATGCACCCCATTGCGTCCTTTGTAAAATAAGAAAAAAAAGTGTTTACTCTGTAAACTACACAAAGCAAACACCAGAGGGGGAATTTATACCTCGCTATACTTAAGCAGCTCTGGGCTAACAGCCATTTTATGATTTATTACCTCGCCAACCATAATGAGCGTAGGGCCTGTTAATGTATGAACTGCACCTTCACTGACAATATGCTCAAGCGTGCTGGTTATTATCTTTTGTTTATTCGTTGTCGCATTTTCTATTAGTGCGATAGGGGTTGTTTTAGGCCAGCCAACTGATAGCAAGCCCGTGCTTAATGCGTTTAATCGCGCTAACCCCATATAAACGACTAATGTGGGATTATTGGCGTTTTGCACATAGCTGTAGTTGTGCCAATTAGGGAGTTTATTAGGATCGGCAAATTGTGCCGTTAAAAACGTAACACTTCGGGCCACATCGCGGGCGGTAAGGGGGATACCGGTATACGCTGAAGCAGCACAGGCTGTGGTAACGCCAGGTATAATAGCAAAATTAATATTGTGCTCTGTTAGGGCGCTCGCCTCTTCATTGATTCGCGCAAAAATACTCGGATCACCCCCTTTTAAACGAACAACTTTACACCCTTGTTGTGCATATTTTACTAATAGGGCACTTATGGCAGCTTGGGGCATAGAATGTTTACCAGCGCGTTTACCTACATATACACGCTGTGCATGTTTAGGTATGGTATTTAAAAGCGCTTCGCTTACTAAGCTGTCGTACAATACCACGTCGGCTGCTGCAATCAGGCGCTGCGCTTTAACCGTTATAAGCTCAGCATCGCCCGGGCCTGCTCCAATTAAATACACGTGGCCGCTTTTTGGGTGTTCAGCTTTGTGCTTTGTATCTTGAGTTAGCTTATTAACAAATTTGTTTAGCCATGGGCTTTCAATACCCGAAAAATATGAAAGAACACTCATTTTATGCTCCTCATGCTAACGCTGTAATGGCTTTTGGCTCAGCACTAACAAAAACATTGCCATTGTCTATTTTGGCTTCAAATACGGGTAGCTGTATTGCCTCTGCTTCTAGGCATTCGCCAGTATTTAAACAAAAATGTTGCTTATACAAAGGGGAGGCCACTACTAATTTGCCATCAATAGAGCCAATAATACCGCGCGATAGTACATTGGCTTTGCCTATCGGGTCGTAGTTGCTAATGGCTAACACAGGCTCACTATTTTGTGGAACATAAAATATGGCCACTTGCTGGTTGTTTACTAATGCGCATACGCCACTATTAGCAACTAGATCATCGATTGTTCCAATTTTATGCCAATACATCAGCTTGCTCCTGCTCAATTTCCATTACGGGGATACGGTTTGTTGAATTTTGTTGGTTCCGTTTTTCAGACTCAGTAGCAGGGCGAATTTGGTCGCGCTCTTGTACAAATAAAATATTGCTATCGGCATCTGGGCTATTAATAAATTGGCGGAACCGTTTTGAGGCCTCAGGACTTTCGACTGCTTTTTTCCATTCGCAGGCATAAGTTTTAGTTATAAGCGCCATTTGCATTTCAAGTTCGTGGCAAATACCTAAGCTGTCGTCTATTACTACGCTTTTTAAATAATCTAACCCGCCCTCTAAATTTTCCAACCACACTGAGGTGCGCTGTAGCTTATCGGCGGTTTTAATGTAAAACATGAGCACACGGTCAATGTATTTAATGAGTGTGTCGGTATCTAAGTCGGTCGCAAATAAATCAGCATGGCGTGGACGCATACCGCCGTTACCACACACGTATAAATTCCAGCCATTTTCGGTCGCTATTACGCCTATATCTTTGCTTTGTGCCTCAGCACATTCGCGAGTACAGCCAGAAACGGCCATTTTAATTTTATGCGGTGCGCGTAATCCTTTGTAGCGCTCTTCAATCGCAATTGCGTGGCCAACACTGTCTTGTACACCATAGCGACACCACGTACTGCCAACACACGATTTAACCGTTCTGAGCGATTTACCATACGCATGGCCGGTTTCAAAACCTGCGGCTATAAGTCTTTCCCAAATAATAGGGAGCTCTTCAAGGCGTGCACCAAATAAATCAATACGCTGCCCACCGGTGACTTTACAATACAGGTTAAAGTCTTTGGCCACTTGGCCAATGACAATGAGTTTGTCGGGGGTAATTTCACCACCAGCAATACGTGGTACTACAGAGTAGGATCCATCTTTTTGCATATTAGCTAGGTAAGTGTCGTTAGTGTCTTGCAGGCCAACATGAGCAGGCTCTAAAATAAAGTCGTTCCATGTTGAGGCTAAAATAGAAGCCACTGCGGGTTTACATATTTCACAGCCGTGATGACCGCTGCCATGCTTAGTGAGTAAATCATCAAAGGTTTTAATGCTTTCGACTTTTACTATATGTAGCAGCTCTTGGCGTGAATAAGCAAAATGCTCACACACATGGTTATTTACTTCAACGCCACGGCTTTCAAGCTCACTGTCGACTACCGATTTTAATAACGCGGCACAGCCGCCACAGCCACTGGCGGCTTTGGTGCACGCTTTAACTGCAGATAAATCGCATGAGCCGCTATCAATGGCACCCACTATATCGCCTTTACTTACATTGTGGCATGAACAAATAGTGGCAGTATCGGGCAGGGCATTCCCAGCTAAAACAGGTGCGCCTTCGCTGTCAGGTAAAATGAGGCACTCAGGATGAGCCGGTAACTCCATGTCGTTTAACATGTATTGTAGCAAGGTGTCGTAATCGCTTGTATCGCCAACAAGTACTGCGCCTAATAACTTATTGCCGGCCTCATTTAAAATAATTTTTTTATAACAATCACGAATAGGATCTTGATAAATGAGCGCTTTGCAATCAGGGGTTTTAGCGTGCGCATCGCCAATAGAACCTACCTCTACACCAAGGAGCTTTAATTTTGTGCTCATATCGGCGCCTAAAAACTCAAGGTTGCCGCCTGTGAGTTGACTTGCTGCAACGCGGGCCATGTTGTAGCCAGGTGCTACTAAACCAAAAAGTTTTTTATCCCAAAGGGCGCACTCACCAATGGCATAAATATCAGGGTCTGATGTTTGGCATTGATTATTGATTATAATACCGCCGCGCTCTCCTAATTCTAGCTCGGCTACTTTACCTAACTCATCGTAAGGGCGAATACCGGCCGAGAACAAAATTAAGTCGGTTTCTAAAAACGTGTCATCTGAAAAATTTAGTCTGTAACGGCTTGTTTCGCCTTTTACTATTTCGCTGGTGGCCTTAGCGGTATGCACGCTTACGCCCAGCTTTTCTATTTTATTTTTTAACAGCGTGCCACCTTGAGAGTCGAGTTGGACTGCCATAAGTTGAGGTGCAAATTCAACAACATGTGTATCAAGTCCAAGTTGCTTAATTGCATTGGCCGCTTCAAGTCCTAATAAACCGCCACCTATAACAACGCCACTTTTACTTTGAGCGGCGCTTGCTTTTATTTGCTCTAAATCCTCTAGGGTACGGTAAACCAAGCAATGGGGTTGGTCATTCCCTTTAATAGGCGGTACAAACGGGTACGACCCTGTTGCTAAAATAAGCTTATCGTAACTAAACGTATCACCAGTTTGAGTGTTAACTACTTTGTTTGTTTTATCTATTTCATTAACCCACTGATTAGTATGTACATTTATATTTAACTGCTGATAATTATCAAAGGTGGTGAGGGCTAAATCGGCGGCTGTTTTACCATCAAATACGCTGGATAAGTAAACACGGTCATATGCTAAATTTGCTTCCCCGCACAGTACGGTAATGTGTGCATTAGCGTCGCTTTGGCGCATTTGCTCTACAAAATGGTGCCCAACCATCCCATTACCAATAATGAGTATTTTTGTTGGTGTTTGCATTGGTATCCCCTCAATGACGGTTTAATTTAAAACAAAAAAGCCCGCCACAGATACAAGTTAATGTAACTGCGAGCGGGCTTCTTTGCCTGTGGTCATAACAACCTAAATGTGTGTCGTTTTAATAACGAACAGTATGGTTATCTTGTAAGCAAAAATACGACCAATTTTATAAGTGTTTGTTTTTTAAAAGCTACACTGCTTTTGAATGGTTTTATTTACACATATTTGAGTGGTTTTGGTGCGGTGCTAGCACTATAGAAGTGCAAATAAAGAGGCTACGACGTGCTAAGTAGTCAACAAAAGTGCATTTTGTGCCGTTAACTAATAACGGGGGAGACGTTTAGGGTATGAATAAAAAATACGCCTAATGTTATTTTGAGATAAAAAACACTAGGCGTATTAATACTGTAAAGCGGCTTACTTACTTTGCTTTGCCAGGGTTTCTACATCGGTATCTTCAACAGGTTTAAAGCTGCTTGTTGCTTCATCGTAGGTTTTAATTTCTGCAGATTCAATATCATATACCCAGCCGTGTAGCTTAATTTGACCAGTTGCAATTTTTGCAGCCACAGCAGGGTGTGTTTTTATATGCTGTAACTGTTGTACTACGTTCTCTTCAATTACCAAGCCTAGGTGTTCGTTATTATTTAGCTCTGCGCAACCGCATTTTTCTTTTACAACTTCTGTTGCTACGCGGCTGTGACCAAGCCACTCTTTAACGTGCGGCAAGCTTGATAAACCCTCAGTATTTATAGCGCCTTTCATAGCTCCACAGTCTGAGTGTCCACAAATAATAATGTGTGATACGCCCAGCGCTGCCACTGCAAATTCAATTGAGGCAGTCATGCCACCGGTTTGATTACTGTGCGGCGGGATAATATTGCCCGCGTTACGGCAAATAAATAATTCACCGGGTTCGGTTTGAGTTACTAAGTTAGGGTCGATACGTGAGTCGGCACAGGTGATAAATAACACTTCTGGGTTTTGACCATTGGCTAGTTTTTGAAACGCTGCTTTTTTTGATGGGTAAACTTCTTTTTGAAACTTAGCCACGCCCGAAATAATATGTTCCATGTACAACTCCTAATTGGGGTAATTTAATCGTATTACTTATAGCTTTATTCGCCAGACAAATTAGCGCCAGTATAACTTTGTTCTTATTTTTTTTGTACTGTTTAGCCGTTTAATAAATTTCATGTAATTTAATTAAATGCTGCATAAGGGGCGGTAGGTTATCAAAGCCATTAATGGCAAGTTTTATAATGAATCAACGGGGATAGGGATTTGTAAGGTTATTTAAATAAATTGGCAAAATAGGGAAGGTAGGAGCGTGTTAAACGCCCCTATTCAATTAGAGTTTATTAAAAGTCATAGTTAAAGCTTAGAGTAAGCCTTCTACCATCTAATACAACGCCATAAGTCTCGTTGGTAACTACACGGTCTGTTACGTTATATAAGCCAGCCATGAGTTTTAAGTCATCAGTAACCCAATAACGAGCACCTATATCCATCATGGTGTAACCCGGAGTACCATCACTTAGGCTGGTACGACTTAAGTAGTCGGTTGTTTCGCCACGATAATTTACACGGCTCCATAAATTTACAGTATCGCTGGCGTCCCAATTTAAGCTAATGTTAGCCATGCTCTTTGGTATTTTATTTAAAGGCTCGCCTGCAAAGTCACCGGTTTTTTGCTCAGAATCAGTGTAAGAATAGTCGCCTTTAACACGTAAACTTTGGTTAATACGGTAGCTTATCGTTGCTTCTAACCCTTGCATCTGTGCTTTTGAGATATTTTTTTGCGTACTTAAAAACTGATAGGTATTGCCGCTGAATTCACATTGGTAGTTTTCAAAGTCATTCCTATCAATATTTTCGCTAACACAGTATCGATCTTCTGCAATTTTATCATCAAAGTTTGTCTGATAAAGCGTTAAGCTAGTGGATAGACCTACTTTGGGGTCGTTATAAATAAAACCTACTTCGTAGTTTACGCTGGTTTCAGGCTCTAGATCAGGATTACCTATGATCAAGGCACGTGAAATCGATGTCCCATCTGCAGATAAATTAGGCGACCCGCCGCCACCAGTACCGCGTCCAAAGCCAGCTGTGGCTTGAGAGAGTGAAGGTTGCGTATACCCTGTAGAAACACCGCCCTTAATAGTAAAATTATTAGTGGTATGCCAGTTGGCATACAGGCGGGGTGACCAATGCGAGCCAAATTGTTCGTCGTTATCGTATCTTAAGCCTGTTGTTATGGCTAAGTCGTCAATAAAGTTCCACTCAACCTCTGTGAATAAAGCACCAATCCACCGATCTACCGTGTCACTTGCAATAGCAACATTAGCATCAAGTAAACCGTTGGTTTCATCAACGAGCTCTTCTGTTTTATAGCGTGCGCCAACAGTATAAATGTGCTTATCGCCTGCGTAAGTTGCCGAACTATTTAGCGTGATCACTTCTTCTTTTTTATCTTCATTTTGAACACGTTCCGATAAGTCTTGCTGAAGATACGTATTTGTAGTTAGCTTGCCATAATTACCATTATGGGTAACCACATACATTTGCTTCTCATATTCGTATTGAGACCCTTCGGCATCAGCCGCAATAGACTCACCTGGCGTATGCTTAAAATCAATGTTTGATGTATTGTAAGCTAAGCTCATTCGGTTTTTAGCATTTACAGCCCAATTAAATTTTACACCTAATTGCGTTGTATCCGAATCAGGGCGGCTTGCAGCAGAGTCACCACCGCCTGAATAACCACTTTCATCGGTATGCTGTAAAGACCCTGTAAGCTCAACGCCTAATACGTCTTTTATTAAAGCGCCGCCCAGATAAAAGTCACTATTGTACTCATCATTACTTACATCATTCATCGATGAGGTATAACTGGCCGCCAAACTGCCTGACCAGTGTTGAGGGGCTGCACGGGTAATAATATTAATTACACCCCCCATTGCCTCTGAGCCATAAAGCGATGACATAGGGCCGCGAATAACTTCTACACGTTCAATCATTGCAAGCGGTGGTATACCAATTTGTTTGCCTCCATCGGCACCGTTGGTATTGACAGAGCGACCCGCTGAAATAGGGCGGCCATCAACAAGGTATAGGGTGTACTGATCATCCATACCGCGAATACTAATATCTTGCATATTACCGCCACCATTGACGTATACGCCGGGTATATCGCGAACAGCATCCACCACAGTGGTATAAGACTGTTTACGTAACTCTTCTTGTAATATGACCGAGATAGAAGCAGGGGCGTCTATAATTTTTTGTTGGTAACCGGTTGCTGTTACAACCATTGTTTCCATTTCGTTGTTATTTTCTGTGGCCGAAGCTCCCATGGCTAAAGGGATAAAAATAGCCAAAGGTAACTTTTTACAGGTCAATGGTGCTTGCTTAAACAATGAGCGGTTGCACATTAAAATGTTCTCCTTTACGTGTAGACCTTTATTTATAAAGTGCAAATGATAATTCTTATTGTTATCATGTAAAGAAAATTGAATGGAACAATGTGTTGCAAAAGCCGCAACACATTGCACTCGTTTGTTTATAACAAACAGGTTTAACTGAAGGTGTAAGCCTGTTTTGTATTTCAAACGTTGCAGGAGGTTATAGTGTTACAGTTTAAAGAATTACATAGTTTTGTGTCTGTTGTCAGTTCGGGCAGTTTATCAAGTTCTGCAAAAACGCTTCAGTTATCTAAATCTACTCTTAGCCGACACCTAAAAAATTTAGAGCAAGATACAGGTTATACTTTATTAAAAAGAATGCCTAAAAGCTTAGTCCCTACGGAGGCAGGGCTGCGTTTTTATAGTTATTGCGAGCAAATACTTCGCATTGCTAATGAGGCCAAACATGAACTAGCTACACTTGATGAAAAGATACAAGGCGAGGTGGTTGTGTATGTTGATAATGGTTTATTAAGAGGTTGGCTTGGCGATGTGGTTGCTCAGTTTTTAACGCGCTTTCCTGATGTGAGCGTGACTTTAAAAACAGATATAAAGGCAAATTCAAATCAGTGGCGAGATCATATTTTACTTTGTATGGGCTCTCTCCCAGAGACCAGCCAACGCCAAGAAAAACTCTGCATGTTATGGCAAGGCGTATTTGGTAGTAAAGAGTATTTTAGCCGTAACGGCTACCCACAATCACCGGAAGATTTGATAAACACACAATGGCTTCAATTACTTGGGAATAAAAGCGAGCAGCTAGTGATGACTGATCAGCGTGGAACGACATTAAGTGTGCCAGTACCTTCGTCACGCATTCAGTCTGATCAGCTAGTGTTACAGGGGGATGCAATAAGCCACGGGCATGGGCTGGGTTTATTACCACTGTGGCAAGCCAGCATGCGGCTCAATGCTCATCCTGGGTGTTTTGAGCGTTGTTTAAACGACTGGGTAGCGGATCCACTGCCTATTTGGCTATGTTACCCATTTGGTAAATTAGCGAAAAAGCAACGCGCCTTTATAGATCATATTAAAGGTAATTTACCTAAAGCCTGGAATACTGAAATATGCCAAAGTATGTAATAGTAATTAGAGTATGTTGAGCTTTTAAGTTAACTTCTCATCAGTCTGTATGGTATTTAGGCAAAGCCGAGCCTATCTCGTTATTCCCTATAAACAGCCGCTGCCCAAAGGGTCTCCCTGGAGACTATTTACTCTTTGTAACTCGGCTTTTGCTTAATCCATTATGTTACAAAAATCGCGCCGTGATTAAATAGCCCCTAGTTTAAACAAATTTCAGTCCGCAAAGATCAACTGACCCTCACAAACGCGAAGAAATGTCTTAGTGTTTTAGAAACTGCAACGCAAAAAACCGCTTTTATACCAAACAAAACAAATACGACTCATTATCATTTTTAGGTGTGCGTGATAGCATGGCCTACCAATTACCTATACTTACACAAAAGGAAATAGTAATAATATACGGTCATTTTTTAAATATACTTATAATTTTAGTGTTCGGCTTTTATTCAGTGGCAAGTTTTGCCAACTACCCTTTAACAATAGAGCATGCAGGAAAGAAGCCTGTTGTTATAAAACAAAAACCTAAAAAAGTGGTTGTTTTTGATTTAGGTGTACTCGATACCATAACAGCCCTTGATGTTGAAGTAACCGCTGTAGCTAAGGGCGTGTTCCCAGATTATTTGGCAGGTTATAACACCTCTGATAAAGCAATAGCGGGTAGTTTATTTAAACCCGACTATGCAAAGCTCAAAGATATAAAACCTGATCTTATTATTGTGGGTGGCCGAAGCCGTAAGGCCCTTGATAAACTATCGGGTATTGCGCCAACTATTGATTTAACCGTTAATGCCGATACCTTTGTGCCTAGCGTTAAAAGAAATGTTTTATTACTGGGCAGTATTTTTGATAAAAAACAACAAGCAAAGTCACTGTGGGAAAAGCTAAACAGTAAAATCCTAACTTTGCAGGTAAAGCAAAAAGTAAAGGTGCAGGGCTAGTTTTATTTACCGTAAAAGATGTGTTTATTGCACACTTACCCGGCGATAGGTTTGGTATGGTGTATGACCTGTTAGGTATTCCAAGCGTTGGTAAAATTAATAAACAAACCGATAGCAAAGCAAATAAAAAGCAAACTAAAGCACAAAAAGCCAAACATGCTGCAACCCTTACAAAAGCATACATAGAAAAAAAACCTGATTGGTTATTTATACTCGACAGAGGGCTAGCAACCGCAGGACAAAGTAATATTAAGCAAGCATTAACTAGTTCACCCTATATAAAAAATTCAAACGCTTGGCAAAAAAATCATGTTTATTATCTAAATCCAACACAGTGGTACGTAGTTACTGGTGGATACACGAGTGTACTTAACACGGTTAATGATCTAAATACACTATGGTAAGTAACAAACCCAAAAGTGAACACTATTAACTCAGCATACTTTGAGTTTATGGGCTGATTTTAAGTTATACATGCGCTGATCCGCTAAGGTTAAACACTCGGTATGGCTTTGGCATTCATCGCTTGATGCTATGCCATAACTAATACCTGATTGCGGCCACTGTCGCTGTATAGTGTTATGTAATGCGTTGAGCTTTTGGGTGAGCGTGGTTTTTAGCTGGGGGAGGTGTGATTTGTTTTTGACTTTACATAACCAAATAAATTCATCGCCCCCGGTTCTAAATACGGTGCCGTCTTGCGCTAAATGCTGTGTCATTAATTTTGCTGCATTAATTAAAAACGCATCCCCTTTGGCGTGCCCAAGCCCATCGTTTATTTTTTTTATTCCATCACAATCTATAAACACAATGATGTAAGCACTATGTGCAAGTTTAACCAGCTCATCATCTAATAATAATCGGTTGCCAACTTGGGTTAGAGGGTCAAAGCGAGATTCATACAATAAGGTATTAAACGCTTGATGCTTTAACTTCAGCCACTCAGATAAAGATAATAATATACACACGCAATCTATTGCTAAAGCGAACAGCACAAAGATTTCTGCTGAGGTTGCATTTATTAAATTAAAATGAAACGCAACGTAGACTACTAATGAGAGGCTATAGAGCACATTGCCAAATAAAAAATACTTGGCTCTAAAATCGTTCAGGCTAAGCATAGCAAACCCGGTAGTTAAACTAAGCGTAACCCATATTGCTGCTAAAAAATGCGCGGTATAAAACACCACATAAAAGGGCATTAATAGACTGCAAACGCCACATACAAGGGCAGTAATAGAGAAGTATTTTAATGCGCGTGCCAGCTTGTTTGTTTTTTCTTTATCAAAGTTAAATAGGTAGTAGGTAAATGCGCCAGCGCAACTCACAGCAAAGGCGAATAAATACATACCTAAGTAATGTTTATTAAAAGTGGGACTGGCGTAAACTGCATTGACAGCACCTGAGGCAAACGCCCAACCAAAGCCATGTAAACCAACATAGCCAGCACAAAATAAGGCCACTTTTTGTTTTACATTTAAAAACATTACCAAGGCCAATATTGCTAAAGTAAGCATGACTGAAATAGCAATAAGGCTTACTGAGTTTATATAAAATTGATGATGTAAAAATGCACCCTCATCTAAAATAGTCAGATCAACTGGGGTAGGGTAATGTTTGGCTTCTAAATATATCCACAAATAGCCCTTGCTTGGTTCAAAAAAGGGCAGTTTAAATGCCTGACCATGCATTAAAATAGCCGGTTGATTAACGTGTGACTGCGAAAAATCAGCAAGCTTAACTATATCCCCTTCAGCTGTTTGCCAAAAGGCTAGGCCAACATCGATAAAATTGGCCTGAGGAAGCACATACCAATCTCCAGTGGTGGGGCTATTTAGTGCCACTTTTGTCACTACAGCGCCACTTTTACCGAGCAGAGTGCTTATTTCAGAACTGTTTTTATATGATGTAATGACTTGTTGAGCAGAAGGTGTGGTATTAAATGCTGTGACAGGGCGCCACAGGTCATCATCTTTTAGCGTAATTTTATCAGTATTTAGTGGGTATGCATGTACTAGCGGGCTAAACAAAATGCAAAAGAACAACACTGTTAATTTACCAATCCGCACCATACCTAAACTCACTTAAAAAAACCGCTAAGTGATTATAATCAAACTCTTAATAAATAGTATATAAATCAATCAAAATTAGTGCCCTAAAGTAACCGCTTTACTTGGCATTAAAGAGCAAGCTGCATTAATTCATACGTAATACGGCGACATATATATTTAAACAATTTTATACTTACTGTAAGTATTTTTTCGAAGGGGAGTAGTTTTGGTACGACTGAGTGTATTCGAACCACCGATTTCGGCGTGGGCATAGAGAGTTGGTAGTGCTAACCAAATGAGCTACAGTCGTACAAATATATATTTATTCAAAAGGAAGAATAGTTTTGGTACGACTGAGTGGATTCGAACCACCGACCTCTACCATGTCAAGGTAGCGCTCTAACCAACTGAGCTACAGTCGTACAAATAATATCTTAATTATATTTATTCATAGGGAAGAATAAATTTGGTACGACCGAGTGGATTCGAACCACCGACCTCTACCATGTCAAGGTAGCGCTCTAACCAACTGAGCTACGGTCGTATTACCTAATTAAGATGCGGTGAATATAATTTACCAGCGGCCGCTAATATATAGCGTGGTGAGTGGTGAATCAAGCAAGTTTGTTGCTTTTAGGTTTATTTGCCGTTTTTTTATTCACATTGGGCTGATTTCACACGTTTTATAAAAGTTTTGCCACCAGGTTACGTGTTTTTTTGCTGAGCCTTTAAGCTGGTTTAATAGATTATTTTGCGAATTCTGCGCTATCAAAGTGTTTATTTGGCTATTTGTTATGGGTTCGTCAAGCCAAAGTTGGCTATACAGAGGTAGTAGTGTTTCAAGGTAGCCTGCTAAATTAGCCTGATAAGGCTGTATTTTTTTGAGGTAAAACTTTTGGAAGACGTTGCTAACTATTGTCGCTACTTTTTTATTTTTTCCTGCTGGGCATATCTCATCAATTGATTGCGACTGAATAAATTGCGTTGCTGAATTATTAAATGCTATTTGCAAACGCGCAGAGTAAATAAGTAATTGGTTAAAACGGTACTTGTTAAGCTGCTCTAACGCGTTAAATATGTCTGCGGAGTTGATTTTTAAATAGTGTTTATTGAGTATGTGGCGCTTTAACTGTACAAGCTTCTGCATGGCCGCTACGGTGTCGCTATACCCAGCCGGCGACACAGCAAGCTCTGCGCTGCTAGCTTGCCACGTGTTTTTAAGCTCAAATTCGTTATACAGCATTAAATTAAAGTAGTGGTTTAGTGTTTGCTCTTTTTGCGCTTTTGCATTTAATAGGGTTTTGTAAATGTTTGAGTCAGGCTTAAGTGTGCTTAAGCACTGCTGCGCATTTTGCACAAACTCTATTTGATACTTTAAAACACTGGCATAGCCTGCCGTTTTGCCTAGCTGATTATTATGCTCGCTAATAAGTAAGCTGAGTTTACAATGGCTTAAACTGGCAAGTTCTACTAAGCTGATAGTACTGCCTTTAGTAAGCGTATTTGGGGGTAATAGCGGGCTAATTGGTGCAGGCTTACTTAAGCTTGGAGCTTGGGTTTCAAGGGTATTACTTAAGCGTTCTGTGTATGTTTGATACGTGGTGCTGGGCGCTTTTGAACACCCAGCAAGCACGGCGCAACACACAGCTAATAAATAGCTTAACCATGTTTTGCTAGATAATAATGTAAGGGCTTTTTTATACAAATGGCGCCTGCTTTAATCGCTTATTAACGGTGAACATAAGCCACACAGCAGCAACGGTTAAACCAAAAATAATACCTATCCAAAAACCGTGCGGCCCCATGGCGGGCACAATTAAATCTGTTCTTCCTAATACGTAGCCTGAAGCAAAACCGATTAACCAGTACGATATAAACGTGATATACGATATAGGCTGAGTATGCTTTAAACCCCTTAATATGCCATTGGCAGCGACTTGCAGTGCATCAGGAATTTGATAAATACAGGCTAAAATCATAATAGAGCTAGCTAAGGCAATAACAGCAGGGCTGTCGGTGTATAGTTGGCTTATTAAATCGCGGCCAATAAAGGTTATAAAAGCTAAAAATAACGCAATAGCAATGGCCAAAATGTAGCTGGTTGATATAGCAGTTTTTAATTGACTTAAATGGTTTTGACCAAATAAATTACCAATACGAATACTAATGGCGATAGATAAGCTCAGTGGCATCATAAATAATAATGCAGTTACGCTTCCTGCAATTTGATGGCCCGACACTGCAACAGCGCCTAAATGTGCAATAAACAAAGGTATGCACGCAAATAGCGTAATTTCAAAAAAGGTGGCCAACGAAATGGGTATACCTAATTTGGTAATAATGCCAATGGTTTTAATATTGGGCTTTTCAAAATTTGCCAGCAGGGCTTTTGCATCTATTTTTTTACTAAACTGGCAATAGGTTACTTGTGCAACAGCCATTACCGTTAGCACCAATGCCGTAGCAATGCCACACCCCGCACCGCCTAAAGCTGGTAAGCCAAATAACCCATTTATAAAAATATAGTTAGCCGGAATATTAACGCCAAGGCCCAGCAAACTGATATAAAAAGCCGGTTTTGTCATCCCCATGCCTTCGGTCATATTGCGATAAACGGTAAAAATTAAAAAACCAAAGGCGCCCCATTTCACAAAATGAATATAGTCATGCGCAAGGCTTGCAATAGCGGGGGTTGTATCGAGTTTTAAAATAACAATATCGGCTAGGTTGGCGATACCAAAACCAATTGTGCTTAAAATTGCGGTTAAATACAGTGCTTGCTGAAAATAATGGCTAATGCCTTTTTTATCATTAGCACCCGCAAATTGGGCAATAATCCCGGTTAACGCGAGCAAAATACCTTGCAGTGCCAGTAATAACGGGTTCCATATACCGGTTGCAATCGATAGCGCAGCTAAATCTGTGGGGCTTACTTGGCCTGCCATAATAGTGTCGACCACCGACATTAAAACGAGTGTTACTTGTGCTAAAAATACAGGTACGGCAAGGGTAATTAAACGTTTGGCTTCCCAGCTACTAAAGGTCATAAAAACAGCTATTTGATAAAACAGGGCGCAATTGTAATCGATTGTGTTTCAAATAAAAATCACTGTAGTGAATGATTTTACCCGTTGATACGTTAAACTAGCACTTTGTAATAATTTTAAGTGATTTTATGTTTACAGGAATCGTTCAAACTCAAGCCACTGTTGTATCTACCACACACACTGAAGGGGTTTTACGCTTGGTTGTATCGGTAGGTGATGAATACGTTAAACACCTTGATTTAGGTGCCAGTATTGCTATTAATGGCTGTTGCCTAACAGTGGTTAAAGTAGAATTAAGTAACCATGATGTTGTGGCACAAGTGCACTTTGATGTAATCGATGAAACATTATTACTTACCAATTTAGGCAAGCTTGCAGTAGGTAGTTTAGTCAATTACGAGCGTTCAGTCACTTTTGGTACTGAACTAGGTGGCCATATTGTATCTGGGCACATTCACTGTACTGCCCAAATCAGGCAAATAGTCAAAGAGCAAAACAACTGTAAAATTCAGTTAAGCCTACCGTCTAAATGGCAAAAGTATGTTTTATACAAAGGCTTTGTAGCAATAAATGGCGCAAGTTTAACCGTGGGCGAAATTGACGAGCAGGGGTTTTGGTTACACTTGATCCCCGAAACGCTGGCCATTACAAATTTAGGTAACGCACAAGAGGGTGATGAACTAAATATAGAAGTTGATCAACAAACTTATACCATTGTTAACACGGTAGAAAATTACTTACGCCACCAGGGCTAAAAAATTTGCTCATCGTCGCTGTCTATGTGTAACTCTAATTTTTTATGAGCATGGTCTATATGCATATTTAAATGAATAGGGTTACAACAGGCACTGCATTCTTCAATGTAGTCTTGATCTCCCATGCTTGCGTCGATATCTAGGTGTATGTGGTTGCCACAGTGAGGGCAGGTGATACGTTGTGATAAAAAATCTTTCATAATCACTCCAATAGTACCAAGGTAAGAATTAACTTGTTGATACGCATTAATTAAGTTGTGCCGTTATACTAGCAACAACTTGATGGCTCAAAACTGAACTAAACAACAAGGTATTGAGCCTTAATTATATCCTTTTAACTATAGTGCTGAAGCGACGTTTATGACAGTAACTTTACGCCTTAGAGGCATTATTATTTAAAGCGATAGCAGCGTATCAATATGTTTCTTAGCTTGAGTAAGGTAATGCCCTGCAAAAATATTTGCGTGATTTAAAATAGGGTAAAGCTGGTATATCGCTTTACGCTTTTTATAGTTATCGCTTAGTGGGTATTGCGCGTTATAGGCGTTATAAAAATCATCTGGTAAGGGGGCAAATAGCTCACTCATTGCGATATCGACCTCGCGGTCGCCGTAATAGCATGCTGGGTTAAATAAGGTGGGTACATTTTTAATAAAACCCATATTTCCACGCCAAAAATCACCATGTACTAAAGAGGGCTCAACTACATGGCTATGTAGTTGCTCTTTTATCAAGTTAATTAATAGTTCAGGCTCTACAAGCTCAATACCTTTCTCGGCTAATAGTTGCAGTTGCCAGCCTATGCGCTCTTCTGCGTAAAATAAATCCCATTTTTTATGCCATTGGTTTGGTTGCACGGTTGTGGCTAGGTAGTTATCTTCGTCAAAGCCAAACATTGCTTGGTCGTGCTTTTGATGCAGCATAGCCAGTTGCTTTCCCATATCATGCCAATGAGTGTGGGGCTGTTTATCAAGTACTAACCACTCAAGTACAATAAACGAAAATTCAATATTAGCACCTGTTACAATGCAGTCAGGCACCATAAAAACACTATTTTGGGTAAGCTGTTTAAGCCCAATCGCTTCGCTTTCTAGACGATCTAGCTCGTTTTTAAGGGCAATTTTAACCAGGTAATTGTGCTTACCATCAGTTAATTGATAGAGTTTATCGGTATTTGTACTTTGCAGCTGGCGTTTGTAAGTATGTTTAAAGTCATAATGAATGGCTTGGCTAATGTGCTCGTTTACTGTTTTCCACATATCAATTGCTCGCCTTTTAAACAGATACTTAAACTATGGCAAAAAAGTATTAATTTAACAAACTAATCGTTGTAAAATTAACGATATAAAAAATGCTTATGGAGTAACAATGAACAAAAGTTTTATCACCAATTTGCTTGCGGTTTTGTGTGTCGTGATAGGCTACTTTTTTAACCAAGCTATTGTGTTATCGGTGGGGTTATTTGCGCTATCTGGAGCTGTCACAAACTTATTGGCTGTTCATATGTTATTTGAAAAAGTACCTTTGTTATACGGCTCGGGTGTTATTGCTCTAAAATTTGAAAGTTTTAAAGTGGCTATTCGTAATTTAATTTTGACTGAGTTTTTTTCCGAGCAAAAAATTAATAACCTACTTAGCAAAGCACAACCTAATATCGACTTTGAGGGCATTATTACTAAGGTTGATTTAAACCCTGCATTCGACAACCTACTTCAAGTAATAGAGCAATCTCAGTTTGGCAGTATGTTAGGTATGTTTGGTGGCACAGCGGCTATAGAGCCAATGCGAGAAAAGTTTATTGAAAAAATGCAGCTATCACTTGCGCAAATTAGCCAAACAGACGATTTTAAAGCGCTAGTAAACGATACGTTGTCGCAAGGCAATAGCGCACAAAGCTTACATGCTACGGTACTTAAATTAGTTGATGAGCGTTTAAATGAACTCACCCCTAAAATGGTTAAAGACATTATTCAAACGATGATACGTGAGCATTTAGGTTGGCTAGTAGTGTGGGGCGGTGTGTTTGGCGGTTTATTTGGCTTAATTGCGGCCATTATTTAATAAACTAAGCCTGCTTACAAAGCAGACTTAGTTTTGTGTTAACGCCATACTATTTTGGCCCTGTGATAATGACTTTTTCTGGGTTGTACGATTTAGCTAAATCTTTAATTGATGTGCGAGTACTGGTATCAATATTTAAATAATTAGCGCTTTTATCAAGGTTATACAAACTAACAAAGTCGCCCATTGATAAGTTATTACAGTGCAGTTTTTTGCTCATTACCGCTTTGCTTATATTTAAATCGCGTAACGCTTTACGCAAACTGTACGATTTATTCGCTGCAACAGCCATACAAGCCTGTGTACCTGGCGAAGAATCAGCCGCGATAAACTGCGTTGCTAATGCTGGTTTTGCCATTAGTAAAGTTGCCCCTAGTACCATAGTTGTGCAAAAAGTCGCTTTTAACGTGTTCATAATTAGTCCTCATTGTTTGTGGTTCAGCTTTATTATTGAGCGATTAAAACTAAAAAGCTGTTAACCAAACGCAACAAGGTGTAAGCAGGTATGTTTAAAAATACACATTTAACCTAAGTGACTGAATTTAAGCCCTAATAAGTGTGTTTTTTGACACACTTAGGTAAAATTATTTTACAGCTACTGACATATTTTCTCAGCCTGCTATCATCGCCCCCAATATTTACGCGCTTAATTTTTAGGAGAACCAGTGAGCAAAACGTTAGCCAGCTATTACCAGCAAGCGTATGCCTGCGAGCACAAACATTTTAACCAATGTTTTTATTGTGGGTGCGAAGCCACAGAGCGCGACCATTGCCCGCCCCTGCACATGTTACAGAGCATTATTGATTTAGGCGAAGAGGCCGATTTTATATCAATTGCAGCATGTTACGAGTGCCATGCCTTATTACATAATGAAAGGCTAATGACAATAGATGAGCGCTTTACAAAACTTAAAAAAAATCTCTCTAATAAGTATGCTAAAGCGCTGCGCGTTTATAACATGTGGGAAGAAAACGAATTAAGCGAAATGAGCGATGAATTTGCGCACAGCATTCAAGCGGGTATGAAATTAGGTAAAGAGGCATCTGAGCGTTTAGCATTTACAGGCTTTACATATGCCACCGAAGAAGCCCGTGTAACCGTACGCGAAAAAACCAAAGAGTTTGATGTAGAAGGCACCGTTTTTACCGACTTTAAAGAGGCATTAAATTACTGTATTAACGTGCTTAAAGTTCAAAAAAGTGATTTTTATAAAATACTGGTTGAGGATTATAATGGCGATTTTAACAGGGCGCTTAGCCAGTATCGTCATCGCCATAATAAAGTAACAACAGCAAGCGATGGCAATACTTTAATTAAGGATTTTGCTAAGCAACATAAGCAAAATTCAGACTTTGTGACACGCACGGTTAAACACTTTATAAACAAAGATCCTTCCCTTACTACCGAAGGCGCGCTAGAAAAGTTGTATAACAATTATATAAAAAAATAATGACAGCCGTTTAACTCAATTAATCGCTTTTTTACCTGTTTTTTTAGCTTTATTACGCCGCTTTAGCTAAAGTAGCAAAAAAACAGGAGAACCTAACAACATGCAAAAATTTGCACCCTCATTGTTAGCAGTTGGTTTAGCTGCTGCGCTTGTTGGTTGCCAAGAAAACGGCCCGCAAGATGCAAAAATCACCATTAATAAAAACCCATACCCAAGCACTTACACACCGCTGGCAAGTAAAAGCACTTTAATTACCAATGCAACCGTACTTACCGGTACAGGCGAGCGTTTAAATGATGCTGATGTACTACTTGTTGATGGTAAAGTACAACAAGTAGGTAAAGACTTATCGGCCAATGCAGATTTAACCATTGATGCACAGGGTAAATGGGTTACCCCAGGTATTATTGATGTACACTCTCACTTAGGTGCCTACCCAAGCCCATCAGTTGAGTCTCATCAAGATGGTAACGAAATGACCAGCCCAAATACTGCCGAGGTGTGGGTAGAGCATTCTGTATGGCCTCAAGATCCTGGCTTTAACCGCGCCCGCGAAGGCGGTATTACTTCACTACAAATTTTACCAGGTTCAGCTAACTTATTTGGCGGGCGTGGCGTAACACTCAAAAACATTCCTGCGCATACAATGCAAGCAATGAAATTTCCTGATGCACCTAATGGCTTAAAAATGGCCTGTGGTGAAAACCCCAAACGCGTATATGGCCGCCAAGGTACTTTACCTTCAACCCGTATGGGTAACATGGCCGGCTACAGAATGGCGTGGGCAGAAGCACAAGAGTACAAACGTGCATGGGACAAGTACGATGCTGATTACGAAGCAGGCTTAAACCCACAAGCACCGGCTCGCGACATTAAGCACGATACACTAAAAGCGGTTATTGAAGGGGAAGTGTTAATTCATAATCATTGTTATAAAGCTGAAGAAATGGCGATGATGATCGATCTGTCAAAAGAATTTGGCTATCACGCAGGTACTTTCCATCACGGTGTAGAAGCTTATAAAATTGCAGATTTACTGGCTGAAAATGGTTCGTGTGCTGCACTTTGGCCAGATTGGTGGGGCTTTAAAATGGAAGCTTATGACATGGTTCAAGAAAACGTAGCTATTGTTGATGCGGTAAAAAATTCGTGCGCTATTGTGCATTCTGACTCAGACACCACTATTCAGCGCTTAAACCAAGAAGCGGGTAAAGTAATGTACCGTGCAAACGAAAATGGTTTTGATATTTCGGAGCAGCACGCCATTAAGTGGATCACCTCTAACGCGGCAAAATCATTGGGTATTGAAGATAAAACGGGATCGCTTGAAGCAGGTAAGCAAGGCGATGTTGTTATTTGGAACCAAAACCCATTTAGCGTTTACGCAAAAGCTGAACAAGTATTTATTGATGGCGCAAAAGTTTACGATAGAAACGACAGCGCATTTCAGGCACAAAGTGATTTTATGTTAGGCCAACAATAAGGAGCCCAGAATGAAAAATTTATCACGTTCGTTTTCGCTATCTCTGGTTGCTGCCGGATTGTTAGCCTCAGCTACAGTGGATGCGCGCTCGCTTGCCATTGTGAATGCAACGCTTCATACCGCTACTGAGCAAGGTGTGCTAGAGAACGCAAGTATTATAATGGATAACGGTAAAATTACCGCTATTAACCCGCAACAAGTATATGCAGACCAAGTTATCGATGCTCAAGGCCGCATTGTTACACCAGGGTTTATTGCCAGTATTAACCAACTTGGCTTAGTAGAAGTCAGTGCGGTTGCAGGCTCACGTGATGCTGGCGAAGAAAAAGCAGGTATTGATTTTGACGTAAGCCTTGCTTACAACGCTCACTCAAGCCTAATCCCTTATGCACGTAAAGGTGGTGTAACTCGCGATGTTATTACCCCACATGGGGCCGATAGTATTTTTGCAGGCCTAGCAAGTGTTGTTGATTTAAGCGGTGATTTACAAAGCGATATACAAAAGCAAGCTGCTTTAGTGGTTTATTTGGGTGAGCGCAGCAAGGGGTCGCGCGCATTTACATTGCAAACCCTCATTAATAAGCTTGAAGAGCACCAAACAAAAGCAGCTAAAAAGCCTAAAAAAGACGACGACAGCAAGCCTAGCACTGAAGATAAAGTCATGCGTAAAGTACTTAGCGGCGATATGCCACTGGTAGTTGGCGTATCTCGTGCGGCCGATATTATTGAGCTCCTTAAAGTTAAAGCGCAATTTGGTATTAATTTAGTGCTCAATGGCGCACAAGATGCGGTTGTTGTTAAAGAGCAGATTGCTAAAGCGCAAGTACCCATAATTATGAGTGCTATGGATAGCTTACCCTCAAGCTTTGACTCGCTACATGCCAGTTTAGATAACGCAGCCGTGCTAGAAAAAGCAGGGGTTAAGGTTATTTTAACCGTGGGCGGCGATGCCAGTCATAATATTTACCAACTTCGTTTTGATGCAGGCAATGCCGTTTCATATGGCATGAGCCAACAAGGTGCATTAAAGGCCGTTACATCTAATGTGGCAAGTGTGTTTAATATTAACGCTGGCAGTATTGAAGTTGGAAAAGCCGCTGATGTAGTGATGTGGAGCAATGACCCGTTTGAGTTAAGCAGTCATGTAAGTAAAATGATTATTAATGGTGAAGAAGTATCTATACAGTCTCGCCAAGATAAACTACGGGAGCGCTACACTACTGAGTCATCTATGCCTAGAGCTTATACCAATCCGAAATAGTATCTAATCATTTTGCGGAGCTAAACGTGTTGTTATCAGCGTTAAAAAATTCTCATTTAGAACAACTAAATAGCGAATTTTTTGCCTTGCTATCAACACGTTTTTCCATCCTCAAAATAGATCACTTACTTATGCGGATTGGTATTATACAAAATAATTAAAATAGCTTTAATTGTTTACAGGCCGCTATTTTATAAATAGCGGCTTTTTTATACAAAAGGCAGGCACAAAAAAACCGCTTACTTTTTACGTAAGCGGTTTTTAAATTTAATCTAAAATTATACTAATTTAGATAAAATTTCGTTAAAGGTTGCGCTTGGGCGCATTGCTTTAAACGCTGCCTCATCACTTGGTTGGAAGTAACCACCAATATCCATTGAAGGACCTTGCGCATCGTTAAGCTCGTTTACGATTTGCTCTTTTTGCGTTTCTAAATCGTTGGCAATTTGTGTAAATTGCGCTTTAAGCTCACTGTCTTCGTCTTGCTTAGCCAGCTCTTGTGCCCAGAATAAAGATAAGAAGAAGTGAGAGCCACGGTTATCAATTTCTTTTACTTTACGTGAAGGCGACTTGTTTTCAGCTAAGAACGTACCGGTTGCTTTATCTAGTGTATCAGCAAGTACTTGAGCTTTTTTATTGCCTGTATTCACACTTAGGTGCTCAAGCGAAGCCGCTAGTGCTAAAAACTCGCCTAACGAATCCCAACGTAAGTGGTTTTCTTTTTCGAACTGTTGAACATGCTTAGGTGCTGAACCACCTGCACCAGTTTCAAATAAGCCACCGCCGTTCATAAGAGGTACAATTGAAAGCATTTTAGCACTAGTACCCAGCTCTAAAATTGGGAATAAATCTGTTAGGTAGTCACGTAATACGTTACCTGTTACAGAAATAGTGTCTTTACCTTCTTTAATACGCGCTAATGAGAATAAAGTTGCTTCAAGCGGCGCTAAAATTTGAATGTCTAGGCCATCTGTATCGTGATCTGGTAAGTATTTGTTTACCTTTTTAATAAGCTGAGCATCGTGAGCACGATTTTCATCTAACCAGAAAACAGCAGGTACGCCCGTAGCACGTGCACGGTTTACAGCAAGTTTAACCCAATCTTGGATTGGTGCGTCTTTAACCTGACACATTCTCCAAATATCGCCTTGCTCAACAGTGTGCTCAAGTAGCGTAGTGCCATTTGCATCAACAACACGGATAGAGCCATCCGCTTTTGCTTCAAACGTTTTATCGTGAGAACCATATTCTTCTGCTTTTTGAGCCATTAAGCCTACGTTTGGAACGCTACCCATAGTGGTAGGATCAAATGCGCCATTTTCTTTACAAAAATCAATAGTCGCTTGGTAAACGCTTGAGTAGCTACGATCTGGGATCACAAAGCTAGTGTCTTGTAGTTTACCGTCGTTGTTCCACATTTGACCGCTTGAACGAATAGCAGCAGGCATAGATGCATCAATGATCACATCGCTTGGTACATGTAAATTAGTAATACCACGGTCAGAATCAACCATTGCAATGGCAGGACGCTCAGCGTAAACCGCTTGAATGTCTGCTTCAATTTCTTCACGCTTAGCATCATCTAATGTTTGAATTTTAGAATAAACGTCGCCTAAACCGTTATTTACATCAACACCTAGCTCTTCAAAAAGCTCGCCGTGTTTAGCAAATACGTCTTTGTAGAAAACTTTTACCGCGTGACCAAAAATAATAGGGTCAGATACTTTCATCATTGTCGCTTTCATGTGAAGCGAAAATAATACGCCTTTTTCTTTAGCGGCATCAATTTCTGCTGCTAAAAACGCTTGTAGTTTAGCTGCGCTAATGCGCGACGCATCAATTACTTCGCCAGCGATTAGCGGTGTGCTTTGCTTAAGTACAGTTACTTCGCCATTAGTCGCTACGTGTTCAATACGTACATCAGTTGCTGCATCAACGGTTACTGATTGCTCAGAACCAAAGAAATCGCCTTCGCTCATGCTTGCAACGTATGATTGTGAGTCTTTGCTCCATGCACCCATAGAATGCGGGTTATTACGTGCATATTCTTTAACAGAGCCAGGCGCACGACGATCTGAATTACCTTCACGCAATACTGGGTTTACAGCGCTGCCTTTAATTTTGTCATAAGTTGCTTTAATTTTAGCTTCTTCATCATTTTTAGGCTCAGCCGGGTATTCTGGTAGTGCGTAACCTTTTTCTTGAAGCTCTTTAATCACAGCGCGTAATTGCGGTACAGACGCACTGATATTTGGTAATTTGATGATGTTTGCTTCTGGTGTTTTTGCAAGTTCGCCAAGTTCTGCAAGCGCATCGCCAATACGTTGTTCTTCAGTAAGGTAATCAGCGAAGTTTGCAATTACACGACCTGCTAATGAGATATCGCGAGTTTCAACTTCAACACCTGCCGCATTTGTATAGGCTTGGATAATTGGTAGCAACGAGTAGGTTGCTAGCGCCGGAGCTTCGTCCGTTTTAGTGTAGATAATTTTTGATGTCATCATCATTCCTAGATAGTAGGCCGCAGTGGCCGTATTCAACAATGCAAAGAAACTCATTAGCGCATGACTGCGTTAATAAGCAGTTTGTTAGGTGTCGGTACTCTTAATGTGCCAAAGGCAGAATAGTCACACCTGACTAACTGATTTTTATAGGTTGCAAAGTACACGTATGTTAGCCGCGTAAACGCATAAGCTAATATGTGATCGCGTAATTTAGCAACAAGAGTGTAACAAGCTTGTTTAAAAAGGGCTAGCGCTTGCGCTTTTGTACAGCCTAAATTAGCAGGTAACTGTTAGAACATTGGGGTATATAAAATAAAATCAAGGAAAAGGGTTGAATTTAGCGTGTACAGGAGCAATTTAATAATAAGAAGAGAGTTGAATGGTAAGTGGGGAATTAAGCGAGGATCTAAATTAGGTCGCTCGCTTTAGTCGAACAAATTTTTGATCACTCTAAAATGTCGCCGTTAGGGGCTATGTTTTTAGCGTGTAAGCCCTTAGGGCCTTGTTCTAGCTCGAATGTTACATCTTGACCAGCTTTAAGTGTCTTATAACCGTCCATTACAATCGTTGAGTAATGAGCGAAAATATCATTCTCGCAGCCGTCTTCTACGATGAAACCAAAACCTTTGGCGTTGTTGAACCATTTGACTTTACCACAAGCCATACTTCTACATCCTTCTATAAGTTGACTAATTTAGTTATTCTAAACCGTATAATTTGCTAGACTGACTAAGGATTAATCAATCTACTTCTGACTGTAGTTTATTTGGCCAGTCAGTCAAGTGTTTTGTGTTATTTTTTTAACATTTTATTTATTTTTTATTCAAGTTTGCTTGAGTTCTAAAGACAAGACTATATTTAATTATGAGTGGTATGAAAGATTCAGGTGTCATAGACACAGTTCGCGATAGTGAAAAGCAAAAGCTGCAACCACCGCGAAAATACAAAGTTGTTTTAAATAACGACGACTACACGCCAATGGACTTTGTAATAGAAGTTCTAATGACGTTTTTCAATATGGATAGCGATAGAGCAACTGATGTGATGCTACAAGTTCACGAAAAAGGGAAGGGGATATGCGGTGTATTTAGCGCCGATGTAGCCCATACCAAAGCGGAACAAGTTAACCGTTATGCACGGGATAACGAGCATCCACTGCTTTGTAGTTGTGAGCAGGAATAAATACCAATTAGGTGATCAATCATCTCATTGTTATGGTATAAAATAATTATCTCAGTAAGGGGTTGCCAATGCTAAACAAAGACTTAGAACTAACGTTAAATGCCGCGTTTCGTGAAGCGCGCACACGCCGCCATGAGTTTATGACGGTAGAACACCTTTTACTTGCGCTTTTAGATAACCCTTCAGCAGGCGAAGCGTTAAACGCCTGTGGGGTTGATATTTCAGGTTTAAAAACCGAGCTATTAGAATTCATAGACGAAACCACACCGGTTATTCCCGACTTAGAAGAAGAACGCGAAACCCAACCAACACTGGGCTTTCAGCGCGTGCTTCAGCGTGCAGTTTTTCATGTTCAATCATCAGGTAAAAACGAAGTAACGGGTGTAAACGTCCTTGTTGCTATCTTTTCTGAACAGGAAAGCCAAGCGGTATATCTACTTAAGAAAAGTGATATTTCTCGCTTAGATATAGTGAATTTTATTTCTCATGGTATTTCTAAATCCGATGATGAGTTAGGTGATGACACTGACGATATTCATGAAGAAGTACAAGAGGTTCAAAACGAAGAAGCAAGTAAGTTAGATAGCTTTACCACTAACTTAAATGCGCAAGCTAAAGACGGCAACATAGATCCATTAGTAGGTCGTGACAGTGAAGTAGAGCGTACGGTGCAGGTTTTATGTCGCCGTAAAAAGAATAACCCATTGCTTGTTGGTGAAGCCGGCGTTGGTAAAACAGCCATTGCAGAGGGCCTTGCGTATCGTATTGTTAACGAGCAAGTGCCTGAAGTGATTGCCGATGCTGTTGTCTACTCACTTGATATAGGCGCATTGCTTGCCGGCACTAAATACCGCGGCGACTTTGAAAAACGCTTTAAGAGCCTGTTAAAAGAGTTACAAGCTAAACCTAACTCAATATTATTTATTGATGAAATACACACTATTATTGGTGCAGGTGCTGCATCGGGTGGTGTTATGGATGCATCTAACTTACTTAAACCGCTACTTTCGAGCGGGCAGTTACGTTGTATGGGCTCAACCACTTACAATGAGTACAAAAATATTTTTGAAAAAGACCGTGCGTTAGTACGCCGTTTCCAAAAAATTGATGTACTTGAACCGAGTGTGGCTGATACCACTAAAATTTTAAATGGTTTAAAAGAGCGTTATGAAGAACACCATGGCATTCGTTACACGCAAAAAGCACTAAAAGCAGCTGCAGAGTTAAGTGCTAAATACATTAATGAGCGTCACTTACCTGATAAAGCCATTGATGTAATAGACGAAGCCGGTGCTAACCAGCGTTTACAGCCAAGCTCTAAGCGCAAAAAAACCATTGGTGTATCAGATATTGAATCAATCATTGCCAAAATGGCCCGTATTCCGGCGCAAAGTGTGTCATCTACTGATAAAGAAACCCTCAAAAATCTTGATCGTAATCTTAAAATGTTGGTGTTTGGGCAAGATCAGTCTATCGACGCGCTAACGTCTGCGATTCGTTTATCTCGCTCGGGGCTTGCAAACGAAGATAAGCCAGTAGGCTCGTTCTTATTTGCTGGGCCAACGGGTGTTGGTAAAACAGAGGTGACTAAACAGCTTGCTAAGTGTATGGGCGTAGAGTTTATTCGCTTTGATATGTCAGAGTACGTTGAGCGCCATGCAGTGAGCCGTCTAATTGGTGCGCCTCCTGGGTATGTTGGTTTTGAACAAGGTGGTTTACTCACCGAAGCCGTTATTAAAAATCCCCATGCAGTTGTGTTATTGGATGAAATTGAAAAAGCGCATCCAGATATTTACAACATACTACTGCAAGTCATGGATCACGGTACGTTAACCGATAACAATGGTCGTAAAGCGGACTTTAGAAACGTGGTTGTGGTTATGACAACCAATGCCGGTGTGCAAGAAACAACACGCAAATCGATTGGCTTTACCGAGCAAGATCATACGCATGATGCAATGAGCGAAATTAACAAGGTATTTTCACCCGAATTTAGAAACCGCTTAGATAATATTATTTGGTTTAACCACCTTGAAAAAGAGGTTATCTTGCAAGTGGTTGACAAGTTTGTAGTTGAGCTGCAAGCACAACTAGATAAAAAGTCGGTTAACCTTGAACTGACCTCTAAAGCGCGTGAATGGTTAGCAGACAAAGGCTACGACAAAGCGATGGGGGCACGCCCAATGGCACGTGTTATTCAAGATGAGCTTAAAAAGCCGTTGGCTAATGAAATACTCTTTGGTGAGCTGGTTGATGGCGGTACTGTTAAAGTGTCAGTTAAAGATAAGAAAATTAACTTTGACTATGAAAGCAATTTAACACCCGCTTAAATAAGAGCATTCACTTATAATACCCATCCGCTAAACAGTAACTTAATTATGCGAATGGGTATACAAACTAGCCTGCGCGATACGCGTGGGCTTTTTTTGCCTTTTTATAGGCAACAAAAAACCCAGCAAAAGCTGGGTTTTTTGTTTATTAAATGTAATTGCTAGTCAGCACCATCAATTACATTTAATAAACGCTTTAAGCTAGTTATTCACTAGCCAAAAACTAAATCTCGTTTACGCACTTAGCGAGCACGGAATACGATACGACCTTTCGATAAATCGTAAGGCGTCATTTCTACCGTTACTTTATCGCCGGTTAAAATACGGATGTAGTTTTTGCGCATTTTACCTGAAATATGAGCCACAACTACGTGACCATTTTCTAGCTCAACTCGGAACATTGTATTTGGTAAAGTATCAAGGACTGTCCCTTGCATTTCGATTACGTCTTCTTTCGCCATGTTTAGCGTAACACCTCTTTAATAGTTAAACGCTGCAGATTTTGCCCAAAATACGCCAATAAGTAAAGGCGCAGCGGGCATTTTTGCAAATTAAATAGCCAACCACTGGTCATTAACGTGTTTTTGCGCGGGTAAAAACTGAGTTTTGTATTTCATTTTGGTGCATTCATCGATTTGGTAGCCCAAATACACAAATTCTTTATTTTGTTGTTTGGCAAATTCGAGCTGCTGTAAAATCATCACAGTGCCTAAACTGTAGTGCTCAAAGTCGGGATCGAAAAACGTATAAATAGCTGAAACAGCGTTATCCATACAATCGGTTACGGCTACTGCAACTAAAGTGTCTTGGTGCCAAAGTTCAATAAACGTTATTTCTAGCCAGCTACAAAATAAAAAACTTTGAAATTGCTCTATATTAGGGGGGAACATAGTGCCATCGCTGTGACGTAATGAAATGTATTTACTATAAAGTGGGTAATATTCTTCGCGCTTAGCCTGGGTGTATTTAACTTCAAAGTGTGCTTTTACTTTATTAAGTTTTCGTTTTTGGGATTTTGACGGAACAAACTCTTGAGCTAACACGCGTACAGAATTACAGGCACTACACGAAGGGCAATGAGGTCGGTAAATTTGGTTACCGCTACGCCTAAAGCCGAGCGATAAAAGCATCTCAAATTTTTGCGTGCTGTAACAGGTAGGGTCAAGTATTACCAATAATTGTTCTTGCCTGTCAGGTAAATAGCTACAAGCAAACTCTTGGCTAAGGCCTACGCGAGAAGGTATGTGCTCACTCATAAATTGCTATTAACTCCTGTGGCTGCCACATCATCGGGTTGAGGCTGTAAGAACCTGCTAATTTAAGTCTAGTCAAAAACTCTGAGCGAGGGATCACTTTTGCACCTAAAGAGGTTAAATAGGGGTTTTCTAGTTGGCAGTCAATAAAATGTGCGTTATGTCGTTTTAACCAATTTACTAACGCCCACATGGCGAGTTTTGAGCAATTAGTTTGATGATGAAACATCGACTCGCCACAAAATATGCCATTTTGCATAATGCCATAAAGCCCACCGGCAAGTTCGCCGTTTTGCCATACCTCAACACTATGCGCAATTTTAGCGTCATGTGCAGCAATATAAGCGCTTAACATGTCGTTTGTTATCCACGTGCCTTCGGTGTCTATACGTTGCTCACAGCACGCTTCTATCACCTCAGCAAAGGCATTGTTAATGGTTACTTTTACTGGGTGCTTTTTTAAATGTTTACGCAAGCTTTTACTTATATGAAAGTCATTTAGCTCTACAATTCCGCGTTCACTTGGCGACCACCACATAATGGGCTCACCTTCGCTAAACCACGGAAAAATCCCCATTTTATAGGCGTTACTTAATCGCTTTACAGATAAATCGCCGCCTATGGCAAGCAGTCCATCGGGGGAGGTAAGTGCATATTCGGGATTTGGAAATGCTATATCGGTTTCACTGAGTTGGTATAGCTGGTTTCTCATAGAGGGCTTAATTTATTAATTATCATAAAAGTGTAACTACATTTTAGGCATAAAAAAAGGCTGAATTATCAGCCTCTTTTAAAATATTTAACGTGATTACAGATTATCTAAGAAACGTTCTGCATCCAGGGCTGCCATACAACCTGTACCTGCAGATGTAATTGCTTGACGGTAAATGTGATCAGACACGTCACCTGCGGCAAATACGCCAGATACGCTTGTTTGAGTAGCGTTACCGTTAAGACCAGACTCAACCACTAAATAGCCGTCTTTCATCTCTAGTTGGCCTTCAAACATGTCGGTGTTTGGCTTATGGCCGATAGCAATAAACACACCGGCTAAGTCAAGCTCTTCGGTTGAATCAGATTGCGTATCTTTAATACGAACGCCAGTTACGCCCATGTCATCGCCAAGAACTTCGTCTAGCGTTCGGTTGTAATGCAATACTACGTTACCATTTTGCGCTTTTTCGTTAAGGCGATCAGCAAGAATTTTTTCACTGCGGAAGCTATCACGACGGTGAATAACGTGTACTTCATCCGCAATGTTAGATAAGTAAAGCGCTTCTTCTACTGCTGTGTTACCACCCCCTACAACGGCAACTTTACGCCCTTTATAGAAAAAACCATCACACGTAGCACATGCAGATACACCACGACCTTGAAAGTTAGTTTCAGACTCTAAGCCTAAGTATTTAGCCGACGCACCTGTGGCAATAATTAATGCATCACATGTGTAAGTACCTTGGTCGCCAGTAAGCGTGAAAGGGCGCTTAGACACATCTACTTTATTAATGTGGTCAAACACAATTTCCGTTTCAAAGCGCTCAGCGTGCTCTTTCATACGGTCCATTAATGCAGGGCCTGTTAAACCGTGCGCATCGCCTGGCCAGTTTTCAACTTCAGTTGTGGTCGTTAATTGGCCACCTTGTTGAATACCGGTAATTAAAACTGGGTTTAAATTTGCACGTGCGGCATATACTGCGGCAGTGTAACCCGCAGGGCCAGAGCCTAAAATTAGTAACTTAGAGTGTTTTGCTTCAGTCATGATCTTTTCCTAAACGTTTAATACTGAACTTAATGGCTTCGATTCTAAGAAAAACAAGGCACAAGTAAACAAATTATGTGAATATTTTTTTCTGACAAAATTAAAAGCTGTGCAATATTATGTACTGACCTTGCAGTAAATGAAAAAAAAGCCTGTGTTAAGGTTAAAAAACAAACAGATGAGCAACAAAGCTTCGTTAATTCATGACCCGTTAGTATTTTTTTGATATGTTTTACCTAATTTTATTTGTCACTGATAGATTATGTGACCTTAGTGAATAGGCAACTATGTTATTTTGGCAGGAAAAACCCGCATTTGGGTTGACTTCAAAAGACGTTAACGTCTTAACCAACGCACAAGAGTACCGTACGCAATTGCTACGTTTAATTAGCAATGCAAAACAAAGAATCTACATTACGGCACTTTATTTACAAGATGACGAAGCAGGGCGTGAAATACTCGAAGCGCTGCATCGTGTGTCGTTGGCAAACCCCAACCTTGAAATAAAAGTGTTGGTTGATTTTCATCGTGCTCAACGTGGTCTTATTGGTGCAGCAAAATCAGACGGTAACGCAAGTTTATATTGTGACTATTTAGAAAAATTTAAATCGAACGTACAGGTTTACGGTGTACCGGTCAAAGCCAAAGAGTTGTTTGGTGTGTTACACCTTAAAGGCTTTGTTGTAGATGATACTTTATTATACAGCGGCGCCAGCTTAAATAACGTGTACTTACAATATCACGAACGCTACAGGCTCGACCGTTATTTTTTAGTTGACCAAGCAGCACTGTGCGACTCTGTGGTTGATTTTATTGAGTCTAAGCTAATAGGCTCGCAAGCCGTGCCACGTATTGATACACGCCCGCTTAAGCGCTTAATAGACTTTAAGTTTGAACAAAAGCAATTAATGCGCGAGCTAAAGTCGGCCAGTTATGCAAACCCAACTACGGCCAATACCGACCCACTCGGTGTGCGTTTGTTTTTAGGTTTAGGGCGTCGTAATAATAGCCTTAACCGATTAATTAAAAATTTGTTTGATACCACAGAGCAAGAGCTTGTACTTTACACACCGTATTTTAATTTTCCGGCGCCGCTTATGCGCTCGCTTCGTAGATTATTAAAACAAGGTAAGCAGGTAACCATTGTAGTAGGTGATAAAACGGCGAACGATTTTTACCTGCCGCCAAGTGAGCCGTTTAGTAAAATTGGTGCATTACCGTATTTATACGAAACCATTTTGCATAAATTTGTAAAATCGCAAAAGCGCCATATAGATAACGGCAATTTAAATGTGTACTTATGGAAGCACGAGAGTAACTCGTTTCACTTAAAAGGTATTTGCGCAGACCGACAACGCCACTTATTAAGCGGCCACAATCTTAATCCGCGGGCGTGGGGGCTTGATATTGAAAACGGTATTTTAATTGAAGACCCACAGCAAAGTATTATGCAAGCCATAGATAATGAAAAGCAGGAAATTTTAAAACACTGCCGCCGTTTAACTGGTCCAAATGATTTAGAAACAGTAGAAGACTACCCACAGCCGGTTAAAAAGCTACTTGGTCAGGCTAAACGCGTAAAAGTGGATTTTATAATTAAGCGTTTTATATAAATTACTTTATATAGTCGAAATTTAGATACAAAAAAAGCAGCTAATTAGCTGCTTTTTTATTGTTTGTAGTTAGGTAACTATTTTATTAAATAACACCTAACGACTAAACGCAAAATTACGCGTTTTCTACTGCAGTACGTGGGTCAACATATTCCATGTTGAACGCTTCAGCTACTTCTTTGTAAGTTACTTGGCCTTTAATTACGTTTAAGCCTTTTAAGAAGTGCGCGTCATCTAGTAGTGCCTTTTTGTAACCTTTGTTTGCAAGGTTAATAATAAACGGCAATGTTGCATTGTTAAGTGCAAACGTAGATGTACGTGGAACAGCGCCAGGCATGTTAGCTACACAGTAGTGCACAACGTCATCAACAATGTATGTTGGATCAGCGTGTGTAGTTGCTTTAGAAGTAGCAATACAGCCACCTTGGTCAATAGCAACATCCACAATTGCAGCGCCTGGCTTCATGGCTTTAATGTGATCAGCTGTAACAAGCTTAGGTGCCGCTGCACCTGGGATTAGTACGCCACCAATTACTAGGTCTGCTTCTAGTACATGTTTTTCAAGTGCATCGGCAGTTGAGTAAATCGCTTTAACTTTGTTACCAAACTGCGCGTCTAGTGCACGAAGTACATCGATGTTGCGGTCAAGTACAACAACGTCTGCGCCCATGCCAACAGCCATTTGCGCTGCACTACGACCCACCATGCCGCCGCCAATAACAACAACTTTTGCAGCTTCAACACCTGGTACGCCGCCAAGTAGCATGCCACGGCCGTGGTTAGATTTTTCAAGCGCTTGTGCACCGGCCTGAATAGACATACGACCTGCTACTTCACTCATTGGTGCAAGAAGCGGTAAGCCGCCACGTGCATCAGTCACTGTTTCGTAAGCAATACAAATCGCTTTGCTTTTAACAAGGTCTTCAGTTTGCGGAAGATCAGGTGCAAGGTGAAGGTAAGTAAATAAAATTTGGTCTTCGCGTAGCATTGCACGCTCAACAGCTTGCGGCTCTTTTACTTTTACGATCATGTCTGCTTTTGCAAAAACATCAGCTGCAGTGGCTAAAATTTCAGCGCCAGCTTGTGTGTAATCTTCGTTAGTAAAACCAATGCCCATACCTGCATCTGTTTCAACAATCACTTGGTGGCCGTGATTTACTAATTCACGAACACTCGCAGGAACCATACCTACACGGTATTCATGGTTTTTAATTTCTTTAGGTACACCAATAATCATAAAATTTGCCTTATTAAGAACGGATTAACATTTTTCACTATTATATTCATCATAAGGCAGTGTGTCTCACCTTTTTTAAAAGGGTAACCAGTGTTATTATCTAAATAATAAAAATAAACAGAATATTAAACTAGTTGGGTGTATGCATCAGTTATTAGATAGAATTGACCGTAAAATTTTAATGGAATTACAGCACGATGGACGCCTTTCTAATGTAGAACTGGCCCGACGAGTTGGCCTGAGCGCCACGCCCTGTCTGGAGCGCGTAAAAAAGTTAGAACGTGAAGGCTACATACTTGGCTACAAAGCAGTGGTAGATCCGGCAAAGCTTGGCCAAGGCTTATCGGTGTATGTTGAGGTAACCATTACCAAAACATCGCCCGACGTATTTGATGAGTTTAGTGCGGCGGTTAAACAGCACGAAGAGATAATAGAGTGTCACTTGGTATCGGGTAATTTTGATTTTTTATTAAAAACACGCGTAAACGATATGTCAGAATACCGCGGTGTACTAGGCGACATTCTTTTAAAGCTGCCAAACGTGAGTGAAAGCCGCACCTATGTAGTAATGGAAGAAGTAAAAGGTGAAGACGGCGTAATTATTCGCCCTTACATTGCGTAAATTTAACCGCAAAAGATAAACACACTCTAATTTATAAAAACTTGTTCATAATCAGGCCATACACATTAAGATAAAGTGCATCAAATTGCATTTCCTGCTAAGGTATTTGATTGCAAGCAAGTGCCAATAGAACAATAAAGAGGGATAGGAAGTTATGCGCCTAAACGGTGTGCAAAGACTATTAGAAACAGGGCTGATCATCAGCACCTTTGCGGCAATATTCATTTTATGTGCTTTAATCAGCTTTGATCCCGCTGACCCTGCGTGGTCGCAAACGGGTGAATTTAGAAACGTAAAAAATATTACAGGCACTGCTGGTGCTTGGGTGGCCGATATATTATTACTTTCATTTGGCTGGCTTGCTTATTTAGTGCCGGCCGCTATTCAGCTGTTTGGCTATTTACTGTTTAAGCAACCTCATCGTATTTTACAGCTCGATTACACCACACTTGCCTTGCGTGTTATTGGCTTTGCATTATTTATTACCTCGGCAACGGCAATTAGCAGCATTAACTTCGATGATATTTATAACTTTTCATCCGGTGGGGTAGTGGGTGATGTGATTGCATCGGCCATGATGCCAGCATTTAACTTTACCGGTACCTCTATTTTATTATTGTGCTTCTTTTTTGCTGGGCTTACCTTATTAACCGGCGTGTCATGGGTTGAATTTGTAGACTACCTTGGTGATTTAGTGGTTAGAGGCTACCGCTATGCTTTTAATTACGCCCAAGGTTGGATGCAACGAGAGCGCATTGCGGCAAGCCCTGTACAGGCCGATGCCCAATTTAATGATGACCCTGACGATTATGAGCAAAGCGATACCACACACGAGCAATCATCAGAATTTGAACAAGAGCTTGCTAAAAGTAAAAAACCAGCTAAACAAAAAGCTATTACTAAAGAGCAGCCTACCTTTAGCGAGCCGCAAATTAGTGATGACTACAGCCCATTTGATGAGCTAGACGATATACTCGACCAAGAAATTGGCTTTAGCGCCATAGACGATGAGCCGATGGATACAGCGGCTGCGTTAAATGCACTGGATCAAAGCCAAGTTGTTGAGCCTGAAAAACCAGTTACCACGGTGGTATCGCCAGCAAGGCCAATGCCTAAGCCAAAACCTGCGTATCAGCCACCGCCAACAGCCAAAGAAAAATTTGAAGAGTTACTTGATAAAGAGCCACCGCCAGGGCCATTACCGTCGCTTGATTTACTCGACAGACCCGACAAAGCAAAAAACCCGATATCACAAGAAGAGCTTGAAAGTGTATCGCGCCTGGTTGAAACAAAATTACTCGACTTTAACGTACAAGCCACTGTAGTAGGGGTGTACCCAGGGCCAGTTGTAACACGTTTTGAGCTTGATTTAGCGCCAGGTATTAAGGTGTCTAAAATTACGGGCTTATCAAAAGATTTAGCCCGTTCGCTTTCTGCTATTAGCGTACGTGTGGTTGAGGTGATCCCGGGTAAAACATATATAGGGATAGAGCTGCCTAATAAATACCGCGAAATCGTACGTTTATCTGAGGTCATTAACGCCCCTAAATTTGAGCAAAATCCATCGCCTCTAACCATGGTATTAGGTAAAGATATTGCAGGGCAACCTGTGTGTGCCGATTTAGGTAAAATGCCCCACTTACTGGTAGCGGGTACCACAGGTTCAGGTAAGTCAGTGGGCGTTAATGTAATGATATTAAGCTTACTGTACAAATCGGGCCCTGATGATGTTCGGATGATCATGATTGACCCGAAAATGCTTGAGCTTTCGGTTTATGAAGGTATTCCGCACCTATTGTGTGAAGTTGTTACCGATATGAAAGAAGCGGCCAACGCGCTGCGTTGGTGTGTAGGCGAAATGGAGCGCCGTTATAAGTTAATGTCGGCGCTGGGCGTGCGTAACTTAAAAGGTTACAACCAAAAAGTGATGGAAGCCAAAGAGGCGGGTTACCCAATCCTTGACCCATTATTCAAAGACACCGACGGCATGAAAGAAGGCCCTGACGAGCTAGACAAACTACCGAGTATAGTGGTGGTTATTGACGAATTTGCCGACATGATGATGATTGTAGGTAAAAAAGTTGAAGAGCTAATTGCCCGTATTGCGCAAAAAGCACGTGCCGCAGGTATACACTTAGTACTGGCAACACAGCGCCCATCGGTAGATGTAATTACCGGCTTAATTAAAGCCAATATACCTACGAGAATGGCATTTCAGGTGTCGAGTAAAATAGACTCGCGTACCATACTCGACCAGCAAGGCGCCGAAAACCTATTAGGTATGGGTGACATGCTTTATTTACCGCCAGGCACAAGCGTACCTGAACGTGTGCATGGCGCATTTGTTGACGACCATGAAGTACATGCGGTAGTTAACGATTGGAAAGCACGTGGTAAACCTAATTACATTGATGAAATTTTAAATGGTGATGCAACAGAAGATGTTTTATTACCAGGTGAAACCAATGAAAACGCAGATGACGAATCAGATCCACTTTACGACGAAGCCGTTGCGTTTGTAATCGAAACTGGCAAAGTATCGGTATCGTCAGTACAACGTAAATTGCGTGTTGGCTATAACCGTGCAGCACGACTAGTAGAACAAATGGAAACATCGGGTATCGTGAGTTCGCCTGGCCACAACGGCGCTCGCGATGTATTAGTACCTAATGGAGCAAATTAATGAAAAAATTAAACAGTTTATTATTAGTGCTTGGCAGTTTAATTACCACGCCTAGCTTTGCTGACGACAGCCAAGCACTGCAAGACAAACTCGCCACCCTTAAAAGTTTTAAAGCGCAGTTTTCTCAAAACGTAACCGACTCGCAAGGCCAATCGGTTATGCAAGGCGAGGGCACAATTGCCCTTAAACAGCCAATGATGATCCGCTGGCAGCAAACAAACCCAGATGATACCTTATTTGTATCAAATGGCGACAAAACCTATTACTTCGACAGCTTTGCTGAGCAAGTAACTATTATGGATACCCACAGCCTTATAGACTCAACACCGTTTGTATTGCTTACCTCAAAAGACCCTGCACAATGGGAAAAATACAGTGTTCAAGCCACAGACTCTGGCTTTAGTGTAACGCCAAATAAAGGCGTAGAAAGCCAAGTAGAGCAACTTGATATTACCTTTGCAGGTAACGAGCAAGGCCTTGCTAAGTTAGTTGTGACGGATAATTCTGGTCAGCTTTCATCGTTTAGTTTTAACAATGCACAAGTAAATACCGCGCTTGATACAAGCACCTTTGAATTTACCCCACCAGAGGGTGTAGAAATAGACGATCAGAGTAACGGTGAGTAATTTAGGCTTTAACTTTGGGCCCGATGTACGCCCACTTGCGGCGCGTATGCGCCCAACAACGCTTGACGAATACATAGGTCAGCAGCATTTACTAAGTAGCGACAAGCCCTTGCACCAAGCCATTGTTGCAGGGCGTTGCCACAGCTTAATTTTGTGGGGGCCGCCTGGGGTAGGTAAAACCACCCTTGCGCAAATTATTTCAAACCACGCCGATGCCGAACTTATACAAATGTCGGCTGTGACCGCAGGCGTAAAAGATATTCGCGACAGCGTAACGCAAGCGCACGATAACCTACAAAGCCGCGGGCAGCGCACGCTTATGTTTGTTGACGAAGTACACCGTTTTAATAAATCGCAGCAAGATGCATTTTTACCTCACATAGAAGACGGCACTTTTATATTTGTAGGCGCGACAACCGAAAACCCCTCATTTGCACTTAACAACGCTATTTTGTCGCGTGCACGCGTGTATGTTTTAAAGTCGCTAGCCGATACCGACTTATACACTGTGATAGAGCGCGCACTTAAGCAAGATGAGCAACTAAACCAAAAAAACATTGTTATTGCCGATAACGCCAAACAGGCGCTTTGCCAAGCAAGCGGCGGCGATGCCCGTAAAGTATTAAACTTACTTGAGCAAGCGGTTGATTTAACGAGTGAGCAAAACGGCACATACAACGTAGATGAGCACGTATTAAGCCAAGTACTGCCAACCCATTTAGCTAAATACGATAAAGGCGGCGATGAATTTTACGATTTAATATCGGCTTTTCATAAATCAGTACGAGGCAGCTCACCCGATGGCGCGCTGTATTGGTATTGCCGTATTTTAGCCGGCGGCGGTGACCCACTTTATGTAGCACGGCGTTTACTTGCCATTGCCACAGAAGACATAGGGAACGCCGACCCGCGGGCAATGGAAGTGGCGTTAAACGCATGGGATATATTTCAGCGTGTAGGCCCAAGTGAGGGCGAGCGCGCCATTGCACAAGCTACCTTATATTTAGCCAGCGCACCTAAAAGTAATGCCGTTTATATGGCGTTTAACCAAGCAAAGGCAGATGCCAAAAATGAGCCAAGTTACCCAGTGCCTGAGCATTTACGAAACGCGCCTACAAACCTAATGAAAGATTTAGGCTATGGCGCCGAGTATCGTTATGCGCATAACGAAGAGGGCGCCTTTGCCGCAGGTGAAAAATACTTACCACCAGAAATGGAAGGTAAGAAATATTACTTACCGAGCGAGCGCGGCCTTGAGCAAAAAATTAAACAAAAACTCGCTTACCTAAAAGAGCGCGATGCGCAAAGCCCACATAAACGATACGAAAATGATTAAACTTTATATGATGATCGCCCTTGGCGGAGCCTCAGGTGCGTGTTTACGGTTTTTTATTAGCGAAAGCATGCTAAAACTCCTCGGTAGGGGATTCCCTTTTGGCACGTTGACGGTTAATATTCTGGGTTCATTGTTAATGGGCATTTTGTACGGTTTGATAGATAAAGAAATTATCACCGCAAGCCCCGCTAAAACCCTTATTGGTATTGGCTTTTTAGGTGCGTTAACCACCTTCTCAACATTCTCAATGGACTCGTTGTTGTTGTTACAACAAGGTCACTTTATTAAAATGGCCCTCAATATCATCTTAAATGTGATGATCTGTATTTTTATGGCTTGGCTGGGCCTTCAGCTGGTAATGCAAAAAGGTTAAAAACTAACATGTTAGATTCTAAATATTTACGACAAGACGTTGAGCAAACTGCAGCACGCCTAGCGGCTCGTGGCTACGAGCTTGATGTTGCAAAAGTGACAGAACTTGAAGAGCAACGCAAAACATTACAAGTAAAAACGCAAGAGCTTCAAAGTCAACGTAACGCCAGTGCTAAAGCCATTGGTCAAGCAAAAGCGAAAGGCGAAGACGCACAGCCACTATTAGACGCAGTGGCAAATTTAGGTAGCGAATTAGACGCAACTAAAAAAGCGCAAGACGAAGTATTAAACGCCATTAACGACATTGCATTAGCAATTCCAAACTTGCCAGACGAATCAGTACCAGAAGGCGCTGATGAAGACGACAACGTTGAAATACTTACTTGGGGCACGCCTAAAAAGTACGACTTTGAAGTAAAAGATCACGTAGACGTAGGCCAAGACCTAAACGGCCTAGACTTTGAAATGGGCGTTAAAATTAGTGGCGCACGCTTTACAGTAATGCGTGGCCAAGTAGCGCGTATGCACCGTGCACTTACGCAATACATGCTAGATACCCACACAGACAAAAACGGCTATACAGAAATGTATGTACCGTACTTAGTAAATAGCGCAAGCCTTTACGGCACAAGCCAATTACCTAAGTTTGCAGGCGATTTATTCCATACATTAGGCCTAGTAAACGACGACGGCGAACAACAAGCTGGCTTTAGCTTAATCCCTACAGCAGAAGTACCGCTTACAAACAGCGCACGCGACGAAATTTACGAAGAAAGTGATTTACCAATTCGCTTAACTGCGCACACGCCATGTTTTAGAAGTGAAGCAGGTAGCTACGGTCGCGATACACGCGGCTTAATTCGCCAGCACCAGTTTGATAAAGTTGAACTAGTACAACTAGTAAAACCTGAAGATTCAATGCAAGCGCTTGAAGAGCTAACAGGCCACGCAGAGCAAATACTACAAGCACTAGAACTACCATACCGTAAAGTAATTTTATGTATGGGCGACATGGGCTTTGGCGCAGCTAAAACATACGACTTAGAAGTATGGTTACCGGCGCAAGATACTTACCGCGAAATTTCGTCTTGTTCAAACATGGTCGATTTCCAAGCGCGCCGTATGCAGGCACGTTTTCGCCGTGAAGGCGCTAAAAAACCAGAGTTACTCCATACACTAAATGGTTCAGGTTTAGCGGTTGGTCGTACACTAGTCGCCATACTAGAAAACTACCAACAAGCAGATGGTTCAGTAGTCGTACCAGAAGTATTACGGCCATACATGGGTGGGCTTGAAGTGATTGGTAAAGCTTAAAATACAAGCTGTCAGTTTTTAGCTATCAGCTTTAAGTAGAAAAGCCGCTGTTTTAAACGAACAGCGGCTTTTTGTTATGGGTAAAAGTAAAGGTTCGAGGTTAATGGGGAAAGAAAAAATCTATGTTTTGTTATTTATTAGTACATTACTCTTTTGTTCAATATTACTGATCTCTACCATTTTGGTGTTTTCCCACATCTAGTAAATTTAAATGACAGCTAACTAGTTGTTTACATGTGTCTATTCGCTGGTTAAATTAGATACTTCGTAATATTTGGACATTTGTCGGTTTATAAAGCGACAAATGTCGGATACAAAGTTGTTAGCATTCAAATCGAGTATGGAGTAAAAATGAAATATTTAGCCCTAATTACAGGATGTTTATTATTAACTGGATGTGCAACAGGCTATCAAGCACATACTTGGTCTGGTGGTTACAAAGATAAAGAACTAGGCGAAAACAATTACATGGTTGAGTACTATGGGAATGGCACAACTTCAACCGAAATGCTTAAAACGTTTTGGAGTAAACGTGCTTCAGAATTGTGTCCTAATGGTTATGATGTTGTAAGTGAAGATAAAGGAAAAACGGATGGCGGTATTTTCCTTGGTGGTATCACTTCGATAGATCATCCTTGGTTAAAAGCCGAAATTCAGTGCAAATAAATGCTAACAAGAACTTCTAACGGAAAAAATACAGTTGGCTGTTTTCACTCCGTTCAACATTTTAGCCAACTATATTTTTCCGCTTAAGTAGGCGTTAAGCTGTAATAGGATTTGGTCAAGTGTTTATAAAAACAAAAGAAATATTAGAAGCTTCAGAATCCGCTTTATTAGGATTTTCTGTAAATCGAAGTTTGCTGAAACCAGTTCAACGACTTTTTGTTTATCCTTTAGCCTATCTAAAGGTAGGCTTCGGTGACTTTACCAAACCTATGGCTGTGTGGTCTTTTACAAGCTTTGCATTAATGATGCTATTGACACTGTTTTCATCGAACATGGAAATGCCTCAAGAGGTATTTCTCATATTATTCAATATGTGCATATGGGGGATATTGTTATTAAAAACTTTTTCAACACCTAGTAGTTACGCATTTTATGGAGCGACTGAGGTTAGTGTTAATAAAATTGTCGATATACTTGATAAAAATGGAGTGCAAAGTGAGTCAGACATAAAACTTTTAGAAAATAACCTTGAGAAAGTCGAACAACGTATTAACGCTAGAGTGAAGTTCTACAAATGGATAATAGGCTCTTTTTGGGGGCTGTATCTATTAATTTTCAACTTTCAGCTACGCTTTCTCAGTTTGTCGGACAAAAAAATAGACGACAGTTTTTTAAATAGTAGTTTTGAAGGTTTCTTGTATGTAGTTTTGTTTACAGTGTTCGCTTTACTAGCAATGTTTAGCTATAAACGAGCATCTAACATGTTAATAGCGAGCTATTTTTGTCTGCTTAACGCAATGTTATATTTACACAGAGGGTTTGTGCAATTATTTAATATTAGCCGCATAAATACAGATTTTGGAATCTTTCGGGTATCAGGTGATTGGTGCTTTAAAAGTCCTAAAGTTGAAAGTATAACCCTTAAATCAATCGAAGTTTTGGGAACTGATGGTTGGGTTTTATTAGATAAAACTAGCGAAAGAAATTCTCAATTAATTGAGAATTTACTGCCACTGTTATTGTCTCATTTACTGTTAAAAAATAATGCAATGTAAACATCATTACGGCCAAAAAAACGGCCTTCACTGGACGCGCAAAAAAAAGCGCCGTTTATAAAAAGCGTTATGTTTTCAGGGAGTCGTAGTTGAGTTCAAGTAACTGGGATAGTGCTGTAATAAAAAGTATTGGCTATGTTGGTATAGGAATCGCCGTTTGGTTTTTATTTAATGGACTGGCACCTTCATAACTTGATGATATATTTGGACTGCCGTTACTTTTTTACTTTATATTAGCGTTTATCTACTAATTTCAATCGTTGGTTGAGTAGTGGTTGGCTTTTCAGTTCATTGGTTTGTAAAAAATACACTAGCGGCTTTTATGCTTTTTATATCGCAATATCATTAACAGTTGTGGTTGCTGGCTTATTTAATAACACCCCTCAAATATTAGGCTTAGCAGCATTGCTTCAAGCTTTTTAGTTTAGGTATTATTTGTACAAAAAAACATAACAAGAGAATAAATAGGGATTCACTTTAGTTTGTCATTTTTAGTTGCAAACACCGCAATAAAACTGCCAAACTAGCTCACATATTATTCAGGCGTTATGTGTCTATTCAATCTATCGACTGTGAGGTTTTAATTGGCTAACCATAGTAAAAAAATAAATTTGGCTAAAGAGCAATTAGAAGATGCGATAGATATGCTAGTAAATGGAAGATATATATCTTGCTTAACTCTAGCTGGTGCGGCTGAAGAAGTCTTTACTGCTTTGGCTGATGCAAAGCTTGGTAAGAACTCTTTTAACTTGATACATGAGTTAATGAACTACGATTTAGCGGAGGAAGGTCATCAAAAAATACCTAGAGGTAAATTTCGTAAAATTAGAAATAGCGCTAGAAATTTAGTCAAGCACCATGATCAAGGTGATGATGAATCTGTCCATTTAAATAGATGTGGCCAAGCATTAGCCACACTTGGTCAGGCAATGATTTCTGCTGATATGTTAGAAGTAAAATACAAAAACAAAAGAAAATATAATGCTTGGTTAAAAAAATATAGAGACAAAAAATAATGGGGTCAGGTCTTTCTTTTTACCATTAGCTTTATTGTTGGTTATTTCATTTAAATTAATTTTCTCTAAACAACATCAGCTCAGCATCTTTTCCATCCATTAATACCGCTACGTTACCTTCGGCTGTGATATACACGTCTCTTAATCGTCTTGGTGCTTCTGGAAAGATATGCAATTGGGTGAATTGGCCATTTTCTAAATTAACGCTGTAGAGCTTTTTATCAACGAGTGTGGTGATTAGTACATGTTTTTGAAGTGAAGGGAATGAATAAACAAGACACCCATCTTAATTTTGCAGTTTAGGGAATGAATAAACAAGACACCCATCTTAATTTTGCAGTTTAGCAAACGTAGTACTAGGCTTTCATCAGTATAAAAAACAAGTAGTGTGTCTTATGGCAATTGCAAGAAAGCGACAAGTAAGTTTGGTTGATACAAAATATTACCACTGTGTCTCGCGCTGTGTTCGACGTGCTTTTCTGTGTGGCGAAGACCACATTACAGGTCAATCTTACGCGCATCGACGAGGCTGGGTTGAAGATAAGCTACTTGAATTAGCCAAGATATTTTGTATTGATGTGTGCGCTTATGCCGAAATGAGTAACCATACCCATTTAGTACTGTATGTTGATAATAAAAAAGCGAATAGGCTTAATGATAAGGCGATTGTTATTCGGTGGCACAAGCTGTGCAAAGGCACCGTACTTACGCAAAAGTACATTCAGGGCGAAAAGCTAGGTAAA
>NZ_PNCU01000168.1:0-319 GCF_005886915.1 Pseudoalteromonas sp. S3776 | reverse complement strand
TTATGCTCGAAAGCATAAGTCCGACAGGCTCCTGGTCAGTAGTACAAAGTTGCAAAAGACCATGCGTATAAATCATAGGCAAACCCGGTGTTAAGCCGCGTCGGCTGGGCTAACTTCCCAGTAAGACATTACCCACCAGATACAATCCTTGCGTAATTCTCAGCGCGTCTATACTTCAGCTTTTTTATAAACGAGGCTTCTAACTAATGCCCCGAGTGTGCCGCTGTTTTTTGCTGACGGTTCTTCTGTTGGTGGGGGCTCCCACTGTGTCAGCAGGCATTCTGGAGTGGTGTAGAGACCATAACCCTCTCTGTTGGTG
>NZ_PNCU01000167.1:0-325 GCF_005886915.1 Pseudoalteromonas sp. S3776 | reverse complement strand
CAAGCCTTCAAAAAAGCAAACTTTTTTGGGGCGCCTTTGAGCGGCATTGCTTCTTTTGTAAACATACCGGAAGAGCAGCGTAAAGGAGGAAATTTACCGGGTATACCGGTGAAGGATACTGCCAATAATGAGTTAATGACTTGGATGCGCTTAGTTAATCAAGCTTACCAAGGCAGTAAAGCCCCTAATTTGTTATTGAAGGGCGATAACTTGGCGAAATATCCTTCTTTTAAAGCAGTAATTGATGCTTTCAAAAAGAACGATTTCCTAAAATTCCAAATGGTTACTAACCCCGAAGCGGTACCTGTTGGTTCTGATTTGTGGA
>NZ_PNCU01000166.1:0-378 GCF_005886915.1 Pseudoalteromonas sp. S3776 | reverse complement strand
AGAAGCATGCAGCTTTTCACCAAGCTCTTTCGCCCAAGTACTTTGACCACGCAGCAGCACATACTGTAGCTGTGGTGTACACGCTTTTAACTGTTCAAAGAATTGACTATCACCAAACAGAGAATGCTTTGTGTCCGCAATGATCAACTTTGGCTGCAGAGCAGCTGCGTAATGTGTTAACTCGACTTGGTTATGATTCATCAAAGCATTAACAGGTAACACTGCCAGCTTTTGTAAAGCAAAAAATACCACATAGAATTCGTAGCAATTAGGCAATTGCACAATCGCGGTGTCACCGGCACAAAGTCCTTGCGCAGCCAAATAACTCGCCAGTCTCGTCGCCTCTTTTTCCAAGCATGCATAGGACTTCTCGATATC
>NZ_PNCU01000165.1:0-370 GCF_005886915.1 Pseudoalteromonas sp. S3776 | reverse complement strand
GCTCTTCCAGCAGGGAGAAAATCAATTCACGAGCTTTTATGTTGGTGTAGAGATACTGCAATCCAAGCAGGATTTGCGGAACATCATCACGAGAGCGGGTGTCCAGTTTGATACTGGCAATATCAATTTCACCCAGTTGAAGTTGCTTTGGTTGAATCTTACGCATGTGATTTTTACAACGAAGTTTTGCTTAAAGTGGCTGAATCGGGGGGATTATCACCTGAATTTATCCTTTAGTACCAGATCTTCGATAGGGAAATAGCTCTAAAGCCCTCAATGGCAGTGATGTTTGGTGGTTTTCGGTCGGGCACTAGGTAAGATGGTAATCAGGAACGATTATGCTATTTATTTTTTGCAACTGTTTATGAGT
>NZ_PNCU01000164.1:0-320 GCF_005886915.1 Pseudoalteromonas sp. S3776 | reverse complement strand
CAAAACGAATATTTTGATGTAAGACCCTTTTCGGGCCGGGATCCCATGCGGATATAGTTGCACCCATATTTGCCAAGTCGTTGGCAAATATGCTTCCTGCTTCTCCTAAACCAAGTATGGCGATATGCATAGTGTATTATTTAGTAGCCAAATTTTTTATCCCAGCCATAAATTTGTATGGAAGTTTTTCCCTCTCTTAGTTGTTTGCGAACACTTTCTTCTTTTGCTTCTCTCGCAATTGATTTTTCGATCGTCTCCAGTGCTCTGTTTTGTGGAACCACTACAACGCCATCTCTATCGCCTACAATAATATCACCGGG
>NZ_PNCU01000163.1:0-381 GCF_005886915.1 Pseudoalteromonas sp. S3776 | reverse complement strand
CGAGAGCGGGAGCATGTTTATGAAATATCCGGGTTAGCGTGAAAAACTTAAAACACTTAACCCAATAGATAGCTGCAAGACAAGGTTTAACGCAGGCTCATAACTATAGGCCTTGGACGATACAAAGACGTCAGGTGTGTTCTGATTCTGAGAATCTGAATTTACTCTCAGTAGCCGTGGGCAATTGGGCGGAGGTTGTTGTTGACTGTCAGCGACGGTCACTTCATTGTCCCCAGTCACATAAGAGCCAAACGATAAATAGCTTGTCATCTTCGATCTTGTTGTACAGTCGGGGCAGATAACCTGTTGCCAGACATCCCCCGTGTCGAAAGGAGGAAACTGAAAAAGAACGGAGCAATTAACCCCGTTATGAGTACAAAC
>NZ_PNCU01000162.1:0-364 GCF_005886915.1 Pseudoalteromonas sp. S3776 | reverse complement strand
GAGGGCGAGAAAAGTCAGAGAGATCGTGTTACCCGGATTGGCCAGGTAATCAGATGGACTGAAAAACTCAGCTTTCTGTGATTGCAGTAATTGCAGACTATTGGAAAAGCCACCCCATTTTGAAAACAGATAGGTGGCTATATAGACGGCGCCCGCCATAAAAATAACCGCCTGGATCGAATTGATTTTTGAGGTGGCATTCATTCCGCCAAAAAAAACATAACCAAAGACCATCAGTGCAATCATTCCGGTGCTCAGGTATTCCGGGATGGCCAATTGATACGAGGAAAAAATCAGAGACAGGACATCGCCTCCGCCCTTAAGACCAATAATGATGTAAGGGATCAGAAACAAAATGGAGATC
>NZ_PNCU01000161.1:0-200 GCF_005886915.1 Pseudoalteromonas sp. S3776 | reverse complement strand
TTCCCTGCTTTTGTTTCGTTCACTGTCGCATCTGCGGTAATTCTGCCGATGATTTCCATAACATGAAATTTTAAATGTTTAAAAAATGATTGTTTAATTGTGTTCTGCTGATGAAAAAAAATTTTTTGTAAAAGAAAAAATGGAAAAAAAGAAAGCATTATAATAAGGCGTCTGCATGGAAGCAAAAAGGAAACGGAATA
>NZ_PNCU01000160.1:0-208 GCF_005886915.1 Pseudoalteromonas sp. S3776 | reverse complement strand
TGGCAAAGAGGGTTCAGAGTCTCGCTTTGAGCCCTCAACCCAGATTTGCCAGAAACTGTTTCATCTCTCTGGAGTTACGCAGGCGATCAAACCGGATATGTAAGTAACGTTCGTCCTTCATCACAGTCGAGTATAGGGCTTGAGTCTTCTTGTAAGTTTTTAAAGTCCACAGAAGGATAGACAGCTTTTCAGAGAGTTTTTTAGCCAG
>NZ_PNCU01000159.1:0-428 GCF_005886915.1 Pseudoalteromonas sp. S3776 | reverse complement strand
TTCATTAATATGTTCCTCGGAATCGTAATAATCATGGCTATCACAAGTTATACCACCCAGCACAACCCGATGGTATTCGTTATCCCATTTATTGACGGGAAGCATCAAAAATTTTTCTCCGATCCCCCAGGTATCCGGCAACGTGGTAAAAAAGGAGGAATCGATCATATACCAACACTCACGATCATTCTGAATTTTTTGTCCTATTACACTGTAAATATGGGCCATGCTCTCCCCCACTGTATAGCTGCCAAATTCGGTATAAATATTCGGCATGGGCACTTTCGCTTTTTTACAAGCTTTTTTAATATTACCTACAATTTCATTGATCATGAATTGATAATCATATTCAAAACCAAGTGAATGTTTGATGGGGAAACCGCCGCCAATATTAATAGAATCTAATTCCGGACAAATTTTCTTGAGTT
>NZ_PNCU01000016.1:0-31895 GCF_005886915.1 Pseudoalteromonas sp. S3776 | reverse complement strand
CCATGTAGGCAACAAAGAGTTTATCGCCCCTAGGCAGAACCCAAAGGGCAGCGCATGTTTGGCATTTATGCTGCGTTATCGCCTATTTATGGGGAATAACCACACTTCATAGGCTCTGCCTTGCCTAAAAACCAAACACACTGCTGCAAATTCAACCATCAAAGCTCAACACGCCCTAGTTTAATACGTTACGTAAAAATTATAAAAATGGGTGATTGACTCGCCAGTTTGAATGTTGCTTAAATTAAGCACAAGTTGCCACAACATATTTTGCTCTGAGCATATCCCCACCATAGTGTCACTTTTATAAATAGTTGCTTCTTTAGTGAACTTTTGCGGAATAAAACCCATATACATAGTTATACTTTCAAGCTTAGCGTTATCTATTTTTAGGTGGGCGGGTAAATCAAGGTAAATACTAAAGGGGGTTTCGGGGGTAATGTTTTTATCACTTAACCATACTTTAACACCGGTGTTGTAAATACAGTGCTGATTTGGGTCGCAATTTGTTTTTAGCAGCGCTTTTTGATCTGTTTGGTTGGCATTGTCACAACCTGTTAATACAAAAAACAGAATAAAAAACAAAGTAAATCTATATATATGCATAACAAATCCGCGCTAAATAAAAACAAATCTTAATTAGCATGCTTTGAAATAACAATAGCCAGTGTGATGTTTGGTTAATATAGGTACAATCTGTATCAAAAAATAAACAACAAACTCACAAACTTTGATTGATGTCATAATTTTATGTAATTGACCTATCTTTTTTAGGCCAAAAAATTTATCATTTCACCCGCAAAAAATAAAGGTTTCTCGAGTTTGTTTTCTGAAGCATTCAGGCTTTGAACGTTTTAGGTAATACGCTTGAGGAAAATAGTAGGCCCCACTTTAAACGGTGGGTAATTCATTTCTAAACGCATTTATTGCAGCGGAAGCCAGAAAATGAGCCAAACAGTAGCATCACAAACTGAGTATAACTATAAAGTTGTACGCCAATTCGCTATTATGACAGTGATTTGGGGCATCGTTGGCATGAGTATTGGGGTTCTGATTGCTGCCCAATTAGCTTGGCCAGCACTTAACTTTGATACACCATGGTTAACATACTCTCGACTACGTCCGTTACATACGAACGCAGTAATTTTCGCATTTGGTACCAGTGCACTTTTCGCGACGTCTTATTATGTCGTTCAACGTACTTGTCAAACGCGCCTTTTCTCAGACAAACTCGCCGCTTTCTCTTTTTGGGGTTGGCAGCTTGTTATTGTATTAGCCGTAATAACACTCCCATTGGGTATTACTAGCTCTAAAGAATATGCAGAGCTTGAGTGGCCAATTGATATTTTAATCGCGGTAGTATGGATAGTTTACGCAGTTGTATTTTTTGGTACGCTGATCAAACGTAAAGTATCGCACATCTACGTTGCAAACTGGTTTTACGCTGGCTTTATTATTACTGTTGCAGTGCTTCACATTGTAAACAGCATGGCAGTGCCTGTGTCGTTAACTAAATCATACTCAATCTACGCGGGTGCTGTAGATGCTATGGTTCAGTGGTGGTACGGTCATAACGCTGTAGGTTTCCTACTAACGGCTGGTTTCTTAGGTATGATGTATTACTTTGTACCAAAACAAGCTGGTCGCCCTGTTTACTCTTACCGTTTATCGGTAGTTCACTTTTGGGCACTTATTTCACTTTACATTTGGGCTGGTCCTCACCACCTTCACTACACAGCGCTACCTGATTGGACGCAAAGTTTAGGTATGGTTATGTCTATTATCTTATTCGTTCCATCTTGGGGTGGTATGATTAACGGTATTATGACGCTTTCTGGCGCATGGCATAAACTTCGCACCGACCCAGTACTTCGTTTCTTAGTTGTTTCATTGTCTTTCTACGGTATGTCTACGTTTGAAGGCCCAATGATGGCGATTAAATCTGTAAATGCATTATCTCACTACACAGATTGGACTATTGGCCACGTACACTCAGGTGCACTTGGTTGGGTTGCAATGATTTCAATTGGTGCTATCTACCACCTTATTCCTGCGTTATTCGCACAAGGTCGTATGTACAGCGTTAAATTGGTTAACACCCACTTCTGGTTACACACTGTAGGTGTTGTACTTTACATTGTTGCAATGTGGATCTCAGGTGTTATGCAAGGCCTAATGTGGCGTGCAGTTAACTCTGACGGTACATTGATGTATAGCTTTGTTCAGTCTTTAGAAGCATCACACCCATTCTATATTATGCGCTTTGTAGGCGGTGTATTCATCGTTACAGGTATGTTAGTTATGGCTTACAACGTTCTGCGTACAATTTCAGCTGAGAAAGAATCTCTGAAGTTAGACGCGCAAGCACAATTAGCATAACGGAGTGAGATGATGAGCAATAAAAATTCACAAAACAAACATGAAATAGTAGAAAAGAACGTTGGCCTAATGGCTATCTTGACTGTTTTTGCTATTAGTTTTGGTGCGTTAGTTGAAATTACTCCGCTAATGTTCCAAGACGATACAACCAAACCTGTTGAAGGTTTACGCCCACTTAACGCGCTTGAAATGGAAGGCCGTGACATTTATGTACGTGAAGGTTGTTACAACTGTCACTCACAAATGATTCGTCCTTTTCGTGATGAAGTTGAGCGTTACGGTCACTACTCTGTAGCGGGCGAATCAGTATGGGATCACCCTTTCCAATGGGGTTCAAAACGTACTGGTCCTGACCTTGCTCGTGTAGGTAACCGTTACTCGGACGATTGGCATTATGCACACTTAGTTGACCCACGTGCCGTGGTTCCTGAGTCGAACATGCCAGGCTTTCCTTGGTTAGCAGAGACAAAGGTTGACACCAGCCTAACTCTGAAAAAGCTACAAATTTTCCGTGATACTTTTGCTATTAACCCAGAAAACCCTAAACACCCGGGTTTAGGTTATGGCAGCGACGAAGAGCTACAAGCAGATGTTGATAAAGTTAACGCTATGAATAACGGCGAAGGCGCAACTGAAATGCAAGCCCTAATCGCGTATTTACAGCAACTTGGCACTCACTTGAAGTAATTATTATGGATTACGGAACATACAGAGGCATTTTGACTCTGGTAATTTTAGTATTGTTTATTGTGATTGTTGTATGGGCATACAGCAAGCGTAGCAAAAACCGTTTTGATGACGCTGCTAATGCCATTTTTGAAGATGAAAAAAAACATAACAACACACTCTCTAACGAGGAAAAGGAGTCTGAAAAATGACTAGCTTTTGGAGTATTTGGGTTATTGTATTAACCCTAGCCTGCTTAATCATCATTTTTAGCCTATTAGTTTGGAACCTTAAAAACTATGCAGGCGTAAAAGAAGGTGAAGACTGCGGACATGAATATGACGGCATTACCGAACTAAATAATCCACTACCAAAATGGTGGACGTACATGTTCTTCGCAACATTTATTTGGTCGGTATATTACTTAGCTGCTTACCCAGGTTTAGGTAACTGGGAAGGCTTAGGTAAATGGACAAGCTCTAACCAAGGTATTACCTCTTTAGCTGAATCTAAAGAAGCCACGGCTAAAGCAAAAGAAGAAGGCCGCTATGTAAAACTTGATAAAGAATACGAAGCAGCCGAAGAGCGTTTTGGCCCTATTTTCAACAAGCTTGCACAAGTACCCGTTTTAGATTTAGTTAACTCTAAATTTGAAGGTGATGCAGCGCAGCAAGTGGCTCTTGAAAATGGCGAAAAGCATGAGCAAACAGACGGTCAGTTAGCACTTGAAATTGGTCAGCGTTTATTCTCGCAAAACTGTGCACAATGTCATGGTTCAGATGCACGTGGTGCAACTGGCTTCCCTAACCTAACTGATAAAGACTGGTTATACGGTGGCTCACCAGACAAAATTAAAGAAACGCTTCTTTATGGTCGTGTAGCAGCAATGCCTTCTTGGAGTGCAGCACTGGGTGAGCAAGGCGTTAAAGAAATGACAGCGCACGTACTTAGCTTATCTGGTCGTACTGTTAACCAAAAAGATGCAGCCGCAGGTGCCGCCAAGTTTGCAATGTGTGCCGCGTGTCACGGTGCTGATGGTAAGGGTTCTGTAGCACATAACTTACCGTTTGGTGCGCCTAACCTAACGGATAACATTTGGTTGTACGGTGGCTCTCAACGCGCAGTTGAAGAAACACTTAACCATGGCCGCGCCGGTGTAATGCCAGCATGGAAAGATATTTTAGGTGAAGACAAAATTCACCTGTTAACTGCCTACGTTTACAGTTTATCGCAAGATAAATAAACACGGAGTTAACCATTAATTAATCTTATTATTTCAATAGATTAATCCAGATCAAAAAAGCCTCCAGTCGGAGGCTTTTTTTTAGTCTTTTAACAATATTTGCTATAAAATAGCACCAACTAAACTAATTTTAGAGCAACTATGCAACCTACTTCATGGTATAAAAATTTTTGGCCTTGGTTTTTAATGTTTTTTCCGCTAGCGGCCATTATTGGGTGCATAACCTTAATTATAACTGCTGTGGGAAATGGCCCAGATATGGTAGTTGATGATTACTATAAAAAAGGTAAAGCAATAAACTTAGAGCTTACTAAGTTTGAAAAAGCCAAAGCCCTGTTTTTACATGGCAAACTTAATGTTACAAACGAACGTGCCAGCTTTGCCTTTACCAAAGGCGATTACAGTAACGTACACGCTTTAAAACTGTCTTTTTATCACCGCACTATTAAAGCGCATGACTTTGAAGCAACGCTTACCCCTAATGCAAATAAAGAATTTACAGCCCTACTCGATAACTATACACCAGGTGCTTATTCTGTATTTATAGAGCCTGTAGATGGCAGTTGGAAGTTAAAAGAAAATATTACTCTTCCTACAGAGCAAGCGTTGTTAGTTACCCCAAATTATAAGTAGTCATCACTATGAGCGTTTCTTGCTTTCATTGCCTTGAAAGTGTGCCAAATGGATTTAGCGCAACCGTAACAATAGATAATACACCTCAGCCTATGTGCTGTATTGGCTGCCAAGCGGTTGCGCAAAACATTGTTGATCAGGGCATGACTGACTACTACAAATACCGCACTGTGCGCGCCGGTAAAGTAGAACAACTAGTGCCCGAGCAACTAGAATTTATTAAAAGCTACGACAACGAAGATATACAAGATGAGTTTATAGCTACAACCGATAACTTATCAGAGGTTTTATTGAGTGTTGAAGGCATTACCTGCGCCGCATGTGCTTGGCTTATTGAAAAACAATTACTGAGCTTAAAAACAGTTAAGCGCGTAGATGTTAACACTTCAACTAACCGTGCCATGATCCAGTGGGATAAAACCCAAACTCCGCTTAGCGAAATTATTACTTCCTTAGCCAAAATTGGCTATAAAGCTTACCCCTTTCAGGCCGATGACGAAGCACAACAAAAACAACAAACAGCAAAAGCGTATATCCGCCGTTTAGGTGTTGCAGGCTTGATGACCATGCAGGTGATGATGTTTGCCTTTGCGATGTACTTTGGCATGTTCTCGGGTATGGATAGTAACTTTGAAGAATACTTTCGCTGGATAAGCCTAGTCCTTGCCTCCCCCGTTATTTTGTACAGCGCATTACCTTTTTTAACCAATGCTATTAATGGCTTAAAAGCAAAACAATTAAATATGGACTTACCCGTATCGTTGGCCATTTTTGGCGCATATAGCGCAAGTTGTTATGCCACGTTTATGCAAGTGGGCGAAGTTTATTTTGAATCGGTCTGTATGTTTACCTTTTTGCTATTGCTAGGTAAATACTTAGAATTTAGAGCCCGATTAAAAGCCAGTGAATTTACAGCTAACTTACAAAAACTACTCCCTCTTACTGCCCGCACACTCGATGAAAACGGTAATGAGCACATTATCGCCGCTAAAAAACTCAAGCTTAATGATGTTATTCTTATAAAAGCAGGCGAGACGATTCCGGCTGACGGAGAACTAATCAAAGGACAAACGAGTGTTGATGAGTCCATGATGACAGGTGAGCATCAGCCCGTAAATAAATTTGTTGGTCACAATGTATACGCAGGGTGTGTGAATCATGATGGCATTATAGAAATTAAAATTAATAAAGTTGGCCAAAATACCCTACTAAACCAAATTATACGTTTACAGCATAATGCCCTCACTAAGCGCCCTAAACTGGTAGAAATTACTGATAAAGTTGCACAGTGGTTTATTGCTTGCTTACTCGTTTTCGCCTCTATAACGGCTATTGGCTGGTACCAAATTGACCCAGAGCACGCATTTTGGATCACCATTTCTGTATTAGTTGCAACATGCCCTTGTGCATTAAGTCTTGCTATACCAACAGCTTTAACTTGTGCTGTTGCAACGCTCACCCGCAAAGGGATTTTAATAAAACAAGCACATGTGCTTGAAACACTCTCAAAACTAACATTGTTTGCTTTTGATAAAACAGGCACGCTTACACAAGGCAAATTTAGTTTAGACGCCGTTGATATACTTGACACTCATCTCTCTAAAGAGGAAGTCCTTAATATTGCCGCCCAGTTAGAGCGCTACTCAGAACACCCCATTGCCAGTGCATTTAATAAATACGCCAACACAGAGCTTACTCTTACTAACGTTACCATTCACCCGGGGTTGGGCATCAGTGCGCAAAGCGGTGCTGATCATTACGCTATTGGTAAAAGTGGCTGGTTTGATAGTAAAAAAACGAATGCGCAAGCAAGCCTATTTATAAACAAACGTGTAGTTGCCCGTTTTTACTTTATAGATAAAGTAAAAATGGGTGCTAATGAGCTTATAGCTAACTTACAAGCACAAAACTTAAGCTGTCATATGCTCACAGGCGATGCATCAGATGCGGGGCAAAAAATAGCAAAACAATTAAAGCTTAATAGCTGTCAAAGCGCCCTTTCACCTAAAGATAAACAAACCGCCGTTGAGCAGTGGTCATCACAAAGCGAAGTGGTCGCTATGGTAGGCGATGGCATAAACGACAGCCCTGTATTTGCTAGTGCACATTTGTCCATAGCCATGGAAACCGGTGCCGATATATCTAAAAACAGTGCCGATGTGGTGTTGTTAAATAGTGATTTAGTCTCTATTGCACACCTACTCAATGTTGCTAAACAAACGCGGCGAATCGTTAAGCAAAACCTGACCCTGTCTTTGGTGTATAATGCCTCTATTTTACCACTCGCAGCGCTTGGACTTGTGGCCCCGTGGATGGCGGTTATTGGTATGTCTGCCAGCTCAATTATTGTGATTAGTAATTCACTAAGGCTTTTAAAATTATGAGCATAATTTATATTTTAATCCCCATTGCTATTTTATTTGTAATTATTGCCATTGGCGTGTTTTTTTGGGCGGTTAAAAGCGAGCAATTTTCTGATCTAAATAAACAAGGTCATAGTATTTTGTTTGAAGATGATAAAGATCAGCATAATAAAAGTAATGATTGAGCCACTTTACACCAGCGCATTTTTAATGGGCTTAATTGGTAGCGGGCATTGCCTAGCTATGTGCGGTGGTATTGCCAGTTCATTGCAATTGGCTACCGACAAACGCCAATCTATTATTTATTCTTTTGCGTATAATACTGGCCGAGCGTGTAGTTACATGCTTGCTGGAGCCCTTGTTGCGGGTATAAGCAGCCAATTTGCAAAACAAAATACGTTTTTTTCTGTCACGCTTTCATTCATTGCTGCTATTTTTATGCTGTTGGTTGGCGTGTATATTATGCGTATAGGACCTACTCTGCAATGGCTCGAAAAAATCGGGAAAACCTTTATTTGGCAGCACATTGTTAAGCTTAATAAGTATTTAATGCCAGTAGACTCAACAGCTAAAGCATTAGGCTATGGCGCTTTATGGGGTTGGCTGCCTTGTGGTTTGGTTTATTCTGCGCTTACCTGGGCAATGACCAGCCCTAGCGCATTTGACGGAGCCATAGTGATGCTTTGCTTTGCACTTGGCACCTTTCCGGCCATGATCACCCTAGGGTTAGCCGCTCAAAAGCTCAATAGTGTTATTAACCACCCATGGACGCGTATTGTTTTAGGCAGTATTATAATTTGGTATGGTATGTACCTATTAATAATTGCCACCGACAAACTAGTACATTAATCGTCGCGGTATTAACCCTTTGGGTTTATTTTCAGTACTGTGTATAAAAATTAAAACGGATTAAATTATGGATTTCTCTCAAAGTCGCGCTAAAAGTAATTGTGCAATTAGCTGTAATAATTGCAGTATTAGCCAATTATGTTTGCCGTTTTCGTTAAATGGCCAAGAAATGGACAAGCTCGACGAGATCATTGAGCGCAAAAAGCCGCTTCACAAGGGTGACTACCTGTTTGAATCTGGTGCTCCTCTTAATGCTATTTATGCAGTACGCTCTGGCTCATTTAAATCGTATACACTGTCTGAGCAAGGGGATGAACAAATTACCGGTTTCCATTTAGCCGGTGATTTAGTCGGCTTTGATGCAATTAGCAAAATGGCTCATCAGAGCTTTTCGCAAGCCCTAGAAACATCAATGGTCTGCGAAATCCCGTTCGATACACTTGATGAGTTAGCCGGTAAATTACCCAAACTGCGCCAGCAAATTATGCGTTTAATGAGTAGCGAGATTACCTACGATCAAGAAATGCTGCTACTTCTTAATAAAAAGTCGGCAGAAGAACGCCTAGCGAGCTTTATTTATAACCTTTCGGAGCGTTTTGGCGAGCGTGGGTTTTCTCGCAAAGAGTTTAGATTTACCATGACTCGAGGAGAAATAGGTAACTATTTAGGCCTAACGGTAGAAACAATTAGTCGCTTATTAAGCCGTTTTCAAAAAGCGGATTTAATAAAGGTCGAGGGTAAATTTATTACTATTTTAGACTGCGACGCATTGGCAAAAACGGCAGCAATAGTTAAACCCTGCTAAGCTAACGCTTGTTGTAACTTTGATTTAGAACAACAATTTGTGTGCTACCCCTTTAACTGCTGTGTATTTACGTTACACTGAAAGTAAGTTAAAAAAGGGAGTAGCATATGAACACTATTAAACGTATTTTAGCCGTTATTGACCCCACTAAAGATGATCATCACGGTTTAGCTCGCTCAATTGATTTAGCTAAAAAGTCAGGTGCCAGTATTACCGCCTTTATGACTGTTTACGACTTCTCTTACGAAATGACCACTATGTTGTCGTTCGAAGAGCGCGAAGCAATGCGAAAAGCAGTTATTGCTGATAGAGAAATATGGCTCAAAGATATAATTTCCACCTACCCAGATATAAACATCACCACCGAAGTGGTATGGCATAACCGCCCGTTTGAAGCCATTATTAATACTGTTATCGAGCAAGAGTACGACCTAGTTGTTAAAAGCACCCATCAGCATGGCGCGCTTAAGTCGGTTATTTTTACCCCTACTGATTGGCACCTAGTACGCAAATGCCCAACACCGGTATTATTTGTAAAAGAAATGGCTTGGCCTGAGCAAGGCAATATTTTAGCTGCAGTGAATGCAGTTAGTGAAAACGATGAGCATGTAGCTTTAAATAAACGCATTATTAAAGATGCACAATTTTTATGTGAGCTTGCCAACGCTAAGCTTAATTTGGTCAATGCCTACCCTGCTACACCCATTAATATTGCTATCGAAATCCCTGAGTTTAACCCCAGCCTTTACAACGAATCAGTAAAAAAACACCACATAGAATCTACCAACGAGCTCGCTAAAACATTTAATTTAACTAACGAGCAATGCTTTATAGAAGAAGGCCTGCCTGAGGATGTGATCCCCGATGTAGCAAGTCGCTTAAATAGCGAATTAGTGGTGATTGGCACTGTAGGTCGAACAGGTTTAAGCGCTGCGTTAGTAGGTAACACTGCCGAGCACGTAATAGACAGCCTAGATTGTGATGTACTTGCTTTAAAACCCGATGGCTACGTAAGCCCGCTTGCCAAAAGTTAAACAAAGCCTTAACTAGCGCTTTAATACCCCTAGTACTTGGGTATATAATACGCCCCTTTATTTTCAGCAAATAATTTGCCGCATTGTTTTATAAGGGGGCGTAGTGTCTCACTCAGCTCAAGCCAAAGCTCAATACAACTTAAATAAGCTACAAAAGCGTTTACGCCGTCTTACTGGCCAAGCCGTCATGGACTTTAACATGATTGAAGAAGGCGACCGTGTAATGGTATGCCTATCGGGTGGTAAAGACAGTTATACCATGCTTGATATGCTTAAACATTTAAAGCGTGTAGCACCTATTAACTTTGATTTATTTGTTGTTAATCTCGATCAAAAACAACCTGGGTTTCCTGAACATGTTTTACCTGAGTACCTTGATAAACAAGATATTGAATACAAAATTGTAGAAGAAGACACCTACAGTATAGTGACCGATATTATCCCTGAGGGTAAAACCACGTGTTCGCTTTGCTCACGCCTACGTCGTGGTATTTTGTACCGTACAGCCAAAGAAATGGGCGCAACTAAAATTGCCCTTGGCCATCACCGTGACGACATGATCGAAACACTCTTTTTAAACATGTTTTACGGCGGTAAGCTTAAAAGCATGCCGGCTAAGTTAATGAGCGATAACGGCGAGCATATGGTTATTCGTCCGCTCGCTTATTGTAAAGAAGCCGATATAAGTAAATACGCATTTAGCCAAGGCTACCCTATTATTCCGTGTAACTTATGTGGCTCGCAAGAAAACCTGCAACGTAAACACACTAAAAACATGTTAGCGCAGTGGAATAAAGAGCACCCAGGGCGTATCGAAAGTATTTTTACTGCAATGCAAAATGTGGTGCCTTCGCATTTAGCCGATACAGCACTATTTGACTTTGAAAACCTAAAAACCGGCGATGTTATTGATGGCGGTGATATAGCACTTGATAAACCAGATATCCCAAAAGCGCCTGTAAGCGATGAAGATGAAACCCAAGATCAGCAAGCTGATGTGGTTACTATTAACCTAAGCTAACCGTTTAAAAAAATACAGTTAAGGGGCTTTATGCCCCTTATTTATTACCATTAACCTTTATCAGCTAACCCTTTTAAGAACTCTAAACTCATTCGTTCTTGCTTATTTGCTTGATAAGGCAGTTGTTGCAAACTATCGTAGGCAAAATCTTTAATTTCAAACTCAGCAATGTCACTGCTACCAAAACTATTACGTTCACCGGGGCTTGGCGACATGCGCTCTATCACAAAGTCACTTAAACGCATATTCACTACCCCTTGTGGTAATACCGACCAATGTGCCTTTAAATCCACCGTTTGACTGCCTTGTGAGAGTTTCTTTTTAGTCACCAAATGTGCAAGTGGGCTCGTATCACTGTATAAATTAGCCCTAATTCTATATAAGCCGCTTTTGAGCACCTTTAAATGCGCTGTGGCTATCATATTTTCGTTTTGTGCATAGGCATTATCAAAATCAATAAGCGTAGCACTTGGTGGCATATACTGTATTTGCGCTACTGCAGGCACCTTTTCACCTGCAATATTTGCCTCTACAAATAGCTGTAAATTTCGCGGGTAGTCTTCACTGGCTTTAAATTTAACCGTGGATTCGCCCTGCTGTGATGTGGTGGTTTTTGAACTGATTGACGCTTTAGTATCGGTATTGCTTAGCGCTACATTTACCTCTGCTAAGTTTTGCGCAGCAATATGAACGGTTATTTCTTGCGGATATACAAACCGATATTTATCTAAACTAACTACGAGGGCATTGCCCGCATCGTCAATAGGGCTTGTAACCGGGTAAAACTGATTAGGCTTTAAGCGGTCTTCATCAAGTGCGCTTAAGGGCTGTGAATAAGGTGGGTATTTTAGTGCGCTTTGGTATTGCATTGCCACCTGCTCAGCGGCACTGGCTAAGTGCTGATCGTAATGTATTTGGGCTGGGCTTTTTACCTGTTTTTGTTTTGGCACATCAATTGTTATTACGGTGTTTTTATCTGGGCTTGCTGAGCCTGTGTTCTGCTTTATTGCATGCGCAGCGGGAGGCTCAAGCGTTTTAACTTCATTTTTATTTGTATACCAGAGTAAAAACACCCCAATACTAACCACAGCGGCACCAATGTAAAACTTTTTCATATTGCATCAATCCTTTAAAAGCGTGTAGTAAATAACTACACGCTTTAATGTTTTATACCTAATGCGTTTATAAAATTTAGGTACTTATTAAGGGATCACGTTATAAATAAGCGCCGAGGCACTTTGTGAGTTTGAATCCTTAATATAGCGGTAGTGTTTTTTCCAAAACCAAGTACCCGTTGTTTTATCAAATGTGTTAAAACCCACATTTTGACCATCCACATTTATATTGTTCATGGCAATCGTGACATTGCCTTTGCGCTGTGCGTTGTGAATTTCATTATGGCTGTAGCTGTCGCTCATCATCATTGGGTAATGGTATGGCATAAAGCTATTAACGGCATCACCTTGCGATTTTAACTGGCCATTGGTATCAATACTGCTACTACAACTGCCAAATGACTTAGCCGAGCTTGCTCCACACGATGAATGCGATGCTACTACCGAGTCATCATTACCTTTTAAAAACCCACCCGTTAACCCTAGGTAAGCATTGCCATCGGCTACAAAGCGCAATCTTGGCGTACGTGCATCTGGAAACGGCGATATTTTGCGTGCGTTATTTACTTTTAAATCATGTAATACGCCCACCGCTTCTGTCACGTCACTGCCTAACCACCATTTGAGTGCCGCATCTACCGCAAAGTTCCATGCGGCACCTGTTAAAGCACTTACAGCAATATCAGCAAGCTCGCTGCCGCCCCCTGCGCCGGCTAAATCAAAGGTCGCTACAATATTAAGCGGTGTAAGGCCCGCATTTTCAAGCCAGTTGGCTTGGTTATCTATAATATGGCGGGCAACTAAATCGCCTGTTGAGTGTGTCACTAACACACAGCCATCTGCACATAAGTTAGAACGCGATATTTGTTTTAATTTAGGCCATACCCAATCGGTAGCAATTTTACCTTCAATGCGCTCATAAGCAGGCCAATCAATGCGTTCATCAGCGCGGTTGTTCCAATAGGTTTGCCAATAAGTTTCACCGTCATTTACTACATCGCTGCCCGATTTATTGGTTATTTGCGATACCTGTAAGCCGTGAATTAGTATAATTTTGTGATCTTTACTTGCTGCCGAAAAACTCATTAATGCGGCTAAACCGGCGCAAAGTAAGTATTTAAGCGTGTGTGTGCGTTTATTAGTGTTCATATAAATCCTTAATGTGTTCAGTGTTTTATTTTTATGCCTATGTACTTAAGGTATTCATTTACACATGTGCAGGCGCACATGCATTGACCAGTATTAGGAACAACGCTCAAAAATGCAACAATTTATTATCATTTAAATTCAGCTAAATCTATATTATCTGTATATACAGTTACTTAAATTCAAATAATTGCAATATTTAGTATTATTAACACATACCCACTAAAGCTAAAAAACCTAACGCATAAAAATACGTTAGGTTTTTAGTGTTTAACCTGGGTTCTGGTTAAGAGATTTAAAAACGCTATAAATAATAACGATATTTAAGCTTGTTTCTCTCTAGCTAGAAATTTTGGTGAAAACAAGGCGAATTTACGCGTCAATAGCTGGCCTATTGCAAGTAAATTCAACGCAGTTAGCGCTAAAAATAGCTGCTTGAGATAGATTTATTATCCAGAACTCAGGTTATTTAGTTGAACCCAAAATATAAACAGGTATTAGTATTTTAAACGCTCATACAACCCTGAGGCTCTTGATACGCTTTTATTCATAGCTAGCAGCAGCACTTTTTTATCGGCCACCAGCTCAAAGGTGTTTTTTGCGCGGGTTATGCCTGTGTATACCAGCTGGCGATTTATACCCATACTAGCTTGCTTTAAGGGCGGTAAAACCATAGCGGTATAACTAAACTCCGAGCCCTGCGATTTATGTATGGTCATTACATATACTTTATCGTGAGCAGGTAGGCGTGCAGGAGAAAACGCCCGTACATTGTTTTGCTCATCAATAAATAATGCTTTTAACTGCCCGCTTTCATCGGGCATTAAAATACCAATATCACCATTAAATAACTTAAGTTGATAATCGTTTTGGCTCACCATAATGGGCATACCACTGTAATGGCGCTGATTTGGGCTCACCGATATTAACCCTTGCTGCACAAGTGCACGCTCAATGCGGTTATTTAAGCTATTTACGCCGTAATCGCCCTCACGCACGGCCGCTAATAATTGATATTGAGAAAACGCCGCGTGAACATCTGCAACAGCTGCTCCTTGTGCGATTAAATTTAAATAATGGGCGTAATGCTTAGCAGCACTGTTTATTAATTTTTCTATGGGTTTGGCAACAAAGTCATAATCTAAAATAACATCGTTAAATTGCCCTTGTGTGCTTTGTTGCTCTACGTATTTTAAAATACCGTTATGGTTAGTATTAACCGCCAGCGCAAGCTGCCCAATGCCGCTTTTTGCATCAAACCGATAACTGTGTTGTAAAAACGCAATGCAATCGGCCAGTTTAAATTCGCTATGCCCAGGCGCCACTAATTTAGCCTCTCCTTTAAAACAGAATGCATTAAGCTCATCACATCGTGCTTGCGAGTAATTAGGCGTTTCACCTAGTGCTAACCCTTGGCATAAATCACTCATTACACTGCCGGTATCTACCGAGGCAAGTTGGTCTTTATCGCCAAGTAATATCAAACGCGCATGGGTAGGCAGTGCCTCTATTAATTTAGCCATGAGTGATAAATCAACCATGCTGGCTTCATCAATAATCAGTACATCTAAATGCAGCGGGTTTGTGCGGTTATGCTTAAATTTATTGGTAAAGGGTTTAACCCCTAAAAGTCGGTGAATAGTTTGCGCACTATCAGGAATTAAGGCCTTAATATCATCAGGAATAATTTCAAGCTTTTGTTTAGCCCCTAAAATTGACTCACTTAAACGTGCTGCGGCTTTACCTGTAGGCGCCACCAGCTTAATACTTAAAGGCGCACTTTTATAAAGCGACTGCAAAATTGCCAACAGCTTTGTTACTGTGGTGGTTTTACCGGTCCCTGGCCCGCCTGTTATAACGCTAAAGCCTTTTGTTGCAGCAATTGCACAAGCCACTTTTTGCCAATCTATGGTAAGCGCTGAATTATCTACAAAGTAGTCACTTAATAGTTGGCTGAGTAACTGTGTATTTATATTTAAATGGCGCTCACTCATCGCGAGTAAACGCGTAGCTAAGGTGTGCTCATAATCAGCAAGGCGCACAAAATAAAGCCGTTCGTTAAATAACTGTAAGGGTTTGGCCTCGCCCACACTGTTATGGGCACTTAAACAGCTAAGCGCATCGAGGTAGGTAAAGGCCTCGTTAAAAGGCGATGTAATATTTGGTACATTGCCCTCAGTTTTAGTAAAGTCGCTTTGGCGTAAATTAAACGGGTTTTGCCAATCGACTTCTTTTAATGTTAAACAGCTATGCTGGCTTTGCTGTGCTAAACACAGCAATAACACTATATAAAACACGTCGTTTTGCTGATTATCACACAGCATTAAGGCAAGCTTTACATCTACCATTCTTATGCGTTTTTCATCTAATAAGTAGTCAAGCAACTCCACCGTATTTAACGGTTGGGCAGGTGCTGGCGGCTCATCAAACAAGCTTTGCTGCATAGGGTAGTCACTCATAACATGGCTCCTTGGCTAAATAAGCCATCTAATAGTGTGATTTGCTCTGCGCTAAGCTTATTAAAATACACCCCTTTACCCGCCGGCATGCCGCGTAAAAAAGTATAGTAAACCCCGCCTAAATGGGTTTCTATTGCATAATCACTAATGCGTTGTTTGAGTAATCGGTGCAGCGCAACGCTATAAATTAAATACTGTAAATGATACTGATGGCTATTCATGGCTTGCTCTAGCAGGTCGCTTTCATAATCAGCGGGCGTATTGCCTAAGTAATTAGACTTATAATCTAAAATATAATACTTACCTTGATAGCAAAAAATTAAATCTATAAATCCCTTTAACAGGCCTTTTACATGAGAAAACTCAAGTTTGCTTTGGGTAAAACCAAAATGCTTAACCAGTATTTCGTTTAATTTGGGCGCGCTTAAACTATCTAAAGGTAAATTAAATTCCATTTCGACTAGGCAATCTGCGGGAGCTAATTGGCTTAAGCTTAACCCCTCATTGTTTAAGGGGCTGGTTAACGAATCAAGCACCCATTGCTCGGTTACATGTTGCCAGCTTTCGCTAATATGGTATTTATCAAGCGCCTGTTTAACTACCTCTGCTAAATTTTGCTCTGGATTAGTCGGGTGTACTTGCGCACTGGTAAAATCTATTTGTTCAAAAATTTCATGCAAACAGCTTCCGGGCTTCGCCCCCTTGGGAAAACTGTAAGGCGATGGTATTTCATCTTGGCTGTTAGCAAATTCATCTTTTTCGTGATCTTCATCGCTGCGCCCAGGTTCAATATGATCGGTGTGCTTTTTAAAGCTCAGCGCGCTAAAGCTGGTTGCTCGCCAATCTCGCTCTATGTTGGCTGTAACTGTATTCACTTTTAACGCTTGGCTTTGCTGCACTGCGCTATTAAGTGTTAATTGGCCATGTTCGGCCAATTGCTCAGCCGTAAATTGCTGATAACGCATTTCAGCGTGAGCGTCGCAAAATTCACTTAAGTGGGTACGCCACGTTTGGCTACTTGTAAGCTCAAGCCCTGCAAATAACACATGCCCTAATGCACTACTTTGTATAGCCAAACGGCTACTTTGCCCTTGCCCTATGTTATACACCCCAAGCGCACAAAAATGTACCGCGCGTGTAAGCGCAACATAAAGTAAGCGTAAGTCTTCAGCTAACCGTTCTTGCTCGGCTTGTGCTAAGGCGTCTTCGTTTTTGCTTAAATCGTAAACTAACTGGCCATTTTGATGATAAAGCGCGTCTTTAGTTTCGCGATAGCCGCTGGCAAAAGGCATAAATACCAGCGGATACTCGAGCCCTTTTGAGGCATGCATAGTCACAATTTTAACTAAGTTGGCATCACTCTCTAGGCGTACTTGCACAGCTTCGCCATCTTGCTGGCTAACCTTTTGAGCAAACCAACGCAGTAAACGTAACGTACCTTCTAACTCTATTTGCTTTTGCTGCAGTATTTCACCTAAGTGCCTGAAGTCGGTTAACCATCGCTCAACGTTATAGCCAAGCCCTTGCCACTTGGCGCTCAGCTGATTATGACTTAACAAGCGCTCAAGCATGGCCATTGCGCCTTGTTTGTTCCAAATATGGCTAAGTTGCGCAAAAAAGTTTAAGTGCTCTTGCCATTTATTTTCATCCTCAGCAAGGGCGTAAATTTCGTTATAGCTTAAACAAAATAATGGCCCTGCTAATACGCCGCGCAGTAACGACTCGTTATATTGCCCATGCAATGCGGTTAAAAAGTTAAGTAAATGGTGGCTAAGCTCTTGGCTAAACACACTGTCACGCGATAAATACACACTCGCAATATTGGCATTGCTCAGTGCTTTTTTCATTATTTGCGCTTCTACACGGTCGCGCACTAATATACAAATATCGGCTGCGGTCACCTTATGCTTACCAATGCGCGCTCGACCTTGCTCGGCTTGCTCAAGCAATGTCACTATTTTATTAGCAAAATAGCTGGCCAAATGCCCTTGCCCAACGCCTTTGCTGGTGGGTTTGTTTTTTTCATCTGCAGCGTCATCTACAAATACATTAAATTCAAACGCGGTGGCAGGTTTGCCATCTATTGTAAATGTTTCATCGGCTTTTTTGCCTTTTGCTGCTACTGCGTTAAACGGTATGGCATCGTTATATATAAAGCTATTGGCATGTTTAGAAAACAAGCTGTTTACACTGTTTACTATATCGGTGCTTGAGCGAAAATTAGTACCTAACGTAAATTGCTGCTCAGACTCTACCGACTCTTTTGCGCCAATATAGGTAAAAATATCAGCGCCCCTAAAGCCATAAATAGCCTGTTTTGGGTCACCTATCATGGCCAGTGTGGTGTTTTCTTGGCCGTATATTTTACTAAAAATGCCATACTGAATGGGGTCGGTATCTTGAAATTCATCAATCATGGCAACAGGAAATAACTGCGCTATTTTTTGCGATAAAGCCTCGCCCTGCTCGGCATTTAAAGCACTGTGTAAATTAGTCAGTAAATCATCTGGGGTGATCACACTTTGCTCTTGCTTACGTTTTACAATTGCCTGTTTAACCCACCGAGCCGCGGTTTGTACAACGGCAATTTTAAGGCCCTGATTAATTTTAGTATTAAGTGCGCTAAGCTCATCAAACAAGCTAAGCAGAGGGTGGCTAAATAATGGCTGATTTTTTTTATAGTTACTGGCATCACTTAAGTTTTCGCTGCTCCACACCTCAAACGAGTATTTATTGGTGCCAAATTCAAAAAATAACTCATCACCTAAACAAAATGCTTCTAGGGCCGTTAAACTGCCTTTTCGCCCAGGTGTTTTAGAGCCACTTAAACCCGAACCTTTTATTGCAGCTATAAACTCTTGCTCCAGCACTGCTTTTTTAAAAGCGGGTACTTTAGCAGTGTACTCATCGCGAGCTTTAAATACGTCATCTAAGTTTATTTGCGGTACTATGTTCGCATTGGCTTTATTTAGCACGCTACTGACTTGGCTAAATAGCGATTCAGGGGCTGCAAACACCTCTAAAATGGCATCAGTGCGTTCTTTATTAAGTGGGTATACAAAGGCGCGCCAAAAATCCTTAATCGTGTCGAGTAGGATATCGCGCTCATCTAAAATAAACTCAAGGTTAAAGGCAACGCCTGATTCAAACGCGTGTTGCTTTAACATGCGTTGGCAAAAGCCATGAATAGTAAATATAGCGGCTTCGTCCATAGATTTAGCCGCGGCATCGAGTAAATCAAAGGCGCGGTGTTTGTCATCTACTGCGGCTATTATACCTGCTATTAATTCATCGTTTGGGCTTTGACCAAGTAATGCATCGCGCGCAGCAATAATTCGGCTGCGTACGCGGTCTTTAATTTCTTGTGTTGCAGCATCGGTAAAGGTAACCACAAGTATTTGCTCAACACTTAACGGGGTATTTATCTGCCCAGGTATTTGTAAGCCTAATAAATAACGTAAATAGAGCCCGGTAATGGTGTAGGTTTTACCTGTACCCGCACTGGCTTCTATTAAACTTTGCCCTTTTAATGGCATTGTTAGCGGATTAAGCGCTTGCATGGTCACTCTCCTTTGCATGGGCATGTAATGGGGAGAGTAATTTTTCGCTCCACTTAATAAATTCTTCTTGGCAGTCATTGAGCGATTGCACCGTTAAACGAATATACGGGTTTTCGCCCTCGCCGCGCCCTATGTATTGTGGGTTAAACTTGCTAATGGCTTTACCAATATCGCCACCACTTTTAACATACTCATAGCCACTTACCGGATAAAATGCCACCGGCTCTTTTCGCAACGCTTTATACAGTTTAAACCAATCACTGAGTAAGGTATCGGCCTCATGTTTACTCAGCGGTGCAAAGCTAATTTGCTTATCAAGCCCCAGTAATAAGGTTTCTACATTTTGCTCCATACTTTGTGCAACAAGGTGATATATAAAGCCTTTAATTAAGTCTTTGGCCTTTATACTGGCACTTCGGTAAAACACTTGTTTTTGAAGATAAATATGATTAAGCCAGCCCTCAATGATGGTGTTTTCTATGCGCAAAGACACCTCAAGGGGGTCGGTTTTGCCGCTTTTAATATGCTCTTTTACTTGCCCGGCTAATGCATCTACTCGATGCGCCATGCTCTCATACACTAAACTGCCCACATTGGCTTGTGGCAGCTCCCCTCGTTGTAATATTTGCTCTGTACTTAAAGGTTGCTCATTAATGTTGGCCTCAAGTATTTCATCAAGGTAAAAATAACGGCGCAGCGCATCTAGGCTAAAAGGCTCTTCATCTTTTGCTACTTCGTTAAATTCGGGCAGGCGTAAACCTAATGTTTGCTGGTAAAAGCTCTCTTGTGCGTTGCACACACTGCGAATAAATACATCAAGCTCTAATTGCGCGGGCGCTGTTACATCAATGGCTGTTAGCGGCTGCGCGTCTATGCGCTCGCTGGGCAGCCAAATAGGATTAAAACTGTGATTACTCAGCTTTGTATCGGCTTCGGTATCTGCTGTGTAATAGGCATTATTAAAAGGCTGTAAGTGCTGTTGATTAATTAAACACTCAGGCAGCGTTTTTTTGCTGTTATTTGTAAGCACAAAGCTGCGGCCTATGTACTCTAAAAGCTCGCTTACTAAGGTCGAGGGCATACGCGGTTGGTTGTCAAAGCACGAACGGCCAATATAACTTATGTATAAATTGTCGCGGGCACTCAATAAAGCTTCTAAAAACAAGTAACGGTCATCTAATTTACGTGAACGGTCACCTTTTTGTTTTTTAGAATACGGCACTAAGTCAAACCCTATCGGCTGCACTGTACGGGGGTAGTCGGCATCGTTTAAGCCAAGCATACATACCACTTTAAACGGCACGGCGCGCATAGGCATTAAAGTACAAAAGTTAACTTGCCCCACTAAAAAGCGCTGCCCTACGCCTTTTTCTTGAATGCCTTGTTTTATAAGGTAGCTTACAATACGCTGCGAAACAGCTTTATCGTAATCGCCATTATTATGGTGTTTTTTAAGCTCCTCTAAAACAGTTTGCAGTACCAGTAAATCCCAACTGTCGTCGCCTTCGTTGTAATAAATAGCATTTATGAGCTCAGATAAAATATCTGCTTTATTACTAAGCGTATCATCAGGGGTTAGCTCACCTTTAAAGCGCTGCAGTACATCAATAAAATGCACCAACTTATTAAGGGTATCTAGCGCCATGCCCTCTACTTCATCGGCGCTATAAATGCCGTTAAACGGGCATTGCTCATCACGCTGGGCTATGCCTAGCAATAAACGGTTTAAGCCATGTTGCCAGGTATTTAAATCGATTGCGGGTAAATCAAAGCTGCTTTTATGCTCGGCATTTATACCCCACTTTACGCCAACTCGCTCAAGCCAATATTGAATTTGCTCGTACTCGTGCGCTTCTAGGCCAAATTTTTCGGCAATTTGGGTTACTTGCAGTAAGTCGAGAATATCCGATACACCAAAACGCGAAAATGGCAAATTGGCCAAGCTGGCAAACGAGCTAAGCACGGGTTTTTCTTGCTCTATGGCTAAATCGGCCAAAGCATAAGGAATAAAGCGACTGGTGTTTTGCGCGCCGCCAAATACCGCTTCAATATACGGGCTGTACGTGCCTACATCTGGCATCATTACAATAATGTCTTTGGGAGTGAGCGACGGGTTTTGATTAAACAAAGTAAGTAAATAGTCGTGCAAGCGCTCAACTTCTCTAAGCGGTGTATGGCAATCGCTTAGGGTAATACTGGTGTCGGTGTCGTTAATGGGCAGCTTGCCCTCATCATTTATAAACCACTCTTTATTATCGGTAAGCGACTCACCTTTAAATGCCAATTGGTATATCTCACTTTGAATTTGGCCTAGTAAACTATCGTCAAATGCATCTATAAAGCCATCAATCCAGCGCGCATCAAGCTGTACGAGCTGTTCAAAGTAATCGCGCCCTAGTTTTCCCCATGACGATAACAGCGGGTTGCCTATAAAGTAGTATTCTTCGTCAGGGTTAGCTTGTTTTTTTTGCTGCGCTTCTAAAAGCGGCATTTTGGCGTATTTGGCATTTATTTTGGCTGCTGTTTTTTCATCAACCACATCGCCCCAATAGTGCTCACTCGGGTTAAAAAAGAATAAAAACACCTCTGTTTTTTTGCTCAGCGCTTCAAACACCTCAAGTTGTGAGCTGGCAATCGCCGATATACCAAATAAACTAATGCGCTTAGGTAGTAAGCTATTATCCATATTCTCAAGGGCTGCAAGTAACTGCCCCTGCATATTGGCACGATGAAATTGGCTTTGCCCAAGTGCTTTACTGTGCGCCACTAGCTTTCGCCATAAGTCGGGCTGCCATGGGGCAATGCTTACATCAACATCGTCAAGTTCGTCTTGTCCGCTATCCCAAGTGGCAATCCAATGCGGGCGGTACATTAAATATTGGTCGTACACATCGGCAATTTTTTCACACAGCGCAAAGGGTTTTTGCCCGTCTAGGTCGCCCTCTAAATAGGTTTTTAACGGCAAATAAAGCGGCTCATTTATACAACTGGGCAGTATTGCAAATAATTTCCAAGCAAGGTTAGCCTTATTAAATGCCGATTCTTTTGGCACATTGGGTAGCAATTGCTGATACAACTGCCATATAAAGCTCGATGGCAGCGGAAAATCGACCTGCGCGGCTATGCCTAGGTTTTCGCTTAAACCAATTTTTAGCCACTGTGACATACCCGGCGATTGCACTAATACCACTTCTTTATCGAATGGGCTTTGCAGCGGGTTTACTTTTAACAGCTGATTAAACTGAGCTTGCAGCGCTTCCATACGGTTTGATTGAATAATATTGAGCATACAACTGGAGTCCTTACTTGAAGTAAAACCAGTTTAAGATATTTTCATTTACAGGGGTAGCGCAATCCGTAAATTGGCACTAATAAATCAGCGAGTTAGCAGGTGGATTAAACACACAGCATTAATTTTAATCACTATGTGTTTTATTTGTCAGGCCATTTTATTTATAAGGGCTAATACTCGAAAGGCTAAAGTTATCTTGCATAATCACTTTGCCATCTATGCCTTTAAGCTTAAGTGAAATGGCAGGGTCTGCTTGTTGCCAATCTATGCTTAAATCGCCGTAGTTCACATTGTGGGTATAATCACCAACACGGTGTTTATTTGGGCTGACGTCTTTCCACTTTTCAGTAAGACCTGAGCTGGTCATTTCTATTAAAGGGTAATCAAGATTTTGCTGATACTTTGATATTTCGCCCCAGTGCGTATCGCCACTGATGATAATAACCCCATTCACTTGGTGCTTTTTAATTAACGCAAATAAACGGTTACGATCCTCTGGAAAGTTAGCCCACGACTCCCACCCTGTGAAATCGGGTAATAATTGCAAGCTTGAGGCAATTAGCTTTATAGCTGCAGGCTTTTTAAGCTCTTGCTCAAGCCATTGCCACTGCGTCTCACCTAACATAGAAGCACCTTTCACCTCAGTTGGACTATACGGACCTTGGTTATTAAGCTTGCGCTTGGTGTAATATTCAAGCTCGCTTACGTGGTTAAGTGCATCACGGTTCCAGCGTAAATCGGGCATTATTACGTGTACGATTTGCTCATCCTCGCCATACATATACGACGTGTAAATGCCGTCGGTGCGAGTGCGTCTGGGTGAGTGTTTAGGCTCACCCCAAAAATCGAGCATAATTTGGCGAGATTGCTCTTTATGTGGGTAATCTTTACCAATATCGTTTTGACCAAAATCGTGATCGTCCCACATCGCAATGATTGGAGTATTCGCTTTTAGCGTTTTAAAGCCTGGTTTTGCACCTAATTTTTGGTATTTATTGGCAAGTACCGTCATATCGTTGGTGTCGCCGTAAATATTGTCACCTAAAAATATAAATAAATCGCCCTGCTCTTTATTAATGGTGTGGAATATTGGAATGTCTTTATCTTGATGCCCACACGAGCCAAATAAAATTTTAGAAGGGGCTGCAATACTGTTTGCGCTAAACGCTAGCCCTAATGCTAATACAGCATGTGTAATAGGTTTTACTAACTGCTTCATTTTAAAATCTCGATACAGCCATACATTAGTTTTAATCTATGGCTATTAATAAAAAAAGCCCATCATTGATGGGCTTAAAACGGGTTCATTGGCTTAAAACGTAGCCGATAACGTCAGTGCTGCTGTACGTGGCGCACCAATAAAGTAAGTGCTGCCGTTGCCCGTACCACCGGCTAAGTAACTTTTATCAGTAATGTTATAAACAACAAAGGCAACATCTAGCGCTTTAAATGGTCCTGCGTTTATATCGGTGGCGTAACCTGCGTTTAAATCAACCACGGTATAGCCATCAACTTCGCCGCGCTCACCGGTGTATTTAGCCGATAAACCAAAGCGGAAATCACCGCTAAAGTAATCGGTCGAGAACACAAATAAGTCATCTACTGAGTCTATTACTTTTTCACCGGCTTCAAACCCGGGTGCATCGCCTTTGTACTGTGAGTCGTTATTTGTGTACGAGCTGTATACGCTCCATTGTGGGCTTAGCATGTAACTTGCCGAAAGCTCTAAACCTTGTGATTCAATGCCGCCTACATTTAAGTAAGTGCCATTTGTGCCTATTGTGTAATCAATACCGCCGGTATCACTGCCAGGGGCAATAAAGGTTATACGGTTATCAAATTCAATTGAATACGCCGTGGCGGTCAGTTTTAAAGCGTTATTTTGATAACGTACACCTAAATCAATGTTTTCAGCAGTTTCTGGCTCTATGGCTGATAAATCGGAGCTATCGCGCTCAAGTACACCGTCTTTAATAGCTGCAAAATTTTCGCTGTAGCTGGTAAATAGCTCAGTTGAATTGTTTAGCTGATACAAAATACCGCCACTGAACAACACATCAGAATCGCTATTTACTTTAGCAGTTGTGGCATTTTGGTAGTGGTCGTACTTTTCGATATCAACTAGGTACTTTTTAACACCTACGTTAAGCGTAAAATCGCCAAGTGCCATTGCATCTTGCGCGTACCATTTAAGGGTGTCGGTCTCAAAGGTGTTTTTATACTGAGTCCAGTACGGTGTGCTATCAAAGTGATGATAAATACTGGCATTAATTACTTCGTGCCAATCACGAGACTCATCACGGTCGCTTTGCTCATACCAAAAACCGGCTTCTATGTCGTGCATACCAAACGTAGCTTGGTAGTTGGCAGTAACCCCTAGGCGGTCTTTTTTATAATGCGTATGACGATACGACATAACAGGTATTGCGGTGTCATCGTAACACGCCGGGTTTAAACCCGGGCCCGACTCCCACGGCCAGCTTAAGCTTGCTGTACAGCCTTCGTTTGGTGCCAGTGCATTACCTGCGCTATCTACAAAGCCGTAAGAGCCTGCATTAGTGCCGCCCTCTGTAGTTGGGTTGCCGTTTTCATCTACTGGAGTTGTTAAGTACGGTGGGATCCAATCGCCACGACCCGAGTTTTTATGATAATAAGGGCTCACTGTAATAAGTGATGTTGGCGAAAGTGCATATTCAAACTTTAAATACGCTAACGTATTTTCACGCAGTGTACCCCAGCCCTCGGCAAACATTTGGTCGTAATGTGGAATGCCGGTCCAGTTCCACGTTAGCTGATCCCACTTTGGCGTTTGCTCAAATTGTGCAAGGCTTACACTATTATAATTAATCTCGCTTACATCATCGTAAGATAAACGCCCTGTAATGGTTAAACCTGTAAGCGTTGTCACAAATTTAAGCTCTGCGTGTTGGTTATCTTTTCCGCCGTTGCTACCCGAGCCAATCCAGCGGCTAGTATCGGTTTGTGAATAGCTTACATACGCTTGTGTATTATCAAAAATAGTACCGGTTTCGTGCTTAACGTAATAACGGGTCGCATCGTGGCTACCTGAGGTGTAAGCAAAAGTGGTGCTTTTATCAAGGCTTGGCGCTTTACTTACAAAATTAAATGTACCGCCAAGCGCTTCAAGTGAGGCCGATTTAATATCTGAGGTACCTTGCCCTACTTCTACTGTGGCTAGGTTTTCGGTATCTAGGTAACGGTTTGCTTTAGCGCCCCCGCCATAGTTTGAGCCACCGTTAGGAATACCATCAACGGTCATCCCTAATTGTTGTTGGTTTGAGTCAATACTAAAACCACGCATAGTAATAGTGGTAGACCAGTCATCGCCACCAAATGCATCGCCTTCATTTATGCTAATGCCAGGTAAGTTATCAATAACTGATAACACACTCGACACCGTTGTTTGTTGATCAAGCATTGCAGGCTCAATCACATTATTTGCGTAACTGGTTGGTTTAGCAGTAACGGTTATTTCTTCTATTTCGTTGTCATTTGCATAAGCTGACGTTGATACAGCCATAGCAATTGCTATGCTCAAAATCGATTTATTGGTTAAAGCGTACATTGTTGTCCCGTTTGGTTTTAATTATCTAAAGTAATTATGAAAGCGGGCACAGTATGGTGTCGTATTATTACAACAAAAATGAAGTTTATTGACAGAGGTGTTAAAAAATTGTGGGAATTTTATGGCTTTGTTATGTCATTTGTAAGTCAGCCTAAGTACAAACACCTAGGCTGATTTATATATAAATATTAAATTATTAGAAGAGTTTAGCTAGCATTTCATCACTATAAGCAACAAGCTCTTCATTATTGGCCACTTTGCTAATGTAATCAGGGTTGGCAATAAATGGGCGACCAATCGCAATTAGATCAAACTTGTCGTTGTTTATTGCTTGTTTTGCATCATCAAAACTGTAGCTGCCTACACCTACGAGAGTGGTTTTAGTGCTTGCACGCAAATACTGCGAGGTTGTTTTGCCCTCTAACGAGTCAAATTGGGTGCTATCATCAAAAATGCCACCATGAATATAGGCCAGTTTTTTTGCATCTAGCTGTGGTAATAAATAATCAAATACCGCTTTATCACGCTTATCTTCTTCCATATTAAAATAAGCACCTGGCGATAACCTAATTGCAGCTCGCTCATTACCTACTGCATTAATAACCGCGTCGGTCACTTCTATTGCAAAACGCGCCATATTTTCAGGTGTGTGGCCGTATTCATCTGTGCGCTCATTCGCAGCGTAATGTAAAAATTGATCAATTAAATAACCATTAGCGCCATGAATTTCTACGCCATCAAAGCCCGCTTCAATGGCGTTTTCGGCCGCTTTAGCAAAGTCGGCTATCAGTGAATTAATATCATCCTTTGTGGCCGCTTTTGGGGTAATGTAAGTAAGCTCACGCATACGCGGTACAGAGCCTTCAACACCAATTGCCGAAGGCGCTAATACATCGCCGCCAAAAAAGTGAGGATGGGCAACACGGCCAACATGCCAAAGCTGTGCAAACATTTTACCGCCGTTTGCGTGTACGGCGTCGGTTACTTTTTTCCAACCTTGAATTTGCTCGCTGGTAAATAACCCCGGGGTATTTGGGTAGCCTTGCGCATCTGGGCGAATAATAGTGGCTTCGCTAATGATTAAACCGGCATCGGCACGGCGCGCATAGTACTCCACCATATCTTGCGTGGGTACTAAATTATCATCAGCCATACAGCGGGTTAAAGGCGCCATTAAAACGCGGTTTTTAAGTTCAAGAGAATCGTTTAATGTATACGGGGCCAGTAAATCTGTGGTCATTGTTAAATCCTTCATTAAGAGTATGCATTTGAGATGCGGCCTTTTTAACAACATTCAAGGGCAATTTTGAATGCTCGCTCAAATTAATGAGAGCTTATACTGTTCAATCTTAAAATTAGATCTGCAACGATGAATTTAAATAATAATTTTTCAACACACTGTCACATAACTCGATATACTGGTAACAGTAAAATTCAAATTTGAAGCAATAAAGAGTGAGCCAACTATGACAACTGCAAATGCGACTGAAGAACAAACCGTAATTTTAGGGCTAGGGGCAAAAAAACGACTCGCTTTTATGTTTGAAACCGTACAACAGTACAAGCAAGTATGGATTTTAAACGACGATGATGGTTGCGTAATGCTTGCCAACGAAGATGACGACTGTGTACCCGTGTGGCCAACCCGCGATTTTGCACAAGCTTGGGCCACGGGCGAATGGGAAGGCTGTACACCAAAGGCCATTCCTACTAAAGATTGGTTTAGCCGCTGGACACCCGGCCTCGAAGAAGACGACTTACTGATTGCAGTGTTCCCTACCGAAGAGGACGACGGCACGGTGCTTTTTCCTGATGAATTTGAAAGCCAGTTAAAAATTCCTAAAAAGAGAAAGTATTAATTTAGGGGCAGTTTTAAATGCGGCTTAAACGAATACAACTTAGCCGCATTTTTAATAGTGTAACTTTATCTCTACTTTTGAAATTTTAATAAGGTGTAGTTCTTAAAATTTAATAGTGTAATCTACATATACGCGATGATCTGCTCTGTCTCCTTTTACACCATCAACACTGCCAGTTTCATCTGTGGTGTAATCTAAAAATAACCAACGTAGGCTTAAGCCTTTTACAGCCGCTACTTTGTAGCGTGTATCAATGGCCCAATACTTTTCATCGGCTGTGCCACCTGCTTTACCTAAGCTTGAATTTTCTGCATCGCTGCCGCTGGTGTAATAAAATTTCGTGGTTAAACCGGGTGCCACTGCTTTTAGGTCAACACCTAAGCGAGCCTGCCAAGTTGCCTCATTTTGGTTTGTTAAATCGGCGCCAATTAATGAGCGCGTGGGAAACGGGTTAGTCCCGTGATCGCCACTAAAGTTATCTTCAATCCAAGCATCGTTCACTTTGGTAAATGCGGCGCCTAGTGTCCAAATATCTTTTTTCCAATTGGCATCTAGGTAATAGGCAAAACCATCGTTTTCACTTTTAGTAACACCTGAAACCGCATCGATTGCATCTTCATCATCTAAATCGCCACCCTCTGCGCCGGTTACAAATAGATCGCCATCGTCTTGTGAGGTAAATACGCCACTTGAAAGGGTTAACTTACTTTGATCGAGCTTAATAGCGTAACTGCCTTTAAGCCCAAGCTTTGATAAGTAGTCATGAGAGTTTAAATACTCCGCGTCTATTTTTAGCGCATCTTTTTTGTAGCTTGCGCCCACACCCCAAATAACACTAATTGCGCCGTTATCTGACTGGTCGGTAGAAAAATCTTCCCACTTGTCATCGTGGCGGCGATTCCATTTATCGTAGGCGTAACCATATACTTTGGTATTACCAAACGTGTAGTCACCAAATACGCCTCTAAAAGTATTGGGAATTGCGCGGCTACCCGAGCTTTTTAACAGCATGCTTTTGGTTTTTTGCCCGCCTATTTTTACATGGCCATTGTCGCCAAGTTTAACATCGATTAAATATTGACCAAATTTAGAAAAACTATCGTCAACGCCGCCTTTTTCATCCCCAGCGGGTAAAATATTATTTTGTGCGCTGCCAGTTGAGTTGTAATTAAGTACGGTATAGTTAGACACGCCAAAGCTAATTAAGTCATTAAAATAGCCTGACTGGTAATTTAGCTCTATACCTTGTGCAAAGGTTGAGTCGTCACTGGCGTCGTTATCGTAATCACGGTCAAAGTAAATTGACCTTAGCTTAATATTAAATTCGTCTTGCTCTGTAAGCCCACTAAAAGAAGCGTACGATGGGAGGGAGGCGCCTGCTAATACTGTACATATTACTAAATTGTGTTTTAAAACTCGTAAGTTCATACGCGTAAGCTACCTTGTATTTGATGCAGAGGAATCTAATGTTAGCCTAAAAAACGTGACGTAGTTTTAGGGTATTTAATTTAGTTAGTGACATAAAACTATAGTTTAGCTTATTCCTTGTCCTATAATTTTAATCTTTCAATTGATTTAGTAATTCAATGTTTTTCTCTGCATGCTCAAATAAAGTACCAAAAGGAGCACTTACCCAATCATTTGTTGTACTTCTCCACTCAAACCAAGCACAAGACTCAAACTCATAAAGTTCATTATCTGCGTTTATCTCATCGCCTCGTAAAAAAGCAATAAGCTCATCTGCGCTCAGTCTATTATTTCTACTAATTTAAATAGTTCCTTTCCTACGAGTGTTTTATCGTCCGGATCTAAAACCTCAACACATGAGCAAACAACCAATTCATAGTGTTTATAAACCTGTAAAACAGTAATCTGATTAAAATCGTCATGACTTAGTAATACGCTGGCAAAGTTATCACTTATCTCGCCATTGTTAAAAACTAACTTATTAAGCATAGATCTTCCTTAAATATTTTATAGGGGATTAGTAATGGTGGGAAAATATCACAGATTAAAATAATAAGACGCACAGATTTTTTTGTTGCATGTGATTTTAAAGTGGTTAAAGCTTTTTCTATCACAAACCACACTTAACTTTTTAACTAACAAGTATAACTACAGTTTAGTAGTTAATTAGTCAATTTATTGCAGGCGCAAAAAAGGACGCTAAAAAGCGTCCTAATATTGAATAATGGTGGAGGAAGAGGGATTCGAACCCTCGTTAGGGATTAACCTAAACACACTTTCCAGGCGTGCGCCTTCAGCCACTCAGCCATTCCTCCACGGTGTTGCAGTGCAACAGCGCGTTATAGTATGAAATAGGTTACACAGGTGCAAGGCATTTTTAAATTTGTGCTGTTAAGTGCCTAATAATCAACCAGCAATCTACTTTAGGCATAAAAAAACGGCTAAACCTTAGGATTTAACCGTTTTTTACACATTAGGCTAATTACTTAGCCATGTTGGCTGTAAAGTCTAACATGCGATTAAGTGACTTAAGCGCGCCTTCGCGTAATTCCATATCTACAAACACTTCTTTACCGCGTGGGTCTATTAGCGCTTCTTCAATCGCTTTTAAGCCATTCATTGCCATCCACGGGCAATGTGCACAACTTTTACATGACGCGCCTTCACCGGCTGTTGGGGCTGCAAAAAACTCTTTTTCTGGGCATAGCTGCTGCATTTTGTAAAAAATACCGCGGTCTGTCGCTACAATAAACTTATCGTTATCCATTGTTTGCGCCGCTTTTATTAATTGGCTTGTTGAGCCAACCGCATCTGCCAGTGCCACTATTTCTGCGGGTGACTCTGGATGCACCAATACACCTGCGTCTGGGTGCAGGGCTTTCATATCTTTAAGCGCTTTTGTTTTAAATTCATCATGGACGATACATGCGCCGTTCCACATGATCATATCGGCGCCGGTATTTTTTTGAATGTAGCTACCAAGGTGTTTATCTGGGCCCCAAATAATTTTTTCACCTTGCTCATCTAGGTGCTCTACAATTTCAAGGGCGCACGATGAGGTTACAATCCAATCTGCACGGGCTTTAACCGCTGTAGAGGTGTTTGCATACACGACAACTTTACGATCTGGGTGCTGATCGCAAAACGCTGAAAACTCATCAATAGGGCAACCAATGTCTAACGAACAGGTTGCTTCTAGCGTTGGCATAACAACTGTTTTGTTTGGCGTTAAAATTTTAGCGGTTTCACCCATAAAACGCACGCCTGCAACGATGATCATATCTGCATCGTGGCGAGCACCAAAACGTGCCATTTCTAATGAGTCGGCAACACAGCCCCCTGTTTCTTCGGCAAGGGCCTGAATTTCAGGATCTGTGTAGTAATGGGCTACCAGCACTGCATTTTTATCTTGCAGTAGTTGTTTAATACGTGCTTTATATTCGCCTTGCTCGTCTTTAGTTAACGGCGCTGGCTTAGGAGGAAAGATATAGCCTTCAGGCATAATAGTTTGAGCTAGACTCATGTTCTCGACCACTTCATCTACAGTGCATTAATTACGGCAAATTATACGAGAATACACGGGCAAATAACAGCTATCTGGGCATGCTGTTTATAAATAAAAATAAGAAACTGATTTAAATAAAATAAGGGGGAAAGTTGTGATTTTTTTAGAAGTGGTGGGTCATGATGGACTTGAACCATCGACCAATGGATTAAAAGTCCACTGCTCTACCAACTGAGCTAATGACCCGCTCTAAATTCTGTGTAGAATTAATATGCTGCGTAAATCCGCCGATTGAACCACTCTTTAGCTTAATAAAGAATGGTGGGTCATGATGGACTTGAACCATCGACCAATGGATTAAAAGTCCACTGCTCTACCAACTTACAAAATCACCCCCTCAAAATACAAGATCC